>JAATGT010000024.1 GCA_015654525.1 Bacteroidales bacterium
CAGGTAAATATTGAGAATGCTGCTGAAGCTGATCACGTTTTCGCTATGTTGATGGGAGATGATGTAGCACCACGCCGTCAGTTCATTGAACAAAATGCAACTTACGCTAAAATTGACGCTTAATTTAGAAGACAATTGATACCGGATAGTTAAAGATCTAAAACTATGAACTATCAATTATAAACTGTCAACTACAAAAATGAACATAGCCGTATTCTGCTCTTCGAGCAATCACATTGCTGATCACTACAAGCAATCAGCTTTTCTTCTGGGAAAGCTGATTGCCCAAAGTGGGAATACGCTGGTATACGGCGGAGCAACAGGCGGATTGATGGACTCGGTGGCCGAGGGAGCTCAAAGTCAGAAGGGTTCGATCATTGGAGTAATTCCATACGCTGTTATCAAAATGAATCGGCAGAGTGCGCTATCTACCCAACTTATCACAGTGGATACCATGAGTGAGCGCAAAGCCCAAATGAAGTCGTTTGCAGATATATTTGTGGTACTTCCGGGAAGTTACGGGACGCTGGACGAAATGCTGGATATTGTTGCTTCGGGCATAGTAGGTGAGCATAAGAAACCGTTGATAATAGTCAATCAAAATGGTTTTTACGATCTTTTTCTCAAGCAAATTGATCGCATGCGCAATGAATCATTCATTCCTTCGGATGAAAAATACAAACCGATAATTGCCCGTGATATTACGAACTGTATGGAACTAATTAATTTGTCAAATAAAAACTCATAATATCGTAGCTTTATGAATCTGTTTTGGAAAAAACTCTTTGGAGAAATTACTCCTACAGCTAAACTGGAAAAAGACGAAGCTGAATTAAAGGAAGCCATGCATCGTTATGCAGAGGTTGAGAAGTCAGTAGAACTTGCAGAATACAAGAAACTCTTTCATATTGTAAAGTCTGCTAAGTTTCAGGAGAACAAGAAAATTCTTCAAAACAGAAAGTACAAAGATACTGAAGAATACAGAATCAACACCAAGTTCAAAAAGCTTCAAAATTCGCCGGCAATTAATACCTATTATGAGGTGCTCGAATCCGAAGCCCTGAAACATTACCTCAAATTCAAGTCATCTCCCGATTTCGAACTATTGGGAAACAAAGACAAAGTAAAAGCTTCTGAAACATTACAGAAACTAAAACACTTTGAGAAATCAAACGAATTTAAAGCCTATAGCCGCTTTCACGATTCTTACATTATAACCGAGTACGAACAACTAAAAGCCAAAGTGGCAACTCCCGAATTCATAAAAGCAAATGAATTTTGGGCCAACGAAAAACGCTGGCGCAACACGCCCGAATTTACTCAGCAGGAACGTTTTTACGAACTGGCAAAAAATCCTGATATTGTATTTTTTGAAAAAGAAAAACCGGAGCGATTTGAAAAATACCGCGCACTCAAGTTATCTTTTCAGGATGAATTTAGTTGGAACACCTTAGATAAATCGCACTGGAACTTTGGATTTCATTACAAAAGCGAAGAACTTATCAGTGATCATTCATTTGCGAATGAAAAACAGGCAAATAACTCCGGAAAAAATATTTCGGTAGTTGATGGCATTCTAAAACTTGAAACCAAACGGGAAAAAACCACTGCACGCGCCTGGCATCCTAAAAAAGGATTTGTTCAGCAAGAATTTGATTATACCTCCGATGTGCTTCAAACAGCCGACACTTTCCGTCAGAAAGAAGGTATTTTTCGCGCCAAACTTCGTTGCACAGGAAATCTCCATCATACATTCTGGCTGGGGAATGATGCCAAATTACCTCACATCAATATTTTCCATTTCGACGGAAAGCAAATTACCCTTGGGAATGCAAACAAAGACTTAGTTGACGGAGTGCAAATTAAAGGATTAAATCCTTCTCAGTACTTTATTTATACTTTGGCATGGACAAAGAACGAATTGAGATGGATGATTAATAATTATGAAGTCTATCGCACAACGAGTAATATTCCCACAGATCAATTATATTTAGCTTTCAACTCTTTCATCACCAGCAAACAAAATGGAGACACAGGAAACCTGGAAGTAGATTGGGTGAGAGTATATACGAATTAATACCTACACATTCCGGACATCGGCGTGTCAACAGAAAAACAGCATGATGAGTCCGGATCTTAAATCAAGAAAATGATTGAAACCCGCAAGATAAATGTCCTCAACCGCTTTGATATCGGTGGAAATAACCGCTTTGTACTGATTGCCGGACCATGTGCCATCGAAACCGAGGAAATGACCATAGAAGTGGCTCGCACTTTAAAAGAAGTATGTGGTGAACTGGGAATTCACTTGATTTTCAAATCCTCTTTTGATAAAGCCAACCGTTCTTCGGTAAAATCTCCTCGTGGAGTAGGTTTGGAACGTGGACTGCAAATTCTGCAACGTGTAAAAACCGAATTAGACTTACCCATTGTAACCGACGTACATGAAACCTGGCAATGCGCCGAGGTGGCTAAGGTTGCTGACATGTTACAAATCCCGGCATTTCTTTCTCGCCAGACCGATTTACTGATAGCTGCTGCTCATACGGGTAAAATTGTCAACGTAAAAAAAGGACAATTCATGGCACCCTGGGACATGAAGAATGTAGTAGACAAACTACGTGATTCGGGCAATGAAAACATCCTGCTTTGCGAACGTGGATCCAGTTTTGGATACAACAATCTGGTGGTGGATATGACCGGACTGGTAGAAATGCGCAACTATGGCTTCCCGGTAGTTTTTGATGCAACACATGCTGTGCAAAAGCCAGGAGGACAAGGAACTTCAACCGGCGGAAACCGCGAAATGGTTCCATATTTAATGCGTGCAGCATTGGCCGTTGGTGTTGATGCCATTTTTGCCGAAGTACATCCCGACCCCGATCATGCTTTTTCTGACGGACCAAATCAATTATACCTTTCCGGCATTCGCGAAATTCTGGAACAGGCAATTGCGATAGATAATATTACGAAACAGCTAGCAGTAAGCAGTAAGCAGCAAGTTGCAAACAGCAAGCAGCAAGCAGTAACTACAAAACTACCAAGTAAAATAAAACTCTTATTAACTGATGTAGATGGTGTTTTGACAGACTCCGGCATGTATTACTCCGAAGCCGGTGATGAACTGAAGAAATTCAACACGCACGACGGCATGGGTTTGCAGTTGGTTAAGGCTAAAGGAATTAAAACCGGTATTGTAACTTCAGAAAACACCAAACTGGTAGAACGTCGGTTCCAAAAACTAAAACTTGATTATTTATATCAGGGAAAACGTGAAGGCGGAAAGCTGGCTTCGGTAAAAGAAATTTGCGAAAAAGAAGGTATCACACTGGCCGAAGTTGCTTATATAGGCGATGACGTGAACTGTTTTGAATTGCTATCTGCAGTTGGGCTGGCTGCTTGTCCGGCCGATGCATTAGATGCCATAAAAAATATACCCGGCATTGTTCAGATGAAGAAAAAAGGTGGAGAAGGCTGCGTTCGGGAATTTGTGGAAATGATTATGAATAGCTATTGCTGAAAAATGAATTATAAATTCATGAAACTTTGAGCAAAAAACTTTATATTATAGCAGGTTGTAATGGTGCTGGAAAAACTACAGCATCTTATACGCTTTTACCTGAGATTCTTGATTGCAAGGAATTTGTGAATGCCGATGAAATTGCAAAAGGGTTATCTCCATTTCAACCGGAGAAAGTTGCCATTGAGGCAGGTAGGCTAATGCTATCAAGAATTGATGAATTGATGAAGCAAGGAGTTGACTTTGCTTTTGAAACTACACTAGCAACTAAGAGTTATAAGAATAAAATTGCAACGGCTAAAACTCAGGGTTACCATGTTATTTTAATTTATTACTGGCTACAAACGGTAGAATTAGCTATTGAACGAGTTAAGTTACGAGTACTCGAAGGCGGACATAACATTGAACCTGAAGTTATTAGACGAAGATACACAAATGGAATTATTAATTTCTATAAAATTTATTATTCAATAGTAGATGAAGTGATGATATTTGATAATTCCGACAATAAATCAGATTTCATTGCAGAAAAGAAAAACAAATCAACCAAAATTACTGTTTACAAATCTGAGAAATACAATCTATTTAAAAACTATTATGATGAAAGATAAAAAAGTATCTGATAGAGATAAAATACTCCGTGGTATGGATAAAGTCTATGCTAGGCTTATCGAGTCAAAGAAAAAAACGAATAGTGATATGATAGTCATTCGAGACAATCGCATTATGAAAATTAAAGCAGATTAATCTCTTGTAAAATGGATTTTATACAACGAAGCAAAGAGATATTCAATCTTGAAATTGCCGAACTCCAAAAGCTGGCTGAAAAGATTGGACCGGAAATAAACGAAGCCGTTGAAATGATTTATGCCTGCAAAGGTAAATTAGTTATTATGGGCATCGGTAAAACCGGCATTATCGGACACAAAATTGCATCCTCACTGGCTTCCACCGGAACTCCCGCCATTTTTGTCAACGCAGCAGAAGCTATGCACGGCGACCTGGGCATGGTAAGCGAAAATGATATCGCGCTATTGATTTCGAACAGTGGTCATTCTGCTGAGATTTTGAATGTAGTGGCTCCACTGAAAGAAATAGGTTGTACTGTAATAGCAATGACTGGCAACCTGAAATCTGCATTGGCTCAGGAAGTGTCGCTGGTACTAAATATCGGAATTTCAAAGGAAGCATGTCCGCTGGGACTGGCACCTACCACTTCCACCACCGCCACACTGGTTATGGGCGATGCATTGACTGTTTGTCTGATGGAACGCCGTGGGTTTAAAGCCGAGAATTTTGCCCTTTATCATCCCGGAGGTGCGCTGGGCCGTCGATTGATTTCGCGGGTTAAAGATGAAATGTTTACCGACATTCCGAAAGTATATGAAAACACACTCTTCAAAGATATTATTTACGAAGTAAGCAACAAGCGCCTGGGAATGACGATGGTTTATAATGACCGGGAACAGGCCATAGGAATAATTACCGATGGCGATATCCGTCGGGCTATTCAGCGGTTTGACGAGCTGAAACATCTGACAGCCGCCGACTTTATGACACATGGTTTCAAACGAATTGCGCAGGACGAAATGATTACCGAAGCATTGGAGATAATGGACATCAACAAAATAACTACATTAACGGTGCTGGATGAGAATGAGCAGGTAGTGGGTATATTGTCCATTCATAATATTATTGATTTCAGATAGCATAATAGTTACAAGGAATAAGTCACGAGTTACAAGATTTCAAGCATTGTAACAACAGAGTCCATCAAGAATACACTCAAAAACACTTATAAAAATCCCGGATATTGAAATTCAAGAAAATCTATATTGAGATAACGAATAGCTGCAATTTCGATTGCAGCTTTTGTTTTAAAACAGCACGAACAAGCAGGTTCATGTCTGTAGATGAATTTCGATTGGTCGTGGAAAAGGTTCGCCCTTTCACCAACTATATTTACCTGCATGTCCTCGGCGAACCGTTGCTGCATCCGCATCTGGATGAAATTATCAGCATTGCCGAAACTGCCGGACTTAATATCAACATTACCACCAACGGTGGATTGCTGGAGAAAAAGAAAGAAATTCTACTCAAGCACTCCATCCGCCAAATCAATATTTCGCTGCACGATGCCGAAGAAAATATAGCGGCACTCAAATGGACAGAATATTTAAACTCCGTTCTTGATTTTGCTACTGAAATAGCTCCAAAAACCTATGTATGCCTCCGCCTGTGGAATACCAGTAATGAGGAGAGTGCTCATTTTAATACTATTTGTCTGGATCAAATAGCCAAACAATTTAAGCTCACCACCCAGCTGCTGAACGAAAAAACAAGTGGAAACGGGGTGAAGCTGGCCGACCATATCTTTCTGCAACGGGCACCACGCTTTGAGTGGCCGGATGAAAGCAACCCCCAGACACAAACACAGAAAAACTGTTATGCACTTCGCGACCATATTGCCATATTGGCCGACGGACAAGTAGTGCCCTGCTGCCTGGATGCCGATGCAAACATGCAACTCGGGAATATATTCACACAAGATCTGGTTGATATACTTGCAACTGACAAAGCAAAGGACATAAAAAAAGGATTCGAACAACGTAAAATTGTCGAACCCCTTTGTGCTACCTGCGGCTTTATTATCGACTAAAGTAGTAGCCCATCCAGCAATTGAACATAAATTTCGATAGCTTCTTCAATCTCACTCAACAGGATATATTCGTCGGCAGTGTGCGAACGCGATGATTCGCCCGGACCCATTTTCAGACTTGGAAAAGGCATCAGCGCCTGATCGGAAAGTGTGGGCGATCCGAAAACAGAACGATTCAATTCCTGTCCGCGTTTTACAACAGCATGAGCCAGCGGTGTAGCTGTTGAGCTTAGTCGCGTAGAGCGAGGCTGCACATCACAACTTACATGCATCCGTATTTCATCCAGAATCTCCTGATTCGAATACATCTCGTTGCTCCGTACATCTACCACAAAGGAACATTTATCGGGTATCACATTATGCTGCGTTCCGGCATTTATTTGGGTAACTGTCATTTTCACAGCGCCAAGCAAATCCGATTTCCGCTCAAACTCAAAAGTACGAAACCAGTCTATGGCAGGCAAAGCTTTATAAATAGCATTGTCGCCTTCATTTCGGGCAGCATGTCCCGCCTGTCCCAGAACAACACAGTCGAGAACCATCAGCCCCTTTTCCGCTACCGCCATATTCATGCCCGTAGGTTCACCCACAATGGCAAAATTAATTTCCGGAAGCTCGTGCAGCAAACTTTCTATGCCGTTTTTCCCCGAAATTTCTTCCTCAGCCGAAGCGGCAAAAATCAGATTATAACTTTGTTGCTGTTGTGTCAGGTAAAAAAAAGCATGCAGCAGACTCACCACGCTTGCACCTGCATCGTTGCTTCCCAACCCAAACAGTTTTCCATTTTCAATAGTCGGAGCAAACGGATCATGCACCCAACCGGCAACCGGTTTCACAGTATCAATATGCGAATTAAGCAGTACAGTGGGACGTGCCGGATCAAATCCGGGACTCAATAGCCATACGTTATTTTCTTTTCGTACAGCTACATATCCTTTAATTTGTATATATCGTTCAATAAAATCGGCAACCGCTTTCTCGTCCTTACTGAACGAGGAAATGGCTATCAGTTGCCGGAGCAGTGCAACTGCATCGTTCGCTTCTTCCTGAAACTTCATCTTATTTAATCAGCTTATTGGTTTGCAACCATGTTTTTAGTAAATCGGGCCAGTTATCGGCAGGAATTCCTTTTTTGCGCATGCCGAATCCGTGTCCACCAACATCAAATTTATGAAGCTCGGCAGCTACATGATTATCTTTTAATGCTTTCAACAAGTTCTCGCTATTGGCAATCGGCACCGCTCTGTCATCTTTTGCATGAACAATAAATGTAGGGGGAGTTTTTTTTGTCACATGTAACTCATTTGAATACAGTTTCACTAATTCAGCCGAAGGCGCTTTACCCAACAGATTCTCACGCGAACCGGCATGAGTCAGTTCTTTGTTCATCGTTACCACCGGATAGGCCAGAATCATAAAAGCCGGACGGTTTGTTTTCATTTTAAAATGAGTCCCCACCGTTGAGGCCAGATGACCACCGGCCGAAAATCCCATAATACCGATTTTATTCTTGTCGATATTCCATTCTTTGGCACGCTGATGCACTATTTCCAATGCAGCTTGGGCATCAGCCAACGGAACAGCGGGATGTCCGTTGGGCATACGATAATATAATACAAAAGCAGTTACTCCCAAATCATTAAACCATTTGGCAATTTCGGAACCTTCTTTAATCTGCGAGACACCCACATAACCTCCTCCGGGGCAAATGACTACCGCCGTACCATTGGCCAACTCTTTAGCAGCCGGATAAGCATACATACGTGCGTCTGAAGTGTTCACTACAAATTCAGGATCCCGGTAACTCTCAGGCACAGTAATTCCGTTACTTTCGGCCGGACCGTTTGGATAAAGTTTTATTTCCTGTTGGGCTTTTAAAGCATTGCTCATAAATAAAGCCGGAATAATTAAATAGAAGATGTGTTTCATTATTTTTTTATTTGGTTATTTTTAAAATCAATATCATTGTTTAGATTATTCGCTTCGCTGTGAATGACATATCATTAGAATCTTTTGTTAGCTGTCTTTCGAACGAAGTAAGAATTGAAAATCGGCCTTAGCCAAATTTCTTACAAAGACTCCATCTGTAAAGTTTACCAGACAGTACTAATTCCTATTACTTTATCCCGTTGCCCCACAGCTTTAGTCCATCGAAAGTGTTCAAAATCGTATGTTCGTCAAGCAGTTTAAACCCGTTGCCCCAAAAAGGAATTCAATCCCCCTTAACTGCAAAGGTAAAAAGGATTTTTCAAAACTATGCTTTTCGATACATCTTTCTCATTATTATCGAAATGTAGCCTTATCAAAACAATTCAAAAAATCAGTGTTTTCAGTCATTCACAACAGTCTACTTTAAATTTTTCATTGCCCGTTTTAGCGTACGTACTGACCCAAAGCCTCCTATATCTGCCAGATCTTCCATGTGCACACGCGGATTCTCCTTCAAATACCTCGTTATATAATCCACCCTATATTGATTAATATACACATTGAAATTAACGCCAAACTGATTATTAATCAGAGTTGACAGATAGCTTCTATTTGTTCCCAACTGACGGGCAGTGGATGTCAGGCAAAGATCGGGCTGACGAAAAGCCTGATTAGTCTCCAGATAATTTATCAGTTTATTCATTAACTGTTTGTCTTTCGGCGACAGATCTTCCACGATAGGTGAAAACTCCAGATCCATTTCGGACCAGCCTGCTTCCGGTTCCTGTTGCTTAAAAGAAGTAAAACCCAAGGCCCAGACTACTAAGCTAAACAGAAAAAGAAAAAAGATAAAAAGCAGATCATTGTTTTGGCGAAGAGGCATGAAGATGTCTAAAGACACGCAGAGCAACCCAATAATCGTAAAAAAGACATTATACCATTTCATTCTGTCGATCGATAATTTTTCAATATTCGAAAACTCATCCTGCAACTGAATCCGATAATGCTTACGAAGCCGGATAAATAAAACAGAATAGCAAAACACCTGAATTACAAGAAGCACTCCCCTTATCAGTCGGAATGAATGAATCATTTTTAAAGACGGGGTAGTTAGTATCAACTCTTTTCCATGATTCGTCAGATACGAAGTTTGCTCCTCAGTGCTCAAAAAGCCATAAAAAAGAAGAGCAGACACAAGTCCAACCACCAGACCCGGAATAAGATGCCAGAGTTCTTTCATCAAACCTCTACGGTCCAGCAATATGGATTTTAAATACAAATAAATAAAGGGAAATACCCACAGCATGATGGTTGAATGCAAACTATAGGTAAAACTATAAAACCGGTACAAATTATTAAACAGGAAATAATTGAAAAGAAATAACAAAGACATATTGAAAAGCAGAACAGCCATCATTACCCTCGATAATTGCTTATTATAATTGAGCAATAAAGCTATGCCCAACACCAAAGGAAGGATAAACGATCCAATCAACAGAATCAATCGTAGATGCTCCATAGACAATCAGATTTAAATGAGTAACAACACAAATAGGTTCATTAGAATTATGCAGGCAAAATCAATTATCGTTTTGCAAAAATATAAATATTTAATATAATTAGTATCTAAACAATTCACTTTTTTACGATTTGACCCTTTTTTTTTACGATTTGCATGGGCATCTTGATGACATAACTCTATTTTTGCATGCAATTGGTAGAAAGAAATCCCGATTCTGATTTTTTCAAATAGCTTTTAGGGTCAATAAATACTCCACTTGCTGTAATCAGGATTACAACAGGAAGAAAAATGATAGCAACTAGAGTAATAGTCTTGTAAATCAGACAAACAAGTATAGAAATATATCAGATAATCGGGTAAGTCTGATCAATAACAACAGAAACTTATTGAATAACTTAAGTAATACAACAAATAACTTAAGTTATCGGAGATAAAACTTAAGTAATACAACGAATAACTTAAGTTATCGGAGATAAAACTTAAGTAACACGACAAATAACTTAAGTTATTGGAGGTAAAACTTAAGTAACACGACAAATAACTTAAGTTATCGGAGATAAAACTTAAGTAATACAACGAATAACTTAAGTTATCGGAGATAAAACTTAAGTAATATAACGAATAACTTAAGTTATCGGAGGTAAAACTTAAGTTGTTTGTCAAACTACAATCATAAAGAATTAAACTATAATATATTACACATTAAAAAAATGAATTATTAACTCTAAAAAAAATGAAAAAATGAAAAAAGACAAAGTAGTTTTCGATTTTATCAGGCTCACACCTAATGAAAAACCAGAATTTGGAACCAACGTGATTCAGAAAATGACTGGCAATCTCAGATTTCCTACACCCGATGAATCATTGGAAAACCTGAAAATTAAAAATGATTTAATACAGAGCCGTAGTGCAACAGCACTAAGTGGTGGCAAAGAAGCAACAATGTTGTTGCACCAAGCCATAGAAGATTGGGATGACGCAATGCGTAAAGAGGCTAATTACGTTGATCGCATTGCCGATGGTGATGGAGCGGTGATTCTGAGTGCCGGATTCAACATAGCAAAGTCGAATATTCCCGGACAACGTCCTGAATTTACAGCAGAGAATGGGACACACAGTGGTACTGCATTACTCCGTCACATTGCCATCGATGGAGCAAAATCATATATCTGGCAATATTACATGGGTGAAATACCTGCCAATGAAAAAGACTGGATATTAGGAGCTGTTACCACCAAAGCCAGTGCCGAAATTACCGGTCTCACGCCCCTGACCAAATACTGGTTCCGCGTGGCAGCCGTAACTATTGATGGTACTACTGCCTATAGTCAGCCTATTTTACTGGTAGTGATTTAAATTATCATCGTAGAGACAAGGCATGCCTTGTCTCTACATAAATAGAAACAAAGATCATGAAAAAAATATTCTCGTTTATTTGGAAAGTACTTTTCCCTTCCGGAGTCAAAGCCGGAATGTTTGTACGTATTCTTGGATATGCCTTACTTATTTTTGGAGTAGTGAATTTATTGTATAGAACAGCGTTTCTTAAAGACTTAGTAGTAACCACAATTGGTGAGTTTATTGCGTTGAACTTTTTTATCATTATGTTGGGCATTTCATTAATTTTCCCATCACTGCTACAAGATCGAAATCAAGGATTGAGCACCATGCGAATTACTGTATTTATGATGACTAATGTAATTTGTCTTCTATTGCTGAAATTGGGGTGGAATGCCCCCAATCTGAAAAGTATTGGTCTGGACGAATATTGGATGGGGATGATCGCTTTTATCTTTGGAGCAAAAGCTGCACAGACTTACTTTGAAAAGAAAAACGGAGCAGTAAAAGGGAACGAGGATGTAAAAGACACTTCCGGGAAAGTTGAAGAAAAGTCATCAGCAGGCATGTCTACCGTAGAATTCAGTAATGCAGAACTAGCTAAATTAGCGGTAATTCAGAATGAACAATATCTAAAACTCAAGTTTCCAAATATCCTTTCAGTAAGCGATGCGGTTCATGATTTAAACAATCCGGAATCTCACGTAGTAGCCCTTTACCTAAAAGATGATAAAGCTGAGGGTATCCCTGATAAACTTGAAATTAAAATGCCCGATGGAAGTGTGAGAACTATTGGGGTAGAATTAGTACAGAATATGGGTATTGGTGAAATACATATATCGCAAAAAAATAATAACGTAAGTGATATCTCAAGTCCTTTGTATCAAGGTTCAATTTGTTGCAAGGTAAAATCTACGACGAATCCGAATTTTGTTGGCATAGTAACTTCAGGACATATATATTCAAATGGACACCGACTAAATATGGGTGGAATTCTTAGTAACGAACAACAGAAAGTGACTTTAATTGACCAAACAAAATCGGGCAAATGGTTTTTACAAGTTATAAATAATCAACAGGATCTGGCAGTTGCACAACTTGATAATAATACGAATTCCGACTCGCAATATCAATCCTTTGCAGTAGGATATTATACAGTATCGGATAATGACGTTAACCAACCCGAACCTAACGTAACAATAATCTCGAAGGGAAATAAGATAAGAGATGCGTTTATAATCGATTACAATATAGCTTTAGATATAAATTATCATACTGAAACTATTTATATGAATAAAATCATACTGATAGGTAGTAATCCGAATCGAGATAAATCACAATCGTTATCGGAATGTGGAGATTCCGGAAGCTGTGTATATGAAAAGTCAACTATGAAATTAATAGGAATGCTTTTAGGCGGAAACAATAAATTTTCTTTCATATTACCCATAGAAAAGACATTAGATTATTATAATCTACAACCCATATAACTATGAAAAAATATTTATTAGTTAGTTTCTTGATCTTATCCGTTGCTTCTTATTCTAAAGCTCCACGCTATACGTTCAGTCATAGAAAAGCAGGATCAATTAATGCAATAAAAGATTCGATAGAGCAAAATAATGTCGCAGTTATCTTTCAATTCAACAAAAGTTTCAAGAATATGCCTATTGAAATTATTGATGCGAACACAAAACAAATTCTCGCTCTTAAAGGAGGAATATTTGATCAGGGTAATCTTTCTAAAGATGGGAATAGTGGTGATTATATTATTACCATTTTAAAGGATCGGACATTAAAGAACTCTATTGAAACAAGTATCAATCCCGATACGATAAGTTTAGTGCTGAATAATAGTATCATTGGACCCTATATTCTTCCAAAAAAAGAATCTGAAGAGGAAAAAGATTTCCAAGACAGAAAGGATAGTGATTTTAAGTATGAACAAAAAAGCCTATTGCAAGACGCTATCTATATTAAAACTGCATTAAATGATCCAGAGAAATATAATACAATAAAAAAAATATTAGATGAATATTATTCTATTAATTCAACAAACTACACGACAAATTCATATTTAAAATCTGCTTATATTAGGATTGATACTACAAATGTAAATCGTGGAGGAACTTCGTTATCAATGTCCAATATTATTGCTTCTGTCGGCGGTCTCGATGTCACTACCGTTGCCGATGGTATGGCTAAATTTATAGTCAAGCGAACTAAACAAGAGTTGAGCACCGCTTTTTTTGATCGATTTCAGGCAGATGTGAATAAATACCCTGATTTAAAAACAATTTTCCCTCAGACAGCAAGAACTTTGTTATCTATCGGCGAAGATATATATATGTATGAGATATATCTTCAGACATTACGGGAGTCATTCAAACGGGATTTAGCAACCTTACCTACTAATTTACCACGAATCATCGATAACCATGAGGACTATTTCAATAAAAACCAAACTCTGAAAGCTGAACTACTTACTGCTTTTTATATGGCACAAAGCATTCAGGATAATCACCATCCGGGAGAAATAATAGAAAACTATCCTGTCGTATATTTAGATTCTGTTCGTCCGAATGTAAAAGCAGCATTTCAAACATTGAAATTAATCTCAACATCACTGAGAAGTAATAACGATACAGTTTATTGGGCATCAGCAAAAGAAATACAGCAATTAATAAAAGATGATCAATTGTTGAAAATATATCTCGGACTGGTTTTACAGTTAGCCAGAAAAGATTCTATACAATTTAATAACAACGGAAAATCATTTTTTCTTGCAGATAGAATGAATGAGACATACACGAATCTCCAACCCTATAAAGCATATATCAGCAACATTGCCGTAAAAACTCAATTTTTGGAAAAGAAGATTCAGGGATTGAAAAAAATCACCAGCGATTCCCTCATGTATGAGAACTATTATAGCGTGGTTTCAAACTCTATTGATTTGATGAGATACATCTGTCAGGTTGATCAACTTTCCATTTTCAAGAAAGACTCATTATACTTAGAAAAGAAAACAGCAATTTATTTTGATTATGCCCAAACAGCATCTGATATGGCTGTGGCTATCAACAGAAAGTCGTATGCAACAGCTATAGTAAATGCCAGTCAGTTGATTTCGCCACTCATCTACAGAACAAAAGAGCAGGAGAATGATGTAAGTGACACGCTAGCAACCGTCGCAAAAAAGATTCAAAGATATGGTTCACTGATAGCCGCTGTCGCAAGTGCCAAAAACTCCGATGAAGTTAATAATGCCATCGAAGCTGTTGCTCTGCCTGCCGGTTCTTCCAGAATCAAAAGAGAATCGGCGTTTAATGTTTCACTCAATGCTTATTGTGGCTTGTTTGTAGGTCAAAACAGAACTCGATTCTGGTCTAAACCAGCATACTATGCCGGGATTACCGCCCCAATTGGAATTGCAGCATCTTGGGGACATTCAATATTACCATTCACAACGGGCACTACCGGTGGATGGTCATCGAGTATCTTTATTTCAATACTTGATTTAGGAGCTCCTGTAGCTTTTAGATTTAGTAATTCAACTGACAGTATTTCGTCAATAAAATTGAAAGATATTATTTCTCCGGGAGTTTTCATTTCCTGGGGAATACCTAAATGTCCTATTTCTTTTAATATTGGTTGCCAAATGGCTCCGTTACTAACAGCCATAAGCACAAAAGAAAATACTTTTGGAGAAAAAACATTACGGTTTACTGCAAGTGTTTGTATTGATCTTCCATTACTTAATATTTACAATAAATCGAGATAAATATCAATTTGACGTATGGCACAATTTCAACCGGCACTTCAGAAAGTGCTTGCCCATGAGGGCGGATATGGAAACGATCCTAACGATCCGGGTGGAGAAACATATAAGGGAATTGCACGTAAGATGCAGGGTAATTGGAGTGGTTGGGCACAAATAGATCAATACAAAAAGCAGCCCGGATTTCCGACCAGTCTGGAAAAAGATACAGCACTCCAATCACTGATTGCTAAGTTCTATCAGCTTAATTTTTGGAACACAATTAATGCCGATCAGATAGTAAATCAGGCAGTAGCAGAATCTATTTTCGACTTTGGAGTAAATGTCGGAGTAAAAAAGAGTGCCATGCTGGCACAAAAGGTAGTAGGCGCGGCTGTTGATGGAAGCATTGGAGTGCATTCACTCGAAAATTTAAATGCATTTAATCCCGATCATTTTTTGGCAGCCTTTACAATAGAAAAAATAGCTTATTACATTGACATCATCAAAAAAAAACCAAGTAGTAAAGTCTATTTCTACGGTTGGGTGTGTCGTGCATTGGAAGGATATCAAGCTTAAATGGAATAATAGAAAGCAACAAAAGTCAGACTTATTTTACAATCAAAAGAGGCGGAAAGTACCACGCTTCCACCTCTTTTCTTACCGCTTGCCGCTTACTACTTGCCGCTTATCGCTAAATTTAGAGTACAATCTTCGTCCCACCTTCGGTATGAATCAGATCGGCACGGGTAATAACTACTTCTTTCACTCCCGCATATAATGCTTCAAAAGAGTTGTCGAGTTTAGGAATCATTCCGCCGGAAATAATACCATCAGCAACATATTTATTGTATAATGCCGGAGTCAGTTCGGGAATCACACTTTCGTCGTCATTCTCATCCATCAAAACACCTTTTTTTTCAAAACAATACACCAGAGTCACATCAAAGTGTTTTGCTAGGGCTTTCGCCGCTTCACCGGCAATGGTGTCGGCATTGGTGTTGAGCAGATTTCCTTCTTTATCATGTGTTAGCGGAGCCAGAACCGGAACAACCCCTTTGGCTATCAGGTCGGCCAGCAAGCCAGCATTTACTTCTTTTACATCGCCCACAAAACCATAGTCCACTTCCTTTACCGGACGTTTCTCGGAACGCATATAGTTCATATCGGCGCCTGTAAGCCCCAAAGCATTCACATCGACAGCTTGTAAACCAGCCACAATTTGTTTGTTGACCAATCCGCCATAAACCATCGTAACAACTTTAAGCATCTCCTCATCTGTCACCCTACGCCCGTTTACCATTTTACTATCGATACCAAGTTTGGAGCCCATAGCCGTTGCCGAGCGCCCTCCGCCGTGTACCAATACTTTGTAGCCTTCTATCTTTGAAAAATCGGACAATAGTTGTTTCAGACTTTGAGGTTCTTCCACTATTTTTCCACCAACTTTTACAAGTGTAAGTTTTTCCATTTTGTACTACATTTTTTTACCACTAAGACACTAAGAACACAAAGACTCACTTAGTGTATTATTTCAATTAAAGATATTTCTAGGTGTGACTAAATGAACTAAATGCCTTAGTAATTTATTATAAAATTTTACCACTGAGACACTAAGAACATAAAGAACCACTAAGTATGCGGATCTTGAGTTGAAAATAGTCCGTAGGACTTATATATCCATAAAATAAACAGATGTGTATATTTATTGTCCGTAGGACATTCATATTGTTCTATATTTATCCCCTACGGGGAATTGATTGTGACTGTTTTATTTTCTATTGATATATATTCCCTACGGGAAATAACTTAGAAGTAAAATACATTTGTCCTCAACTCCTGCTTCGCACTAAGTATATAATTTCAATTAAAGAAATTTCTATGTGTAACTTAGTGAACTTAGTGGCTTAGTGGTTATTCTTTTAAAATTGAATTAATGAATGTATTTCTTTGGCTGCTTCCAGTCTTTTTCTTCCGTTCAGGAAGGTCAGTTCTATCAGGAAGCTAACATAAACCGGATTGTGCGAGAACTTCTTCAACAGTTTCAATGCTGCATTGGCACTGCCTCCTGTCGCGAGTAAGTCGTCGTGCAACAATACCACATCATCATCGGCTATCGAGTCCTTGTGTATCTCCAGTGAGTCCGATCCGTATTCCAAATCGTAATCTACCTTGTAGGTTTCGGCCGGAAGTTTACCCGGCTTGCGCAGCAACACAAAGCCCGCTCCCAGCTTATAAGCCAAAATACTACCCAGCACAAACCCGCGACTCTCTACTCCTACTACCTTGGTTATTCCTTTATCTTTATATTCGTCGTACAAACTGTCGGCAATAAACCGCAGCACCTCGGCATCTTTCATAGCCGTAGTAATGTCTTTAAACAGAATGCCGGGTTTCGGGAAATCTTCTACATCGCGAATAGAAGCGATAACTTGTTCTATGTTCATAATAACAATGTTCCGGCTCCCTAAATCCCCCAAGGGGGACTTAGAATTAGCCTTACTATAGTATTTTTAATTTATAATTTTCAGAAGTTTAGTCTTAAGTCCCCCTTGGTGGATTTAGGGGGCCGTTAATAATCTTTTGATAACTACCTGAGCCGATATTTCACGGTTAGCAGCTTCCGGGATAACAAGAGACTGAGCACTCTCAATGACTTCATCAGTCACAATCATATTCCGGCGAACAGGCAGGCAATGCATAAAATGAGCATTATTGGTTACAGCCATTTGTCGGTCACTAACTGTCCAGTTACGGTCCGAACTGATTATCTTACCATAATTAGGATCCTGATAAGCTGCCCAGTTTTTTGCATAAATAAAATCAGCTCCTTCAAATGCTTTCATCTGGTCGTACTCCACGCGTGCACCTCGTACAAATTGCTCTGCCAACTCATACCCTTTCGGATGTGTGATCACAAAGTCAACATCCGCTTCGTTCATAAAATCTGCAAAGGAATTGGGTACAGCCTGTGGCAAGGCTTTAGGATGTGGTGCCCAGCTCAAGACCACTTTGGGACGAGCTGTTTTTTTATGTTCTTCAATGGTAATCAAATCGGCAAAAGCCTGTAGCGGATGCCCTGTTGCAGCTTCCATGCTGAAAACCGGTTTGCCGGAATATTTGATAAACTGATTGATAATCGTTTCCTGATAATCGTATTCCTTGTTTTCGAACTGCGCAAAAGCACGCACGCCAATCACATCGCAATAACAACCCATTACAGGAATGGCTTCCAGTATATGTTCCGGTTTGTCGCCATCCATAATCACGCCACGTTCTGTCTCCAGCTTCCATGCCCCCTGATTAATGTCAAGAACCATAGTGTTCATTCCCAGATTCATTCCGGCTTTTTGTGTACTTAAACGCGTACGTAAACTCGAATTAAAAAACACCATCAGCAGTGTTTTATTTTCGCCTATATGTTTATAAGCGTAACGATTTTTCTTGATCTCCAGTGCCTCTTTCACTGCTTCCTGCAAGTTACCAAGGTCTTTTACATTTGTATAAGTTCTCATAATAATGATACCCCTAACCCCTAAAGGGGAATTAAGTTAGTATTGTTTTTATATAATAATTTAATCATCAGTCACAGACTAACAAACCGAACGGCTCTGGCTCCCCTTCTGGAGAGCTGGGCTTATCTATTTCGGTTCCATCACAACAAGCGGTATAAGCATTTCTTCTAACGAAATTCCGCCATGCTGAAAAGTATCTTTGTAATAACTCACGTAGTAGTTGTAATTATTCGGATAAGCAAAAAAATTATCATTATATGCAAAAATATATGCCGAGCTCACATTGGGACTTGGCAACCCGACTTTAGACGGTTTTGTTATTTCGAATACTTCTTTCGGATTGTAACTTAAATTCTTACCCACTTTATAACGCAGATTCACGTTCGTGTTTTTATCGCCAACCACCTTTATGGCATTATCAACCTGAATGGTACCATGATCGGTAGTGAAAATAACCTTATATCCCCGATTGGCAATTTCTCTAAACAAGTTGTATGTAGGCGAATGCTTAAACCACGAAAGAGTCAGCGAGCGATAGGCCTCTGCATCGTTTGCCAGTTCGCGCATCATCTTCGATTCGGTTCGGGCATGCGAAAGCATATCAATAAAGTTAAGCACACAAACATTCAGCTGATTATTATCAATACGAGGCAGCTGATCAATCAAGCGTTCACAAGAGCTGGAATCGTTGATTTTATGATAGGAGAATGTATAATTCTTTCGGTAACGATGAAACATTGTTTCCAACAAGTCTTTCTCATTCATATTCTTCCCCTCTTCATCTTCTTCCTCCACCCAAAGATCGGGGAACATTTGCTGAATCTGCAAAGGTAAAAGACCGGAGAAAATGGCATTGCGGGCATACTGCGTGGCAGTTGGCAACATACTGCAATACAATTCTTCTTCATCGAACTGATAAAACTCACCAAGCAACTCACGAATTACCTTCCACTGATCGTAACGGAAGTTATCTACCAGAATAAAAAATACCTTTTCACCCTTGTCAAGCAAAGGGAAAACCTTGGTTTTAAACAAATCGGGACTAAGCAACGGACGTTTCTCGGAATGCTCGAACCAGTCTACATAGTTTTTCTTCACAAACTTGGCAAATGTACTGTTGGCTTCCGTCTTTTGCATTTTCAGCATTTCGTCCATGCCATTGTTTGTTTCGGCCAGTTCCAGTTCCCAATATACAAGCTTTTTATACACTTCCACCCAATCCTCGTAAGTCAAAGAATCGTTTATTTGCATGCCGATTCTTCCGAATTGCGATTGGTATGACGAAGTTGTATGCTCGGTTACAATTTCTTTTTGATGAATATTCTTCTTGATCGTGAGCAGAATCTGACTCGGATTCACCGGCTTGGTCAGATAGTCGGCTATCTTACTCCCAATGGCCATATTCATTATATTTTCTTCCTCGCTCTTGGTAATCATTACCAGCGGCACATCCGCATCTATCTCTTTAATCAATGCCAATGTTTCCAGACCACTCAGGCCCGGCATATTTTCATCCAGAAAGATTATATCAAATGTACTATTTTGGCATAGCTCAACAGCGTCTTTTCCATTTGTTGCAGTTACAACTTCGTATCCTTTTTCTTCCAAAAAAAGGATGTAAGGACGCAATAAATCCATTTCGTCGTCAGCCCAAAGTATGCGGTCTTTTCTCATTCTTTTCTTTTTTAGGTATTCTTTTTTCTAAAAATATACGAGCCTAAGTAATAAATCATATTTTATGATCTATTTTTTCTGAAAATAAAACACAGATAAACAGCCTTGTAACTCGTAACTATTTACTCGTAACTACTCCTTATTTCAGATAATACTGCTGCATAAATTCAAAATAGGTTTTCAGTTCATTTTTTTGAATGGCTATGTCCAGATTTTGCTTTGAGCCAAGTAGATTCCGGTAATTACTTCCTTTCAATCCCTCAAATGAACTTTCTTCTTTCACCATGCGCAACAGATATGATTTTGCTGTCTGTGCATCGCTTAAACCTCCTATAATTATTACTTGCTTTTTACCTGATGTTTCCAACGAAACTTTCAAATTCAGGGCCGCATAATTCTTTATATTATAGGCATCAATAGCAGCTTTTGCTTTAATAAAATCGATCGTTCCTGAAACAATATAAATAGCTACAAAATGTGGTTCATTAGCTCTGTATGCATATAATCCTTTAAACAATGGCACATCGTCCTTTTTCGGCTGAACAGGTTCCGGCACCGGTTTTACCGGAGTATCTTGTTTGGTAGAACTAACCGGAACTACCGGAGCAGTTACAGGGACTGTTGTTTCGGATTTAGAACTTTTAGATGCTGCCGGCGTATTTTTCTCTGCTGATTTTTCAATCGCCTTTTCAGCAACTTTCTCTGTTGCTTTTTCTGTTGGTTTCAATGCAATAATAGCGCCAATCTGTTTCTCCGGTATTTTAGTCGTAATAGTAGTATTGATCAAGCCTAAATTGACAGAAGTTGTAGTTTCTTGATTTTTAACCGATTTAGCCATGGCTACCTGAACTTTAGTTGATCTGTACTCATGGTTCTTTAGTTCAAAAGCCAAATAATCGTTTAAGCTGGATGTTTTAAGCAATGCATAATTCTCATCTGAAATAATAACTTGCTGAATTTGAAAATCCGAAAAAAGCTGAGTTAGTCCGACATCCGTCGACAGAGAATTCTGATATGTCAGTGCCTCGTCGTACGATTCAAGGTTAGTAACTGCCAATGTATTAGCTGTATCTATTTTGCTTACTACCAAATCAAAATCTTTAATCATGAATCGGGAAAAATTGAAAGAGGCTACTTTGAATAGTAAACTATCCATTTGTTTCTTGTTCATAGAACCGATCAGCATGATCCGGTGTTTTGTTTGTTTATCTGTAGAAAATGCCTGCACAGAGCTTTCAGTCGTTTCGTTTTTTACTTTTTCCTGTTGGTCGCGCCGAGCAAGTAACGAACCGCTTGAAGTTCCTCTTTTAGCTTCATTGCCTTGTTTCATCAAAGCAAGAATGTCTTTGGACATAGCACTCACATCACTTTCCGGATAATTTTTCACCAAGCCGGTTAATGCTATTTTAAAGTTGTCCTCCGTATCACTTTTACCGACACTCAAAGCATTTAAAAATAGCATCTTAGGCATTAATATAGATCGGGGATAATTTTGTTTCAGATAAGATGTTTGCTTAAACACAGTTTTAAAATCACTTACATTAAAAGCTGTATAAGCAAGACTATAAATTGAATCTTGCTCTTTATCAATGCGCATAAGTTTTTCTGTATAGTTCGGTTGCGACAACATCTTTTGATATTCCGAGTTTGGAAATTCCGAAATAAGTTTAGTCCGGTACAAATCCGCCTGATCCTTATTGCCGCTTTGTACTTGCATCAAATAGATATTAAAATATGCATCTGCTACTCGTTTATCTTTACCGAATCTTCGAACAAATTCTTCGAAAGTATTTATCGACATCGGTATATCTTCCACTTTCTCTTTATAAATCTGCCCCATAGTAAACAATGCATTGGCTATATCGACATTCGACTTAGCTATCTGAGCAGAAGTAACAGGAATTTGCTGCAAATAAAACTCCGGTTTTTTATTATCGCTTATTTGTTTTGACTTAGGAACCGTATCGCCATGAATAGAGTCACCCACTGATGCTGATACCTGGGGAGTAGTTTCCTCGGCAAAAAGCGATGCAGCCTTATTCGTTCTCCGCCAGTTATCTTCCAGCTTGCGGTTACCCCATTTTTTTATAAATTCCGATTCTCCAAATTGCATTGCTTCCTGATTGTA
The DNA here is from genome assembly GCA_015654525.1 of Bacteroidales bacterium. Classification (GTDB taxonomy): domain Bacteria; phylum Bacteroidota; class Bacteroidia; order Bacteroidales; family Paludibacteraceae; genus Paludibacter. The sequence goes on from JAATGT010000024.1 coordinate 22,046, forward strand.
AAAATACCAATCACCTACAGTTCCGGAAGCGTTATTCTTTGCTGAATTCATGCCAATCGGAGCTTGATTTCTGAAATCAGATTCATTTGCGGCCATTGCATTTTGCTTTTCCTTCTGTTCTTTTTCTGCAGCTGCCTTTTCATCAGATATCAGTTTATTTATTAGCGCATTGATCACCTCAATTCGCTTACCCTCCGGCATAGCCGACAGCCTTTGCAAACTGTCTTGTAGTACCACAATATCATTTTGCGTTACCAGTTCGCCCAACGTTTGTCCGCGTTTAATAACCCGAGCATAATTCTCATTTTCATTTGTAATTATTTTTCCGGCATCCTCGTAACAGGGCTGCGCTTGTATATAATTCCGTTTTTTGTAATAAAGATCACCCAACGTAATTAAAGTTGCCGCTTTATCAGTTCCTTTTCGCGTACTTTTTTCGATGGAAAGTCTATAGTTTGCAATAGCTTTAGCGGTATCTGCATGTTGTAAATACGTATTTCCAAGAGCATAATACAATTGATCAAGATAATCTTTGTTATTCTTATTGCCAATCATGTTTGACAATTCTTTTCGAATGGTCAAAATATTTCCCTGATTCAGTTGAGCTCTGCTTATCCGGGCATTGAAATTCATCTCGTAAGGAGGACTAGACTTGATTACCTTTGTATACCAATTATATGCCAACTTATTATCATTATTTTTCGGATAAAGCTGAGCCAGAATATAGCTAAATCGTTGTCTTAAAAATCCATCCGACTCTTTTGCATACGCCAGTTCCAGATATGGAATAGCATCTTTATACTGGTGTTTCTTCAATAACAAATCGGCATTTACCGAGGCAAAAAGACCTGTATTCACCGATTCCAGATTGCCTTGTGGAATTTTCGATAATACTTGCTCAGCCTCATAGATCCAGCCCATCTCCCCATAAGCACGGGCAATCCAGAGCTGGCAAGCAACTTCCATATCCTTGTCGTTTACGTAATGGCGAAATACATACGAGAATGTACCTACTGAGCTCAGGAACTCGGCTTTATGAAACTCGGCTTTTCCAAGTAACAACCAGGCATCTTTTAAAGCCGGATTAAATTCTTTCTGCTCATAAAAGCGTTTATATTCCGGATCATTAGCTTTCTTATAGTTTTTCTCCGGTTTAACCTTAATCGAATGTAATTTAATTGCTTTCCGGCATTTCTCTATGGTCAGATCCATATTCGAGATTGCTGCATTTGCATTAGAGTGTCTACTAATCGGATACATTGGGATAACTCCCGAATAATCTTCTTTATTTGCTTTCTGAATCTTCTTTAACCCTTCGGCATAACTTACATTTCCATTAAAGTAAACATTAAAACGCGTATGCATTGCCTGATAATTGCGCGATGCCCAGGTATTTTTTTTCGTGGAACAGGCACAGATAAAAATTACCAGCGAGATAAACAGAGCTATATGTTTTGATATGTTTCTCAAATGATTTTAAAATGAAATAAAAAAGCAAGTTACCCTAATTTAAAACTTAAAAAAACGTTTTCTATTGCCTTTTCCATACAAAAATACTTATTTTCCTTCATTTTAATCAACCTTAGTTACAAAACATATAGAAACTAAATGAAAAATATTTAATAATTCAATTTTGATCAACCATTTATAAATGAGCCGCCTTTCGGTTGAATCGTTTTTGGAATAAGAAAAGCCCGACAATTGCAAACAATCCACTTGCAACACCCAGCCAAAGCGTGCTTCCTATTCCAATCGTATCAATATCAATAACTTTATATCCATTAGTTTTCAAATAGAAAAAGATAACAGCAAGCACGTTATTAGCAAAATGTGCAAGAATTGGCAACCACAAATTTTCGCTCCACACCAACAAATAACCAAAGAATGCCCCTAACAGCATACGCGGAACAAAACCATAAAACTGAAAATGAATGGCACTGAATAGTATAGCTGCAATCCAAACAGCTAGTTTTACATTCATTTTCCGACTAAAGAGACCCTGTAGAGCAGACCTAAAGAACAGCTCTTCACCCAAAGCCGGAAGCAATGCTATTAAGAAAATATTAAAAACCAAAGCCTGAATGGTATGAGCTGTCAAAAATTTCTCGGTAAGCTGCATAGCCTGATCTTCCGACGCTTTCATCAGGGTCTCTAATCCAGCAAACATTTTGGGCAAAACCATCTGATGATTCAACTCACCAAGCAAATTGATAAATGGGATAACAATAATCATAAACAAAAACACCAAAAGCACATCAACCCAATTTAGTTCTCTGTCAAGATGCAGAAATTCAAATGTATTGGAGCTACACAAATAGGCTAATGCAAATGGAGGTAAAACGAAAACCCCAATAGATTGTATTAATTGGAGACTCTTCAGAGAATTAATATCGTTGGTATTTCCATGTGTGAATACCGTCCAAACCATCATGCCCAAGAAAGTGAAAAAGAAAGAAAAACCTATAAGAATAAGCAATCTGGACATTAGTCCACTTTCCGAAAGAAATCCTTTAATTTTGGCCATCTAAATATTTTTTTACAAAAAAACTCCTGCTATCTTTCGATAACAGAAGTTCTTTTTGTGTCTTAGAAATAAAATCTTAGTTTCTTGGACGAGCTTCTTTAACAACCATTGAGCGGCCATCAAATTCAGCACCGTTTAATTCTTCGATTACTTTTGCAGCAGCTGCATCATCAGCCATTTCTACAAATGCAAATCCTTTTGATTTTCCAGTTTCGCGATCTTTGATGATTTTGCAAGATTCAACTTGACCATACTCTTCAATAACCCCTTGAAGGTCATTCTCGCGAACTTTGTAACTTAAGTTACCTACGTAAATGTTCATAAAATAAAAATAAAAAAATTGAATAAAATGTGATTCAAGAACAGCATAAACAAACGGGGGTTAAAGCGAAGTCTGCCCTTGAGAAGGATAGTCAGGAATAACCTTACGAAAAAATACACTTTCTTTTCGGTTACAAAGGAAAACAATTATTTTCGATTACACAACAAATAATGTAAAAATATTTGAAATTTAGCGAATTAAGTGCAGATATTTCATTCTCGAATGAGTCCGTCGCCACTTATTAACCATTTATAAGAGCATAATTCAGCCAATGCCATTGGACCACGAGCATGCAATTTTTGTGTACTGATTCCTATTTCTGCACCCAACCCAAACTGAGCTCCATCAGTAAAAGCAGTAGAGACATTTGTATAAACACAAGCCGCATCCACTACTTTGTTGAAATATTGAATATTTTGCTCATTTTCGCTTACAATGCATTCACTATGTTTTGAACTAAATTTGGCAATATGATCAACAGCTTCCTGAATAGACTCAACAGTCTTTACTGACATTTTATAATCGAGGAATTCAATTCCATAACTCTCATCTATTGCTTTTTGCAACAAATCATTTGGATATTTTCCATTCAAGAATGTGAAAGCTTTTACATCAGCATAAATCACCACTGATTTTTCAGCTAATTGTTGACAAAGTTTTGGTAAATCCGCCAATCGTTTTTCGTTTATAACCAAACAATCCAAGGCATTACATACACTTACCCGACGGGTTTTTGCATTGAGAATAATTTTCGCCCCTTTCTCTACATCACCAAATTCATCAAAATAGGTGTGGCAAATTCCAGCACCGGTTTCAATTACTGGAATACGCGAATTCTCGCGAACAAAATCGATTAATCCTCTTCCTCCACGTGGTATTATCACGTCAACAGTCCCGACAGCATTCATCAGCTCCGCTGTAGCTTCACGTCCGGCTGGGAGCAAAGTCACAATATTTTTATCTAGTTCAAACCGATCTAAAACAGATTGAATAACCTTAACTATGGCTAAATTAGAATTGTGAGCATCTGTTCCTCCTTTTAAAACACAGGCGTTACCTGATTTGAAACAAAGCGAAAAGACATCAAAACTAACATTGGGACGAGCCTCGTAAATAATCCCAACGACACCAAAAGGAACTGTAATTTTATTGATTTTCATTCCGTTTGGACGTTCGGTCTGCATCAATATTTTACCCAAAGGAGATGCCAAAGAAGCTACATGACGAATATCGTTAGCAATTCCAACTATGCGTTCTTTAGTTAGCAGCAATCTATCATACATCGGATTGTTTTTATCCATAGCAGATAAATCTCTGGCATTTTCGGTCAGAATAAATTCTGTCTGAAGCTCTGCCTCGTCAGCAAGTACAAATAAAGCACGATTAATAGTTTCATCGCTTTGCAAATTCAACGAATTCGAGGCCAATACTGCAGCTTGTTTCCAGTTAGAATATTTCATACGACAATAATTGTTTTTTAAGACAGTATATAACTAATAAGCAGATTATCAATCTATTTTGCAAACAAACGGCTAGCGAAGCTAATACCTGCATTAGTGCTCGTTTCATACTTCTATTTTTTAACATTTTCTATCTATCAACTGCCAATCATAAAGAATGTAAATTATAAAGAAGAATATCATCTACTATCAAATTTCATTTATCTAGCTTTCGCAGCTGTAGTCTTTTTCTTTGTCACAGTACCAGTTCTTTTTACGGCTGTAGTAGCCTGTTTTTGAGTTCCATTTCCAGTTGTTTTTATTGCAGTGGTTGTCGCGGCGGGCACCACAGCTTTCACAACAGGAGCCGAGGCTTCCATAACAGGCGTTGTCACAATTGGCTCATTCACTATTGGTTTTTGCACAACTGGCTGTGACCTTAGTTCTATTTTTTCCTGAACCCTCTTGGCTCTAAATGGCTCTTTAACCATTCTGTCTATATCTCTATAAGGGAATACTAAATTACTTCCACCTATTGCTCTTAATTTTATCTGCACATTAGGAACTTGCTCAATGATGATTCCTCTAAACAAATTACCATTTTTCAAATAAATTACATCAATATAATCGCTAACGATAGAATCTGAATTATTCGAAGAACAATCATAATTAACCAGATACTTAAACGTTTTTATACTTTCCTGGCTAATTCCGGCTTCATGAATATTCGGTTTCCATATAGCACCTGAAGCAAAATCAATTATTGGACCATAAGGAACAGGAACTCCCAAAGGAACAGAACCTACAGAAAGAATTATTGAACCCACAAAAGCTTCGGCTCTAAATGTCCGGAATTTGTAACTATACGTCTGATCCGGACATCCATCCTCTCTAACTATGAATGAAAAGTTATTAGCCTGAACTCTTGGCACTTGAAATATAGCTGTTCCGTACCCTTTAACTTCCCCTTGATATATGATTTGCGCTTTGGAATGATCATTATTAATTATGACGTGTGCGTTATAGGTAGAGCCACCAACCAACGTTGCGCAACTTGAAAATAGGGTAACACAAGCAAGGATCACACTAAAAATACGACCTATTTTTCTTACATTCATATTAAAAGATACTTTATTCAATTTCTATATTATCATCTACTAAATTCAAAAACCATTTGTGGTTGTCAATTCACCTTAATCAAATTCGAATAAGATAAAATGATTCTGGCAAAAACACTCCAAAGATAATTAACCACACTCTAATTTGCAAATGTTTACACAAATAAAACAAAAGTATCTAACATTAATAATTATTACGACGGGTAAACGGGAATGATCTGTCGCAATAAATAGCAATGCAACCAAACAATAAACGACAGCCATCCATATTTCACTTATAATTCATCCAAATCAAACACGCCTCATTACTCCAAATATAAATAATCGCAATGTACAAGAGGTTTTTGATTTTTTCGACCTAGAACAGTTCTTGCTTTTTCGCTATCATATTGCACCTTTCCAACACCAAGCAGCAATCCGTCTTGATCAAAAATTCGAACAATGTCATCTTTTTCAAAGTCACCTACAATTTGGGTAGCTCCAATAGGAAGTAAACTCACAGCTTTTTCTCCAACAAGAACTTTCGCCGCATTTTCGTTTACATGAATCTCTCCTTTAGCAAAACCTTCACTATGAGCAATCCATTTTTTCACACTCGAGACATCCCCACTCGAAGCTATAAAATGTGTACAGACCACATCTAACTTTTTATCAAGCAATTGCAATAATACATTTTCACGTTTCCCATTTGCAATATAAACATCGATTCCTTCGTCCGCAATTTTACGCGCTATCGTCGTTTTAGTCAGCATCCCCCCACGCCCAAAGGTTGACTTCGAACTTTCTATAAAGTCTGAAATATCTTGTCCTTTTTCAATCTGTCCAATCACTTTCGACTCTGGATTGGACGGGGAGCCATCAAAAATTCCATCGATATTACTGAGAATAATCAATGCATGCATATCCATCATTGAAGCAATTAGTCCTGAAAGTTCATCATTATCAGTAAACATAAGCTCTGAAACCGAGACAGCATCATTCTCATTTACAATTGGAATAACGCTGTTTTCCAGCATTACTCGCATGCAATTGCGTTGGTTCAAATAATGACGTCGACTGCCGAAATTTTCTTTCGTTGTGAGCACCTGCCCAACTGTTATCCCCTGCTCCCGAAATAAATCGTAGTAATGGTTAATTAGTTTGGCTTGCCCTACAGCCGAATAAAGCTGACGTTGATCTAACACATCCATTTTTTTGCTAATTCCCATAACACTGCGCCCAGATGCAACTGCTCCAGAAGAAATCATCACAATTTCAACACCTTTTTTATGCAACTGAGAGATTTGATCTACCAACGCTGACATACGTGTAATATCCAACGTTCCATCGGCACGTGTCAACACATTGCTACCTATTTTTACTGCTATTTTTTTAAATCGCAATGACATATTTCTTATTATTACCCCCTAGTACTAATTATTTTTCATTATACAGCACGTGCATCAGCGTCGTCCCTACAGCATTTAGCGTATTTTTATCTACATTATCCATAATATCATGGGTCGTATGCCAATAGGTTCCAAATCCACTTCCAGAATTTGGATCGTAATGAATAATATCAATGGTAGGAATACCTGTGATTTTATTCACATAGATATGATCATCGGTGATAGCACCACCCTTTTCATCTTTAAAATACTGACCAAAGCCAAGACTTTTTGCTTGTCCCCATACCGCATTTACGACAGCACTAGCATAATAATCAGAGGCCTGTTCTCTACAAAAAGTTGCTCCCGGGGCTCCAACCATGTCAAGCAATATTCCAAAGCGAGCTTGATAACCGGGAACATGAGGATGCTGCGCCCAATATTGAGTCCCCAAACACCACGAATCTTCACTGCTTTGACCTCCACCGGCACTTTCGGGCTGTCCATAGTCTTCCGAATCTAAAAAAATAATATCGACTCCAACCTCAGGCTGATTTTTGCCTATCAATCGGGCCATCTCAAGCAATACGCCAACCCCACTGGCCCCATCATTAGCTGCCATCACCGGTTTTTTCCTATTCTCTGGTTTTGGATCATTGTCAGCCCACGGACGAGAATCCCAATGTGATAAAAGTAAAATTCGTGTTTCAGATTTCAGATTAAACGACCCGATTATATTTACAGACTTTAAAATTGTTCCATCAAAAGCTTTTAAATCTGCTTTTTGTTCAATAACCTCTGCACCAAAGCGCTTTAATTTAGAGACTAAATATCCGGCACAAGCATCGTGAGCAATTGTATTAGGTACACGTGCACCAAAGTCAACTTGCTTTTTTACATACAAATAAGCTGAATCCGGAGAAAAAACGGGCACACTAATCGTTTTTTCAGATGTCTGCTCACTTTTAGTTGTATGAGTGCAAGCCAGAAGTTGAAAAATCGGAAGGAAAAGAATTAATATTTTTCTCATATAGAACTAAATGGGCTACAAAGATACTGATTTATGATGAAAAATCGAATTCTACTTCATAGAATGTATTCACTATTAGAAAACAAATTTTGGGCTGAACATATAAGGACGTAGATTTCATAAATTAATTTACTAATTATCAATATGGCTTTTCAAACTCAAAGAAAGAAAATCTACTTCTCAAAGAAATTTAGGAATCGTTACTAAATAACTCACATTAATGTTTTAGTTTTGCATTGAATTCTCCCTTTGATCAAAAAATTTTATTTTAACTCAAAAAAAATGCGAAATGATCACAGAAATGTATTTTCTATATCCATATCATATTAAATACATATCAACCTCATATTAAACATAATGCACATACAAAAAGACAAGGCTAGGACTATAGAACATTCGCAAGCCACAAAAAACAGGTTGTAAAACATGTTTTTCGACTTGTATCAATGAAAATTTACCTGTTATTTTGTCATCGTTAACTAAACAACACAATCTTTTTTATACCTTAAAAAACTAATACCTATTGAAACGCGAGACTTTGTGAAAAGTCTCGCGTTTTTTTATGCTCATTTTTAGTTTTTTGTGCAATATAAAGTTGTGAATTCAATAAAAACTGCTATTTTTGCGAGTCATTTTTCAGAAAAAAAAATGAATTTTTTCCGGTTTCAAACCAAAAAACATTGAAAAGAACAAAAACAAACGCCCATTAGCTTTAAAGTCATCAATCACAAAATACTAATCTAATTATTAAAAATGAGTTTTAACATTATTGTTCTTGCTAAGCAAGTGCCCGATACACGCAACGTAGGGAAAGATGCAATGAAAGCAGATGGAACGATTAACCGTGCAGCGCTTCCGGCCATTTACAATCCCGAAGATTTAAATGCGTTGGAACAAGCTCTTCGCTTGAAAAGCAAAATCGAAGGTGCAACGGTTCACATCCTGACTATGGGACCAGCCCGTGCCGCTGAAATTATTCGTGAAAGTATGTACCGCGGTGCTGATGGTGGTTATTTGTTAAGTGGTCGTGAATTCGCCGGTTCAGACACATTAGCGACTTCTTACGCCTTGGCTTGCGCCATTCGAAGGGTTTGCAAAGTTGATTTAATCATTTGCGGTCGTCAGGCTATTGACGGTGATACCGCTCAAGTTGGTCCTCAAGTTGCAGAAAAACTTGGCTTACCACAAATCACTTACGCAGAAGAGATCTTAGACTTTTCTGACAATAAAATCACCGTTAAACGCCGCTTGGAACGCGGTATTTAAGTTGTAAAGGGCGCTTTACCAATATTGGTAACAGTAAACGGCTCGGCTGCAAACTGCCGTCCACGTCATGCAAAACTAACTTTAAAATACAAGCATGCCGCAACTCCTTCAGAAAAACAAGAAGCTGGTTCCGATTATACCGATTTATATGATACTCATCCATACCTGAACATCACCGAATGGGGCGTAAACGATATTGAACACGACATTCGATGGCTTGGACTTACGGGCTCGCCTACTAAAGTAAAACAAATCGAAAATGTAGTGTTCACTGCCAAAGA
>JAATGT010000268.1 GCA_015654525.1 Bacteroidales bacterium
GTGCCCCGAACCAGACTTATCCAAGGAATGCGGCTTCCAAGAAATAACAGGTTTCTTATGCGCTATTTCTCTTTGCAAAGTTATCTGTTATCATGTTGGAGTGTTCAACGCTCCCCAAAACTTATATCGAACTCACGTTAAATTATTAAATTTGTATTAAAAAAATAGATAACAATGATAACTATAAATATTATTCCTAATTTTGCAATTCGAATTAAACCTTTTGATCAAAAAACACTCTTATAGACTTTATGAAAGAACCACTCGGGCGTAAGATGGATAAAATCGGTCGTATGTTTCAGGTTATGCTCCAAGACGACCTGAAATATCTTGATATTGATCGTTCATTTTATCCATTGTTACTTATTGAATCAGGTAATGGGATAACCCAGCAGGAACTTGCCGACAAGTTATTGTGCGATAAAGTACAGGTCGTGCGTATTATCGACTATTTGTCGTCGAACGGATATGTGGAACGGATACAGAACCCAATAGATAAGCGTAAGTATGAACTAACCATTACTGAAAAGGCTAGGTTGGTTTTACCCGATATTAAAAAAGCTCTTGCTAAAGTAACCGGTATAGCCGTCAATTCACTTTCTGAAAATCAAGTAAATGAACTATATAATATGTTTACTGTTATTGAATCAAATCTTTTGTCACATAAAAGCTAAATTGTAAAATGAAAAAAAAATCAACGATATGGATTTCCATAGTCCTTGTATTGTTAGTTGTCTTCTTTTTGAAGGTGGGTTTTTCCAAATCGCCCGAGAAGGACAATAAAAAAGACCTGAAGGATAAAAAGCAGAAAAAAGTAGATGGTTATATTGTGAAACCATCATTGCTTATTAACGAAATTTCTGTTTCGGGGTCATTACTAGCTTTTGAAGAAGTCGATTTGAAAAATGAGGTAGCTGGTAGAGTTGTGATGATTAATTTACCAGAGGGAAAAGCTGTAAAAAAAGGTACTTTACTTGTTAAGTTATTTGACGAAGATTTGCAGGCAACTCTGAAAAAACTTAAGGCTCAGTTAGCTATTCAACAACAAATTTATAACCGACAGACAGAATTGATCAGAGTAAATGGAATAACTCAAAATGATTATGATCAAACAGGCTTGCAACTTAATTCATTGAAAGCGGATATTGAAGTAGAAAAAACGCTGATACGAAAAACCGAAGTTCGTGCACCTTTTGACGGTGTAATAGGACTAAGAAGCGTTAGTGTGGGTGCTATAATTACTCCGGCTACATTATTGGCTACTATTCGTACTGAAAATAAGATTAAACTGGACTTTAGTGTGCCTCAGAAATATGGATCAGTGATCAGAACCGGTATGAAAATTAAATTCAATACTAGCAATGTTGATAAACAATACGAAGCTGTTGTTATTGCCACAGAGCAAGGCATTGACGCTTCTACACGCAACCTGAAAGTAAGGGCGTTAGTAAGTAGCCAATCGAAAGAGCTTCTTCCTGGTTCATTTAGCAATGTCACGGTTCGATTAAGCGAGAATAAAAATGCACTGGTAGTTCCTACTCAGGCTATTGTTCCATCGGAGACCAACAAATCGGTGATTGTTGCCAGAGATGGTAAAGCTCATTTTATTCCAGTAATGACAGGTGTTCGGCAGGATTCTAATATTGAAATTACTCAGGGAATTCAACCGGGTGATACTATCATAACTTCCGGCATTCTTTTCTTAAAAGAAGGTTCGAAACTGCGGTATTCAACTATAACTAAGTAATTATGACATTATCAGATATTGCATTAAAACGCCCGGTAGGTTCGATTGTATTGAGCCTAGTTATCATTTTGTTGGGGGCTGTAGGCTTTAATTTCTTAGGTGTCCGACTTTATCCGGCTATTGATCCGCCGGTTATTACCGTGCAGACAAATTATACAGGTGCCAATGATGATATTATAGAATCGCAGATAACCGAACCGCTAGAAAAAAGCATCAATGGTATTGAAGGGGTGAAATCCATTTCATCTCAGTCGGCTACGGGAACCAGTACCATTACGGTTGAGTTTAATCTGGGTGCCGATTTGGAAAAAGCGGCTAATGATGTTCGAGATAAGGTGTCGCAGGCTCAAAAGAATCTTCCCCAAGATATAGACGCTGCACCAACGGTGACTAAGGCCGATGCGAATAGTGACCCTATTGTAATGCTAAGTGCCCAGAGTACAAATATGAATGCAATAGAGCTCAGTGATTATGCTGAGAATGTTTTACAGGAAAAGTTGCAAACCATTCCGGGTGTTAGTTCCGTGGCTATTTATGGTCAGCAACGACCTGCCATGCGTTTATGGCTCGATCCGGCCAGAATGATGGCGTATAGCCTGACTGCTTCGGACGTAGATGCTGCTTTAACCAAAGAAAATGTGGAAATGCCCGGAGGTAAGATTCGTGGCGATGCCACAGAATTGACAGTGAAAACATTTGGTCGGTTAGTAACTGAAAATGATTTCAATAACCTGATTATTAAACAAACCGATAATCAGGTTATTCGCCTAAGCGATATTGGTGAAGCTGTTGTTGGTCCGCAGGATGAAGAGTCCGGTTCGGCTGTAAATGGTACTACGGGGGTAATGATGGTGTTGATTCCACTTCCGGGGGCTAATACAATTCAGATTGCAGATGAATTTTATAAGCGTATGGATCAGATTAAAACCAATATGCCTAAGGGGATGGAGCTGAATGTTGCCCGTGATAAATCTATCTTTGTACGACAATCGGTGGAAGATGTGATTGAGACCTTGTTGATATCCATTTTTCTGGTTGTGATCATTATTTTCTTATTTTTCCGAAACTGGATTATAGCATTGCGTCCGCTTATTGATATTCCGGTTTCCCTGATAGGAACATTTTTTATCATGTATCTGTTTGACTTTTCCATCAATGTGCTTTCACTTCTGGGTATTGTGTTGGCTACAGGATTGGTGGTGGATGATGGTATTGTGGTGACAGAGAATATTTTCAAGCGAATAGAGCAGGGAATGAATAAATTTCAGGCAGTACTGGAGGGGACACGCGAAATATTTTTTGCCGTTATATCCACTTCGCTTACGCTGGCTATTGTGTTTATCCCGGTTATTTTCCTGCAGGGCTTTACAGGCCGGCTTTTTCGCGAATTTGGTATTGTGGTGGCCAGTGCTGTATTGATTTCGGCATTGGTATCATTAACCCTGACACCGGTACTTAATGTCTTTTTAGGAGGTTCGGGAACACACCATTCTAAATTTTATATTGCATCTGAACCGTTTTTTGTTGCGATGGAAAAAAGATACAGACGCTTCCTTACATTTTTTATTAAAAACAAATGGGTGGCTTATTCCATTATCGGTTTATGTGTTTTATTGATTGTTACAATATCCAGAACTCTTAAATCGGAGTTGGCTCCATTGGAAGATCATAGTTATATTCGTACAAGTGTGACTGCTCCGGAAGGAACAGAATTTTCGGCAACGAAAAAAGTAATAGACAGGATTGCCGCTATTAGTTCCGATAAGTTTCCTGAAGCTAAGTATACCCTGGCACGATATGGTACCGGGTCAAGTACCAATTCGGGTTTTGTGATTAGTTTTCTGAGCGATCCTTCTGAAAGAAAAGCCACTCAGCAGGATATATATAAAAAATTATCGAAATTGTATGATAGTATTCCCGAAGCCCGGGTTATTGCCAGTCAGGAACCGACTATTACCACATCTAGTTCCAGGGGATTACCTGTTCAGTTTGTGTTGCAAAACCTTGATTTTGAAAAGATTCATAAGATTTTACCGAAGTTTTTGGAAGAAGCTCAAAATAGTCCGGTATTCAGTAATATAGATGTGGATTTGAAATTCAATAAACCCGAAGTTAATATTGTTGTAGATCGACTAAAGGCTACCAGTTTGGGAGTAAATGAAAAAGACGTATCCGATGCGCTTGATTTAGCTTATAGTGGTGGTCGATACGGTTATTATTTGAAGAATAACAAACAATATTATGTTATAGGACAGGTAGTCCGCGATGATAGAAAAACAGCTGCTAATATTTCATCATTATATGTGCGGTCGAATACAGGTAATATGATACAGTTGGATAATCTGGTATCATTACAGGAAAACAGTAATCCTCCAATATTGTATCACTATAACCGCTATAAATCGGCCACAGTTTCGGCTAACTTAGCCGACGGAAAAACACTGGGTGAAGGTATTGCCGAGATGCAACGCATTGCAGATAAATTACTTGATCCGACGTTTACTACAGCCTTGTCGGGTCCTTCAAGGGATTTTGCCGAGAGTAATTCGAATATTTCGTTTGCTTTGGTGTTGGCTTTACTGCTGATTTATTTGATTTTGGCAGCTCAGTTCGAAAGTTTCCGCGATCCGTTTATCATAATGCTCACGGTACCTATGGCTATTGCCGGTGCTATGTTGTCTTTATGGATTTTTGGTCAGACTTTGAACATTTTCTCGGAAATCGGGATGATTTTATTGATTGGTATTGTGACTAAAAACGGTATTTTGATTGTGGAATTTGCCAATCAGAAACGTGCGTTGGGTATGAATAAACGATTAGCAGCTTTTGAATCGGCTTCGGCTCGTTTCCGACCTATTCTGATGACCTCACTGGCCACCATTTTTGGCGCTTTACCTATCGCGTTGGCTTTGGGAGCCGGTTCTACCAGTCGTGTTTCGTTGGGAATAGTGGTGGTGGGAGGTTTATGCTTCTCTCTGTTGCTGACCTTATTTGTTATCCCGGTAATGTATATGATTATGTCGAGTAATAAGAAGAAAAATGCTGAACAATGAGAAAAACTAAAACTATAAGTACATTAAAAATAGGTACCTTATGTCTGCTTGCATTTGTTTCGGTTACGATGCAGAGTCAGCAGAAAATAAGTATAGACGATGCAATTAAGATAGCACTGAAAAATAACTTTGATATTCTTGTTGCCGGAAATGATGCTGCCATTGATAAAGTAAACAATACGGCCGGTAATGCAGGTATGTTGCCTACAATAGCTATTACCGGTTCCGGAAGTTATGGACTCAATGATGTTTATCAGAAACTCAGTAGTGGTAGTGATACTAATTACTCTTCGGTATCGACTACAGCACTTAGTGCTAGCGCTCAACTTAGCTGGAATCTGTACGACGGTGGAAAAATGTTTGTTACCCGGAATAAATTAAAAGAAATTCAGGCTTTGGGTGAGCTTCAGTTTCGCGATAAAGTGATGCAAACCTATTATAATGTTATTGCAGCTTATTATGATGTGGTACGTCAGAAACAACAGTTAGCTTCTATCAATGAATCGTTGAATTATAATCGTGACAGAGTACTTATCTCTCAAACAGGATTTAATGCCGGCTCTGCGTTGAAATCAGATTTGCTTCAGGCTAAGATCGATTTGAATGTTAGTACGGAGAGTGCCATTACTCAACAGTTTACTATTGATGAATCATTAAAAACTCTGAACCAATTGTTGGGTAAAAATCCCGATGAAGTATTTCAGATTTCCGATTCTATTCCGTTGAACTATTCTCCCGATAAAGCAGACTTGCTTCAGAAAATTAATAGTACTAATACCAGTATTCTTAGTTTTCAAAAACAAATTGACATTGCTCAATTAGCTTTGAAAGAAAGCCGTACAGCTTATTTGCCAATATTCAGCTTTAAGGCCGGATATTATGCTACACAAACGGTCAACTCTGCCGGTTCCACACTCAATAGTAGTACGGTTGGTCCGCAGGTAGGAGGCACACTCAGCATTCCGGTATACAGTGCCGGTGAAAATAAACGAAAAGAAAAAGTTGCCCGTATTCAAGCTCAATCGGCTGAATATGATTTGCAGAATGCAAAACTACAAATCAATACTTTGCTGTTGAATACGCTTACCGAGTTTGAGAATCAGCAAAAATTGTTGAAGATAGAAACCGAAAATAACCAATTGGCAAAAGAAAATATTCAGATCAGCATCGACAGACTGAAACACGGACAAGCTACTTCGTTGGAAGTGCACCAGGCTCAGGAAGACTTTGTGCAATCCAGTACGAGACTTATCAATTTCAGGTATAACCTGAAAGTAGCCGAAACAAAACTGAAACAATTGGTTTCTATTCTTTAGAAATCATCATTACATGTTTTTTGCTTCAAGGGTATTGCTGTTAAATGGCAGTACCTTTTTTAGTTGTAGATGTTTTGATAAAATAAAACCAACAGTCTGATGTCAACTCATTTTTGTTTTTTCCTGCAGTATGGAATATAACAGGATAAAAGCTTTCGGTATTAAAAAGACTATACATTCATTTTGTTGATAATTTATATGATTTGGAGCATGATCAGTGCAAAATAAAAAAAACAAAAATA
>JAATGT010000258.1 GCA_015654525.1 Bacteroidales bacterium
ATCATACGGGTTGAGTCGGCTTTGGGGTCACAACCATGGATAAAAACCTTTTGATTATGCAAAGCAGCCATAGCAGCGGCTGTGTTTTGTTGAGTGGTAGATTTTCCTATTCCACCTTTCCCATAAAAAGCAATTTTTTTCATCTTTTTTATATTTAAAATGTTTATACTGCTCCCCCTTTTTCATTTATCGTGCCATTAACATTATGACAATATTAAAGCAGTATTAGAATTATAATGTAACATTTTGAATCTAAACATAATAAAAATATTATTATTTTACAGAAATAATTGAAAATAAGATATATTTATATTTATCCAATTCTCAGCGTTATCTTCAAATAAACATAACGGTACAGTTTCCTGAAGCATTTGTTCATTTTCGTTCATCAGAAAAAGAATAAGATGTTACAAGAAACAAAGGAAAAGTGGTTTTACCTGGAGAAGAAAATAGAGTAGAAACAAAATTGAAAATATATTTTCAATTTTAAAGAAAAAAAAGAAAAGAGGATGCCTTATGACATCCTCTTTCTTTATAAACATCCCGGCATTGCGCGTCAGGAATATGGAAAATTGAATCTTAAAATAATTTAATATGCAGATAGACACTTTGCAGCAAATATTTACTTACTACCGATTACAGGCTATCGCCTTGTAAATCTGAACTCTCTCCTATTTCAATTTAAAGCCTGTTTTAGTTTTAATATCGGTTGATGAAGCACCAATAATCGCTTCAAAATCGCCGGGTTCGGCAACCCATGCATGTTTACCAGTATCAAAAAAACTTAAGGCAGAACTATCCACCGTAAACGAAACTGTTTTTGTTTCACCCGAGTTTAATGATATCTTATCAAAACCTTTTAATTCTTTTACTGGTCGTGGAACAGATGATTGTAAATCGCTTATATATAGTTGAACTATTTCCGAACCTTCCCGTTTGCCCGTGTTCTTTACATTCACTGTAAACGTAATTTTATCAGAAGATATTATTTCTTTTTTATCGGCAGTTACCTTGCCATATTCAAAAGTTGTATAGCTCAGCCCATGTCCAAAACTAAACAATGGTTTAATATTCTGCTTGTCGTGCCAACGATAACCTAAAAAAATTCCTTCGTTATAACTTACCTGATGATTTTTACCCGAAAATTCACCCATAGTATAAGCTGCATTGTCTTCCAACTTCACAGGAAAAGAAAACGGTAATTTTCCCGATGGATTTACATCGCCCATCAATACGGCTGCCAACGCATTACCCGATTCGGTACCTAAATACCAACCCTGTACAATAGCCGGAACTTTAGTTACCCAGGGCATAGCCACTGCATTACTGGATATATTCACCACTACCAGTTTTTTATTTATCTTAGTCAGTTCACTTATCAATTTATCCTGGTTATAAGGCAGATTCAGACTCACACGGTCCACTCCTTCACAATCCTGATAATCGCTTTTATTTAAACCACCGACAAAAATCACATAATCTGCCGTTTTTGCTACTGCACAGGCTTCTGCCAGCAGTTCATCAGCCGAACGTTTATCTGATAAATCCTGACCTGTAACAACTCCATTGTAACTTCCACCGGGATCTCCAACATATCCACGGGCATAAACAACTTCTGTTTGTGCTCCTACTCTTTTCTTTATGCCGTCGAGAGGAGATATTTCATATTTTGCTTTCAACGAAGAACTCCCCCCCCCTACAGTCATCATTTTAATAGCATTCTCGCCAATAACAGCTATTCGTTTTGTTTTCTTTAAATCAATAGGCAGTACATTGTTTGTATTTTTCAACAACACAATACCCTCTTCGGCTATTTGCCTACCGGCAAGAGCATGCTCCTGAGTACCAAAAGAACCAAAAGGTTTATTTTTATTCATTGTAGTATGAAAAGCCAACCGGAGTATATGGCGAACCTTTTCATCCAGTTCTTTTGTACCTACTTCCCCTTTCCCTATCATATCCAGGTATGGTTTTGCCAGATAATAATTTTCATAAGCATTACTCGTCCCTTTTTTCAAACCATCAGTCCAGGTGCCGAACTCGATATCAAGACCATTAAAAATGGCCTCACGGGTATTACTCACACCACCCCAGTCGGCAATGACTGCGCCTTTAAATCCCCACTCATCCCGGAGAATATCTTTGAGCAGATATTGGTTATGGCAGCAATGCTGTCCTTTATATAAATTGTACGACCCCATAATAGACCAGGCATCGCCTTCCTGAATAGCAGCTTTAAAAGCCGGCAAATATATTTCGTACAAGGTTCGGTCATCAACATTGACATTTACCCCATTCCGGTCTGTCTCCTGATTGTTCAGAGCAAAATGTTTGACACAAGCTGCAACACCATTCTCCTGAACACCTTTAATGTAAGGTACTACCATTTTCGAAGACAAATAAGGATCTTCGCCCATATATTCAAAATTACGCCCATTGAGAGGTGAACGGTAAATATTTACACCAGGACCTAACAACACATTCTTATTCCGGTAACGGGCTTCTTCGCCTATTGATTTACCATACAACAAAGCCATATCTTTATTCCAACTAGCAGCAAGACATGTTAAAGCAGGAAATGCAATACATGAATCATTAGTCCAACCAGCCTGCGACCACTCATCCCACAAAACTTCAGGACGAATTCCATGAGGTCCATCGGTCGTCCATAAATCTGGAATGCCTAATCGTGGAACTCCTGCGGAACTGAATTTTGACTGGGCATGACACATGGCCACCTTTTCCTGAACTGTCATACGGGATAGCGCATCTTCTATACGCTCATTCATGGGTTTTGAGTCGTCAAGATAAACAGCTCTCTGATTCTGACCAAAAATGTTCAATGAGATCCCAAACAACAAAATAATACCTACTTTGATATTTCTAAACATGGTAATTTAATTAAAGACTTTATTTTATAATGTGTTTTTCTATGATTACAATTTACATCGCTGTTATATAATTATAATTCCGTCTGCAAATATAAGAATATTTTTTAGATAGTGTCATAATGACAATACTATTTTTTGAATAAAATAAAAAAAAACGGTTAATCATATTTTTATGCTTAAACCGGTCTGCTAAATAGATAGTTAGTTTATAACCCTATACTTTAAATCAGCAATGTTCGAACTCTTGATTATTATTTTCACCAACTTTACAACATCAAAGTCGAAAAAACAAAAACATCAACCAGTGCATGTGCGCATGTAATCCAAAAGATATTCTTTATTTTTACCACCCTAAATTGCAACAAAATCACCCTAAAAAAACTTCCACCAAGACTACCACTTTTTCCTGATAGTTTAATCCATGAATGGTTGCCAGTATAACATGCCACCACATAAAACTCTGTGGCGAAACCTGCATGATTTCAACTTTGTCTGCTATTTGTCAGTAAGAGGTTAGGAATGGACTATTACTTGTTAGTAATGCTTCATTACTTGTAAGTAATAAGCTATTACTTGTTAAGAATAGACTATTACTTGTTAGGAATACGCTATTAATGGTTAGTAATGCTTCATTACTTGTAAGTAATAAGCTATTACTTGTTAGGAATAGGCTATTACTTGTTAAGAATGCTTCATTACTTACAAGTAACAGCTTATTAATGGTTTGAAAAGATCCCAAAACCCCGGTCTGTTCAGCTTAGCAGGGGTCTATTCAGGGTCTATTCAATAAACTGCAGTCCAGAGTTATGGTATGTCAGTTCATTCTGAATCAAACTGCTGCTATTTGAATAACAGAGGCGTGAACTCAGTAAGGTAAATGCGCCAGTTTTTCCAGATATGCCCCTCGGTACTTTCGTAATAAGTATATTTATAACCGCTATGATAGAGTAATTTGCGATAGTCTTCGTTGGCTTTATACAAAAAGTCAGATTTGCCAATGGCAATCCAGTAAAGTTTCGGTTTTTTGCTGAACTGTGTTTTCAGTTTGCCATCCATATCGTCGTAAATAGGTGATTTTACATCCTTATTAGATATAATGGCTGCCGAAAAGAGCCCCACATAGTCGAACATATCGGGATATTGCTTAGAAATGTGCAGGGAATGGAAACCACCCATCGATAAACCGGCAATAGCACGACCAGACTTGGTGTTGATGGTGCGATAATTGCTTTCGATAAACTTTATAACATCCGGAAAACTGGTTTCCATGGTTCCTTCCATCGTTTTAGGAAGTTGCGTAGTCGGTTTATAAAAGCCCAGTGCCGATTCTCCGGGGGCAGCTTCCTGCGATACATTTCCGTTGGTCATGACCACAATCATCGGGAAGGCTTTTCCCTGTGCAATCAGGTTGTCGAGAATTTGTGCTGCGCGTCCTAGAGTAATCCAGGCCTCTTCGTCGCCACCCATTCCATGAAGCAGATAAAGAACCGGATATTTTTTGTTACCTGATTCGTATCCTGCCGGTGTGTAAACGGTCATACGGCGGGTCATGTTCAGGGTAGGACTGTTGTACCACCTGCGAACCACCGTGCCATGGGCTACATTAGTTACTTTGTATAAATCGGCACGTCCGCCACCAATTAAAAACACATTGGTGAGCGATGCCACGTCGCGAATCAGATATACATTGTTGGGGTCGGTGGTTTTGAGTCCATCTACAATAAAAGAATAGCTGTAGAGTTCCGGTTTCAGGGCTTCGGGGGTAGTATATTCCCATACCCCGTCTTTTTCTTTTTTCAAATCGGCAGTACCCGCCATATCGTACTTACCATAAGGACCATCGGCCTTTTGAGTGGGTAAGAAATCACCACTAATCTGCACTTTTGCAGCATTAGGAGCCTACAATCGGAAAGTTACCGTATTGTCAGCATTTACCTGCGGTGAAATGATACTTTGCGCACCAAAAAGTGCCTGCTGAGCAAAAGTTGTCACCGACAAGATTAAAAACAGGGTAAGAATTATTTGTTTTTTCATATTTATTTATTTTTTGTATTAGTATAAATCCGCGTGGATAGTCAGGTTGTTTTTTAGTTCCAAAAGTAAGAATAATTTTAGATATTCCAGATGTAAAATTAATTAAAAATAAATACAATAGCAAGAATGAGATTGCCCAAAACAGAAAGGCACTAAGACATATCAAGAACACTTTTAATACCTCATGCCAAAACTGAAGATTCTGGATAGAACTTACTGATTCCTCACAGAGTCTCTCCCGCCCTGCTTTTCCATGCCCAATTTTTTAATTCGGAGCAAACATCAATTTATTTGTCTAAATTCCTTTGCCAGACAAACATTTATAAAATGGATTGTGTAATTTTGTACTATCAAAAATGAAACGGGGTAAAACGAAGTATAAAGTCTATGGATGAGTCAAGCAACATTAAAGCTGAATAGAAATATAACACTAAGTCAGAAAGGGCATAGAGTTACACAAAGTTTAAAATTTCTGATATTCTCTGTTTCTAAAAACATGAAGTTCACTAAGAATAAAACATAAATATTTTATTTGCCAGTTATTTTGAAAATCATTTATTTAAAGCAATAAAAAAAAATAGATTATCTTAGGTTCAGTGTTTACGGTGAGCTTTTAGTGATTCTTAGTGAGCTTAGTGTCTTAGTGGTCACTCTTAATTTACTATTTCTTAGTTTAATAGTATTTCATTCGATATAAATTCCAATGACAATTGAAAAAACAAATGCCGCCAGGCTTCTTGATAAAGCAAAAATCCAGTATCAATTAATTGTTTACGAAGTAGATGAAAATGATCTGAGTGCTGTACATGTTGCTGGTCAACTGAACGAACCTGTAGAACAGGTTTTCAAAACACTGGTGCTAAAAGGCGACAAAACAGGCTATTTTGTTTGCATCATTCCCGGAGCCGAAGAGCTGGATTTAAAGAAAGCAGCAAAACTATCCGGAAACAAGAGTTGTGATATGATTCCGATGAAAGAACTGCTGGCAATCACCGGATATATTCGGGGTGCCTGTTCGCCTATTGGGATGAAAAAGCATTTCCCCACCTTTATTCATGAAAGCTGCCGGAGCTTCGACAAGATATACGTCAGTGCCGGAAAAAGAGGGTTGCAACTCTACCTGTCGCCGCACAATTTGATAGCCGAAGTAAGAGCTACAAGCAGTTTTTTAACAACAGTATAATCAATTGCAATAAAAAACCGATAAAACGGATTTAAATATCCGGTATCACCTTTACAGATGACCAGATAATCATTATACAATTCGCCCGATGTTGCATTTTGTTTTGCATCGGGTCAGCATATTTCGGGCAACAGCCCAACTAAACTTTCTGTTTGAAAGAAAAATAAAAAGAGGATGCCCGTTGGGAACACCCTCGTACAAGAATAACAGCCCACAGGGCAAAACAAATTATGAAAAAACTTTTAAAAAGTATTGGTTTGGTGCTATCCACAGCACTGGTTATGGTAGCTTGCTCATCGCAAGAAAAAGATAGTCCGCTTAGTTTATTCCCCGTTCGTCGTGGAAATATTTTCAGTTATATCGATCCAACAGGCAAGATCATTGTCAACCCCCAATTCAAGGAAGCCACCGTATTTAAAAACGGATTGGCACTGGTTCAGACTTTCGGGAAAAAGCCGGGTTGGGGTTTTATTACAGCAAAAGGTGATTTTGCTATAAAAGCAACCTATAAAGAAGCAACTATATTCAGTGAGAATCTGGCTTGGGTAGTTGCCGAAAACGGAGCCCCCGAAGCTATCAATGCACAGGGCGAAATTAAATTCAAACTACCGGTAGCCAAATCGGTACGTGTATTTAAAAATGGCTTGGCAGCTTTCTGTGTCACAGCTGACAGCACCCATGTGAAGTGGGGATTCGTTGATAAAACGGGAGTGATCAAAATCAAACCACAGTTTTCGGCTGTGGCTAATTTCAGCGAAGATAAATGCGCAGTGGAAACCGCTACCGGCGAATGGAGTTATATTGATCCGAATGGAAAATTTATTACTACTACTAAATATACAAGTGCTAAAGATTTTGTAAACGGAAAAGCCATTGTGGCTTCTGGAAATCGCTGGGGTGTGATAGATGAAAAAGGAAACTATGTTATCAAGCCGCAATTCTCAGACATGAAAGCCGACAAAGACGGATATATCATCAAAGCAAACAACAAATGGGGCTGGTGTGATGAAAAAGGAAAAACAGATATTGAACCTCAGTTTGCGGATGCTTATCCCTTTGGTAAATACAAACTGGCTCCCGTAAAAGTAGGAACCAAATTCGGCTATATCAACAAAAAAGGAAAAATGATTATTGCTGCTCAGTTTGATTCGGCTCTGCCTTTTAATGGAAAACTGGCGTGGGTGGAACAGGGACATAAAGGTGGCTTTATTGATAAAGATGCCAGGTATCAGATCAGCCCGTTGTATGACAGCATTGCGGTAGACCTGAAAGCCTATCTGCAAACCGGAACATCAGCTTTCGAAACAGTAAATTCCGATTATTTCGATCTGGATGCCATTGTAAGTCGAATAAAAAACGATATTACCGAAAATACCATAGCCGGGATGAATTTCAGCACCCCGATGTCCTACATTTTCCGAAAATATAAAAAGCTGGAAACCGATTTTATCCGCACCGCATCAGAACATGCCATTATTAAAGCCGAAAGGATTTCAAATGATGCTACACTGGATTTTTTCATTCTGGGAACTCCGTGGAACGAAAAATATAGCGGTAACCTGACGTTTACCTACACCCTCAAACCCCATTACCAACACAGCGGTTTCTCTTACAGAGTAAAACTTACGGGCAAAGCAATCGGCAAAGAAGACCTGATATTAAAAACACTGGAAACAGCTCTGAAAGGTTATAGTAAAGACACAAAACATTCGAATGAAAATGTAACCATTCTGCAAAGTAAAAAGCAACTGATAATAGGACTGAAACAAAGTGGTATTGTGATTGCCGCCATTTATCCGGTGAATGCAGAAAACCTGCAAATGATTGATCTGAATTATGGAGATGGACTCGAATTAGACTCCACTGTTGTTGAAAGTACTACCAATACCAATACAGGTAAACCATGATAAAACAAACCGAATTCTCACTTCGTGCACGCAGCCGCGGATTTCATCTGATCACCGATGAGATTGAACAAAATCTGCCCGACTTGCCCGAAGCAGGACTTTTGCATCTGTTTCTGAAACATACTTCGGCTGCTCTCACTATAAACGAAAACGCCGACCCGTATGTACAAACGGATATGGGAAGTATTTTTGACCGCATGGTACGCGAGCGTGAACCATACTATGAACATACGCTGGAAGGAGATGACGATATGCCGGCTCATGCCAAATCAACTCTGGCAGGCGTAAGTCTCAGCATCCCCATAACTCATAGACGACTGAATATGGGAATCTGGCAGGGTATTTATCTGTGCGAGTTCAGAAATAAGGGTGGAAACCGGAAACTTGTTGCCACAATAATCAGCTAAAAAAATAAAGATCGAAAAGTATTCGGTGAGTTCATGTCTTTTTTTTGTTATTTTTGTAGCAGATTCATAGTATATAAGTAGCTACAAGTAGATAGTTGCGAGTCACAAGACTGTTTATCTGAATTTTGCTTTCAGGAAACAGATCATTAAATATTATTGCTTACTTATTTCCAATTGATAATCAAATTGCGACATTATATTTATCCAACTAATTACTAATCATTCTAAAAAGGAGCAAACAACTTAATCCAATAGCCCTCAGTAAAAAATATAAACGAATTATTGCCCATGAAAAATCGCCATACAGTAAATAAAATATTAGTTATCAGTTTTCGTAGAATTGGAGATGCTGTATTATCTTCTGCAATTTGTTCTTCTTTAAAAAAAAGTTTTCCATCGGCAGAAATTCATTATGTATTAAATAAGAATGTTGCTCCCTTATTTGAGAACCATCCGGACATTGATAAAATAATCAGCTTTTCAGATCACGAAAACAACAATATATTCAGCTATTTACAAAAGGTATGGAAGATTGCGCATGCAAATCAATATGACATCATTGTTGATTGTCGTTCTACAATAAAAAGCTTATTGTTCACTTTGTTTTCCATGTCCACCCCCTATCGATTGGGAATACGTAAAAAGTATAATCTACTATCAAATCATACAATCAGGACAAGTGATTATGAAAGCAATGTGGATAGAATGGTTGCATTATTAAACCCTGTAGAAAAAGAATTAGATTTACAGCTTACTAAAAATTTCAGATTGAACATTACAGCCGAGGAGCAGAACAGCTTTAGAAAGTATATGATAAAAGAAGGTATTGATTTTTCAAAACCTGTTGTGGTATGTACAATTGCCGCCCGGATTGCGCATAAAATATGGAATACAGATTATATGGCTGCAGTACTTCTGCAAATTATCGAAAAGTACGATGCGCAATTAATATTCAACTATGTGGGAGATGAACTTACAGTAGCGGAATAAGTGAAAGAAAAAATGGGTAATCCGTCACAGGTATTTCTGAATATCGAAGCAAAATCATTAAGAGAACTCGGAGCATTACTAAAAAGTGCTGATTTCTTCTTTGGGAATGAAGGTGGTCCGCGACATATATCGCAGGCTCTAGATATTCCATCGTATGCTATATACCCTCCCGGGACAACAAAAAAAGAATGGCTGCCCAATGCTTCCGAAAGGTTTCAGGGCATTGAGCCTGGCGATATGCTAACCAATCAGGAACTACAAAAGCTCAGTTACATAGACAGTTTCAATGCAATAACTCCGGACAGAGTTTGTGAAGGGCTTTTTATCATGCTGAATAAATTCTTAAAACCCCGATTAGTTTCCGAAGAACTTGTCAGTACCCAAAACAACTAACAAACTATCCTATGAGAATATTTTATACTTTTATTTTCACCCTGTTATTTGTTATCCAAAGCAATGCCCAACAAATGACTCCGGAAATTGCAGTTCGGTTATCCCGTTTACCACTGGCGTGCATCGGACAGGAATGGCCAAATAAAACTTCTCATTTATCTGCCACAGCCACCGATCATGTTTTACTGCCGTCGGAATTACATCCGGCATTCTTCGGATGTCTGGACTGGCACAGTAGCGTACATGGTCATTGGTTATTAGTCAAGATATTGAAAAACTATCCGGATATCGCAAATAAAGACAGCATCATTGCCTGCCTGGATAATTCATTTCAGGATGAAAAGATAGCGAAAGAATCGGACTATTTCAAGCTTTACACGGCCTCGAACACTTACGAACGAACCTACGGCTGGGCATGGCTTTTAAAGCTGGACGAAGAACTGTTATCGTGGGATAATCCCAAAGCCCGGCAATGGCACAAAAGCTTACAACCACTGACTGCAACTATAAAAAAATTGTGGAAGGAGTATCTTCCCAAACAAACCTATCCAAACAGAACAGGTGTTCATCCCAATACAGCTTTCGGACTGGCTTTTGCACTTGATTGGGCACGGGCTGTATCGGATCGTGATTTTGAAAAACTCATTATGCAAAAGTCCATGGAGTTTTATTCTGATAATAATAAAGTCCCTGCCTATTTTGAACCCGACGGAAGTGATTTCTTCAGCCCTTCGCTCGAAGTGGCCGACCTGATGCGACGTGTACTAAACAAGCAGAAATTTTCAAAGTGGTTCAACAACTACTACGACAAACGCAGCATTGCCCGACTGATAACACAGCCTGTAGTAAGCGATAAAAGTGATTACCAAACCGTACATCTGGTTGGATTATCGTTCAGCAGAGCTTGGTGTATGAAAGGTATTGCCAGTGCATTGCCTGCCAACGATCGCAAATCGAAGTTATTTAAATCTGCTGCTGATACTTTCATCAAAGATGCCCTGCCCGAAATAACAAACGACAATTATGGCGGAAGTCACTGGCTGGCCAGTTTTGCCTTTTACGCTATGCAGTAAAACGGCATCACCGAATATAGAAAAGGAAACAGATGAATTTGCAATTGGTAAAGGCTATAACTGATAATCTACGAACTAACAACTTATCTAAAAGATACACTGCTAAGGCATCTCGAACCCAGAAATAAATTACGATAGATGAAAAATACGACAAGCCCAATATTGCCGTTTTTTTCATCTATCTTTGTATCTGAACGAAACAAACCCTCATGTCAACTACCGAAGCCGACGAAAATATCAGGAAACATATCAAAGAGCAAATAACCTTCAACAAAGGCAAGAATCTTTTTGCAGCAGCCGAAAATCACTCCCTGCAATTTATTGAAGGCACGGTATCACTTATTGAAAAAATCCGCTCGTTAGATGTTCAGTCCGAACAATTGCTGATCGATTATTTAGCCGATGAATCCTTACAGGAGTTTTGCCGGGTAAACCAGTATTTTTCCTTTAATGCAGAATCGGTTACCGAATTAAAAAAACTATATGCTGAGCTAAATCAAAAAATAAGAATGCTGAATGCTGATGCTGGACAAACCGAGCTAGACGCTCTCAGTCAGGAACATTATGCTAGGCTCTGCGACTGGTTGGTACAAACCAATAAATTTGCTGAAACAATGTATGCCAACGACGAAAAATATGTTCAACCTGTGGCTTGTTCGGAGTACCCACCCCATCTACAACTACAAATTCTTCATATTGATTTAAACACCATCCATCAACCTGTACTCGACGTCGGCTGTGGACGTGAAATGAATCTGGTAAATTATCTCCGCGACAATGGTATTGAAGCTTATGGCATTGATCGTTTTGATAACGAAAATCCTTATTACATTAAGTCCGACTGGCTGGAATATGATTTTGAAGCCGATACATGGGGAAGTATTATCAGCAATCTGGGTTTCTCCAACCATTTCATTCATCACAATCTGCGTGTCGACGGTAACTACCGTGTCTATGCTCAAAAGTATATGGAAATACTGGCTTCGTTGCAAGTTGGTGGGAGTTTCTATTATGCCCCCGATCTGCCTTTTATAGAAAAACACCTGGGCACTTTTACCTACCAGCGTCAGAATTACAGCATGGACGGTTATGAGTTCAGAGCAAGCCACATCACAAAAATATAAGAGGCGCAAACATTAGATTAGAGATTTACCTACATCAAGGCTCAATTGCCCTCTAAAAGCAAAACAAAGTTTCCTGAAAAATGATTACCTTTGTACTCCTTATTGGTAATTGGTTAATTAGTTAATCGGTTATATTACAATAGTACATCGTAAATATAAAATCGTAAATTAGTATAATGGCAAAAGAATTGACTTCGCGCAGCGAAAACTACTCACAATGGTATAACGATTTGGTAATTAAAGCCGACCTGGCCGAAAGCTCAGCGGTTCGCGGTTGTATGGTGATTAAACCCTACGGTTACGCTATTTGGGAAAAAATACAGGCAGAACTGGATCGCATGTTTAAAGAAACCGGTCACGTAAACGCATACTTCCCCTTGTTTATACCTAAATCATTTTTAAGCAAGGAAGCCGAACATGTTGAAGGTTTTGCCAAAGAATGTGCTGTGGTAACCCATCACCGTTTGATGGCTGATCCAAATGGTAAAGGCTTGATTGTTGATCCGGAAGCTAAACTGGAAGAGGAGCTGATTGTTCGCCCTACTTCGGAAACCATTATCTGGAATACCTATAAAGGCTGGATTCAGTCGTATCGCGATCTGCCATTATTGATTAATCAATGGGCCAATGTAGTTCGTTGGGAAATGCGTACCCGCTTATTCCTTCGCACAGCCGAATTCCTGTGGCAAGAGGGTCACACAGCTCATGCTACCGAAGCTGAAGCTGTAACCGAAGCCCGTAAGATGTTGGAAGTATACGCCGACTTTGCCGAACGTTTTATGGCTGTTCCCGTATTGAAAGGCGTAAAATCTGCCAACGAACGTTTTGCCGGCGCATTGGATACTTATTGTATCGAAGCACTGATGCAAGACGGGAAAGCTTTACAAGCCGGCACATCACACTTTCTCGGTCAGAACTTTGCCAAGGCATTTGATGTGACTTTTGTTGATAAAAGCAATAAGCTGGATTATGTATGGGCTACTTCGTGGGGTGTTTCCACCCGACTGATGGGAGCTCTTATCATGACTCATTCCGACGACAACGGACTGGTGCTTCCTCCTAACCTGGCTCCGTTCCAGGTAGTGATTGTACCAATCTACAAAAACGAAGAACAACTGGCTGCCATCAGCGAAAAGGTAGATGAAATCATCGTTAAGCTGAAAGCACTGGGTATATCGGTGAAATACGATAACAACGATAACAAAAAGCCGGGTTGGAAATTTGCCGAATATGAATTAAAAGGTGTTCCTGTACGATTGGCTATGGGTGCACGCGACTTGGAAAATGGTACTGTTGAAGTTGCCCGTCGCGATACCTTAAGCAAAGAAACTGTATCAATCGAAGGCGTAGAAGCGTATATTGCGCAATTATTGAAAGATATTCAGGCTAATATTTTCCAGAAAGCATTCGATTACCGCGCTTCCGTTACCCGCGAAGTCAACTCATACGAAGAGTTTAAAGTGGAAATAGAAAAAGGCGGATTCCTGATGTGCCACTGGGACGGCACTCCCGAAACAGAAGAACTAATCAAAGAAGAAACCAAAGCTACTATACGTTGTATTCCGTTGAATGGTGATACCACTCCCGGATTCTGTATGGTTACAGGCAAACCTTCAGCACAACGCGTTGTTTTTGCACGGGCATACTAACTCATAATGACAAACCCACCATAACAAGAAACCCTTTCCAAAATAGTGGAAAGGGTTTTGTTATGATATGAAATTTTGTAATCAAATAAATAATCCCTCAAGCCAACCGACCTGAGGGATTTATTTATACAGAGTTTAGTATTTCTTTTTATGCGTATGACTTCGTAAAGACTTTGGAGAACCTTTCCAGGAACAACCAAGACAATAAATCACTGTCAGATCAAAACCGTCGAGCGAGTCGGTAGCATGCACTGTCGTGATTTCATAAGCTTCGGTTACCGTCACCAGTATAGTTTCACCCTTTTCGTTTTTTACGACGAAACGATGGATATCACATTGAGGACAATTCAGGTTTCTCATAACAGCGCATTTTTGCGTAGTTTAATTATCACCATCCGCTTCAACCGAATCAAAATAGTCATTTATTGCAGGAAGAGTTACCGTTACCGAAGTCTCGTCTACAATTTCCAGTTCTTTGCTATTGACGTTTTTCAGCTCCGACAATTTTTCGTTCTCACACCGGAAGATCCGTCCTGGGAACTTATCCAGCCAGCTCAGGTTATGAGTAGCCATAACCACCGTAGTGCCTGATAACCGGATATTATAAAGCAATTCTATCAATTCATTTCCGGTTTCAGGGTCCAGGTTTCCGGTCGGTTCATCGGCCAGAATCATTTCAGGTGAATTGAGCAAAGCACGTGCAATAACAATGCGCTGTTGTTCGCCACCCGATAGTTGATGAGGCATTTTAAAAGCTTTGGATTCCATACCAACCTGGGCCAAAACATTGCCTATCTGCTCATCTATGCTTTGTTTATCTGTCCAACCCGTTGCCTTGAGTACAAAATGTAAGTTTTGGTACACTGTACGATCTGTAAGCAGTTGGAAGTCCTGAAAAACAATACCAATCTTTCTGCGAAGAAACGGAATATCTTTAGCTTTTAAAGCACGCAGATTGTAATCAAGTACTGTTGCCTCACCCGAAGGAATTGGAAGTTCATGGTAAATAGACTTCAACAACGAAGTCTTACCACTACCCACTTTCCCCAGCAGATAAACAAATTCGCCCGAATGGACTTCAAGTTGAACATCCTTCAGTACGAGCAGTTCCTGTTGATAAATATCAACGTCAATATATTTGATTAATAATTTATTTTCCATGGAAATGTCACAGTTACGAGTTACAAGCTAGAAGTTACAAGTTACGAGCTACGAGCTAGAACCTCGTAACTTGTAATTTGTAATTTGTAACTATTTATGTCTTTTCTTTAGTTCGCGGGCCAGATCATCGAGTGCATATCCTTTCGAAGTCAGCAATACAATAAGATGATACATCAAATCAGATGCTTCATAAATAAAACCTTCTTCGGTTCCGTTAGTGGCTTCAATTACTGTTTCAACAGCTTCTTCGCCTACTTTTTGAGCCATGCGGTTTATGCCTTTTTTGAAAAGCGACGTTGTATACGATCCTTCCGGCATTTCTTTATGACGAACTGTAATAAAATCTTGCAGGTACTTCAGAAATGTGATATCAGCATCATTTTTCTCACCCCAGCAGGTATCGGTTCCGGTATGGCAAACCGGGCCAACCGGATTCACTTTAATCAACAAAGTATCATTATCACAATCAGGTGCAATAGAAACTACATTCAGAAAGTTACCACTCTCCTCCCCTTTTGTCCATAAACGGTTTTTGGAACGACTAAAAAAAGTCACCTGTCCGCTTTCCTGGGTTTTGGTCAGGGCTTCCTGATTCATATATCCCAACATCAGCACTTTGGATGTCAATTCATCTTGAATGATGGCAGGTACTAATCCACCCGCTTTTTGAAAATCTATATTCATTTTATTCGGATTTTGCTTATCTAACTAATTGTGTGCGAAATTACAAAAAATCACTCATACTTAAATAGAAAAGCTTGAAAAATTATGTATTTGATTTGACAGCAAATAAAAAAGACGCCATCCTCTATCCGAAAATGGCGTCTTGATTTATGAAAGAGTTAGTTTTTTATTTTCTCGTATTTTACAAACGAATAGGGATAAAGGTTCTGATCATCGGGATCATGGTCTTCGCGACTCACCTCGTTCCATTCTTTCAAATTTATTTCCGGGAAATAGGTATCTGCATTAAATTCTTTGTGTATCCAAGTAATATACATCGTATCAACTTTATCAATACTTTGTTTATAAACTGTGGCACCACCAATTATAAATACTTTTTCTTCGTGTTCGCAGAGATATACAGCGTCTTCCAACGAATCTGCTTCAAAATATCCTTCATTAACCCCTTCGGACATCACTGAAGTGAGCACTATGTTTTTACGATTGGGAAGCGGTCCCTTAGGCAGGCTTTCAAATGTACGCTTTCCCATCACAATAGCATGTCCGGTGGTGAGTTGTCTAAAATGCTTCAAGTCCGCCGGCAAGTACCAAGGTAGATTGTTTGCTTTACCGATAGCATAATTATCAGCAACAGCGGCAATAATCGAAATTTTTGACATAATATTATATATTAAAAAGAAATCTTTTTCATCTCAATGATTTACATACGTAACAGGAATGCAAAACTACTAAAAAACAACG
The DNA here is from genome assembly GCA_015654525.1 of Bacteroidales bacterium. GTDB lineage: Bacteria > Bacteroidota > Bacteroidia > Bacteroidales > Paludibacteraceae > Paludibacter. Next base: position 16,238 of record JAATGT010000258.1, read on the forward strand.
AACAATCAATTTTGTCCTTTTGCTTTTTTAGCTAAGCATCGTTTTTACAAACAATATTCTACAAACTTTATACAGCCACAATACCTTTAATATGAGGATGCGGATCGTAATTGATCAATTCAAAATCGGAATACTGAAAAGAGAAAAGATCTTTGACATCTTGGTTTATAGACATGGTTGGCAGCGGCCGCGGCTCACGCGAAAGTTGCAGTTTTACCTGTTCCAAATGGTTGGTATAGATATGTGCATCGCCCAGCGTATGAACAAAGTCACCTGCTTTTAAACCTGTAACCTGCGCCATCATTTGTAACAGTAATGCATACGAAGCAATATTAAAGGGAACACCCAAAAAAATATCGGCACTACGTTGGTAAAGCTGTAAGCTGAGTTTACCGTCAGCCACATAAAACTGAAAAAAAGCATGACAGGGAGGAAGATTCATATTCGGCACATCAGCCACATTCCAGGCACTTACAATAATCCGACGTGAGTCGGGATTATGCTTAATAGTATTCACCGCTTCGGCAATCTGATCAATATGTCCGCCATTATAATCGGGCCATGAGCGCCATTGGTAACCGTATATATGTCCCAGGTCACCTTTTTCGTCGGCCCACTCGTTCCATATCCGAACACCGTTATCATTGAGATATTTGACATTGGTATCACCGTTCAGAAACCAAAGCAATTCGTATATAATGGATTTGAGATGCAGTTTTTTAGTTGTCAGGCAAGGAAAGCCGTCCTCCATATTAAAACGCATCTGATGTCCAAACACACTGATAGTTCCTGTCCCCGTACGGTCTTCTTTGTGTACGCCCTCGGCTAATACACGGTTTAAAAGGTCTAGATATTGTTTCATTTTTTTTCTTTAGTTAACGAGTTTACAAGTTAACGAGTACACAACTTGCTGAATGTAGTTGACAAGTTTACGAGTTAACCAGTACACAACTTGTCTATTCGTCTACTAGTTTACTTCTTCACTCGTCTACCTGTTTACTTGTCTACTTCTTCACTTGTTTACTTGTTTACTTGTTTACTTGTCTACCTGTTTACTTGTCTACTTGTCTACTTCTTCACTTGTCTACTTGTTTACTTGTCTACCTGTTTACTTGTTTACTTGTTTACTTCTTCACTCGTCTACCTGTTTACTTGTTCACTTGTTTACTTGTTTACTTCTTCACTCGTCTACCTGTCTACTTGTTTACTCGTCTACTTTCTTACTAATAAAGTTTATACGTCGTTTTCAACACCCGGAAGTCTGTACGACGATTTATTTGATTCACTATTTCTTGTTGTTCAGGTTTTAGTTTCAACACATAAGCCTCATTCAATACATCATTTTCTTTCAGGAATGAACATTTGTGAGCCAAAGCGGCATCAACCACTACCGGTTTTTCTTCTCCAAACCCAACCGAGGTTAATCTGTCAGCTACTATTCCTTTTGATATCAGGTAGGTGGTAATAGACTTAGCACGGCGTTCGGATAACAGTTTATTATCAGCATTACTACCTACACAATCCGTATTGGCACTGATCTCAATCGTTATGTTCGGATTGTCTTTGAGCATTTTCACCAGAAGCTGCAAGCCGGCTTCCGAAGACGGAGTGAGCTCCCATTTACCCGATTCATAGAAAATATTTTCGACCGGAATGGGTTTTGAGATAGTAGCCAGCTTAAAGTTTACGGTAAATGATTTACTGTCGGTGAGTCCCTGCGTAGAGACCGCGTTTTGTTGATTCAGATAACCACGAGCCACAGCCAGCATAATACAATCAACGTTCTTATCCAGTTTCAAGCGATAGGTTCCATCTTTTTTAGTTTGTACACGAGCATTCGTGCCATTGTTACCTACCAGACGTACCGTAGCATCGGGAATTCCAACTCCTTTTTCGTCCGACACTTTTCCTTCCACCACATACGCTATTTCCGGCAGCTCAAAACTCCAGATGGCGTCATACCCTTTTATTTCATTTCTGTTTGAAGAAAAGAATCCGCGTTCGGCCTTTCCGGCAAAGGTTATCCCGAAATCATCGGCTGACGAATTAACCGGAGTTCCCATATTTTCAATATTCCAGTGCCCGTCTTTCATTTGTGTAGCTTTGAAAATATCCAATCCACCGTATCCGGGAAAACCGTTTGATGAAAAATAAAGCGTTCCGTCGGCACGTACAGTGGGAAACATTTCATCACCGGGCGTATTTATTTCCGGTCCCATGTTTTCAATAAACTTGCATTCGCCGTTTTCCAGTTTTGCTTTCCAGATATCTTTGCCACCTTGTCCACCTTTGGCATCGGATACAAAGTATAAGGTCTGTCCATCGGGTGAAATGGCAGGATGTGCTACCGAAACCGTGGTATCACTGAATATCTTTACTTTTTGCGGAACACTCCAGACACCTCCTGCTCTATTCGAAGAGAATATTTCGGTACCATATTCCGCATCGGCAATTTGTTTGGCTTTGGTATAATACATTACCTTACCATCAAAACTTACACAGCAAGCGCCTTCGTCACCCTCTACCGTATTCACTTCGTCACCCAATATAAAAGGTTTCTCCCATTTACCATTAGCATTCTTCCGGCACATAAACATATTATTGTTAGGCATACCGGTAATCGAATTATTTTTAAGGAGAATGGTTTTATTGAATTGACGGGATGACGTGAATAATAAATCGTCGGCATCAGGATAGATAAATGCAGGGCTAAAATTATCGGTATTGCGGGTATTAAATAAATCCATCTTCCGAACCACGTAGCGTGTAGGTTGTGTTTTCCATTGTGGCATTTGGCGGCAAGCTTTCAGACCATTTTTGGCCAGCAGCGAACTGCTATCTGTGTTCAGATAAATGCTATAATTTTTTATGGCATCATCGTATTTGCCATTGCGCTGCAACACTTGTGCGTAATGCAGATACAACACCGGATCTGGATATTTATACCGAATGGCATTTACATAAGCCTGTTCTGCTCTTTTGTAATTAATAAGCCTATAACACTCTGCCTGCTGAAAATAGATGCGTCCCCGGAGTGGTTTCTGATCATACGGAATTCTGCCGGATATTTTTCGATAGAGTTCGGACGCTGCATAATATTCACCATACGAAAAACGTTTATCCGCTTTTTTTATACGGGCTTTTAAACTACAACCCTGCAAAATGAAAGCGGCAACTAACAGAATAATAAATGAAGAGACTTTAATACGCATATAATCTTGGTTAGCAATTTATAAATAGGTAGTCAGCAATTATCATCAAATCAGCTCATGAATAACCAGTCCCGAACGCAGTTTTGGTTCGAACCAGGTTGTTTTAGGCGGCATAATATTACCGCTGTCGGCAATGTCAATCAGTTGTTTCATTGAAACCGGATACAGAGCCAATGCTACGCGCATCTCACCACTATCAACTCGTTTTTGCAATGCTGCCAGACCACGAATTCCTCCCACAAAGTCAATACGCTTATCGCTGCGAAGATCTTTGATTCCAAGAACTTCGTCCAGAATAAGGTTAGACGAAATGGTAACATCCAACACTCCTATCGGGTCATTATCGTTATACGTTCCGGGTTTAGCCGTAAGCGAATACCAGTTGCCCGACAAAAATAACGCAAAGTTATGCAATTTATTAGGTTTATAAACCTCCGGACCTTTTAATTCTACATCAAAATTTCCGGCAAGCTTAGCCAGAAATTCATCATCGGTCAGATTATTAAGATCTTTCACCAGCCGGTTGTAATCGATAATGTTCAACTGATTATCGGGGAAACAAACCGCCATAAAATAATTATACTCTTCATTGCCGGTATGATTCGGATTCTGCCGGCGTTTCTCATCGCCCACCAAAGCCGCTGCTGCACTCCGATGATGACCATCGGCAATGTAAAGAGACGGGATAGTAGCAAACAATTCGGTTATACGGTCAATGGTTTTAGCGTCATCTATAACCCAAAAATGATGGCCGAACCCATCACTCCGAGCCACAAAATCATAAACCGGTGTTCCTTTTACAATTTCAGCAACAATAGAGTCCAGCTCCTCCCGATGAGGATAGGCAAAAAACACCGGTTCGATATTGGCATTATTTGCCCGAACATGTTTCATACGGTCTTCTTCCTTATCGCGCCGGGTAAGCTCGTGTTTTTTTATATTTGCATTTAAATAATCGTCCACACAGGCACACACCACCAGACCGTATTGCGTGTTGCCATTCATAGTCTGAGCGTAAACATAATACTTTTCCACCTCATCCTGCACCAACCAGCCTTCGGCACGAAACCGGGCAAAGTTTTCAGCCCCTTTCCGATACAC
>JAATGT010000224.1 GCA_015654525.1 Bacteroidales bacterium
ACGAACAACGGGGAGCAATTAGAGCGCATAAAAACGACCTCACTCGTTGCACAAAACTGCATCAGAGTGAAGTCGTTTATTTATATTGAAACCAATCAGGAGTAAATAATCAAGGGTAATTAATAGATTCTTTTCATGAATAACATTCAGATAACTAAATCTGTACTACTTACTGCTTACTGCTTCCCAAGATCAGTTATTGTCTTTTCCTTCGTAGTAATTGATAAAAGCTTTATTTACCAAATGGTTACCACCCGGAGTTGGATAATTACCCGAGAAATACCAGTCGCCACTATGGTTTGGACAAGCTTTATGAAGTCCGTCGATGGTTTGATAAACCAATTCTACCGGACATTCAACATCACCCGGAGTCAACATCTCGGCTATCTTCTTCGAAACTTCATCCTGCGTAAAAGGTGCATATATTTCAGTTACAAAGTTTATTACCTCTTCTTTAGGTAAATTTTCCTGTGCCTTCGATTTGTGATACACCGCATCTATTATACTTTGTCTGCCTGTTTCTTTCAATAACTCAATAGCAGCCCGGAAAGCACAAAATTCATTCATCCGGGGCATGTCTATACCGTAATAATCGGGAAAACGTACTTGTGGAGACGACGAAACAATAACGATCTTCTTTGGTTCAAGTCGGTTTAATATCTTCAGGATACTTTGTTTCAGGGTAGTTCCACGTACAATAGAGTCATCGATCACCACCAGGTTATCTTGCTTTCCACGACGGATAGAACCATAAGTCACATCGTAAACGTGAGTAGCCAAATCATTCCGTTCATCGTTTTTCGAAATAAAGGTTCTCAGCTTTATGTCTTTAATAAGCACTTTCTCTACGCGGATAGGTTGATTGGTTGAAGCTTTAATTCCCTCTTCCATACCATAAAAAGCCACCTCGGCCGTATTGGGGATAAACGAAAATACCGTATTTTCCACATCGTTGCCAATGGCTTTCAGAATGGGCTGTGCCAACGACCGTCCCAGTTGTTTCCGCTCGCGGTAAATATCAATATCACTACCACGCGAAAAATAAATACGTTCGAATGAGCATTTAGCCAGTTCGGCAGCAGCCGGACGGATAGTTTCGAATTTAATCGTACCGTCTTTTTTGATAATCATAGCTTCGCCCGGGTTCAGCTCTTTGATATCCTCTTCTTTTACGTTCATAGCAGTTTGAATCACCGGACGTTCCGAAGCTGTTACCACTATTTCATCGTCAATATAATAAAATGCAGGACGGATACCTTTAGGATCGCGGAAAACAAACGAATCGCCATGGCCCAGCATACCGCAAATCACATATCCGCCATCCCACGATTTCTCCGACTTGCGAATAAATGAAGCTATATCCAGATTTTCTTCAATCTTATGTGTTATAACCAAATCATTGGAATAACGCTTTTTGATATTGTCATATTCTTTTTGCACTTCCTGATCGAGCTGAAAGCCGAGCGATTCCAACATAAGAAAAGTATCACCTTTATCGCGTGGATGCTGTCCCTTCAGAGTCAATTGTTCAAATAGTTCATCTACATTGGTCAGATTAAAGTTACCGGCCAGCACCAAGGTTCTGTTTTTCCAGTTGTGACGACGTAGGAACGGATGCACATATGACAACCCGCTACGACCTGTCGTACTATAGCGCAAGTGTCCCATATACAATTCGCCAGCAAAGGGTAACTCCGATTTTGATCGTTCTGCACTTGAATACACTTCATCCGAAGTCGAGGCCATCTTCTTATTTATCTCGGCAAAAATATCCTGAATAGCATTTTTACCTTCCATACGTTCGCGCCAGATATATTCTTCGCCGGAGGGCATATCCAGTTTTACGGTAGCCAAACCAGCACCTTCCTGCCCACGGTTATGCTGTTTTTCCATCAGCAAATACATCTTTTGTAAGCCATATTGCCATGTCCCGTATTTTTTCTGATAATAATCCAAAGGCTTCAAAAGCCTGACCATTGCTATTCCGCACATAATATAAAAGTTACAAGTTTTTGAGTTACAAGTTACAAGACAGTGAACAAGTAAACGAGTAAATAAGTTGTTTGATAAATAAAAACAATACTTAAATTGGCATTTCACGCTAACCCAACACCAATCATTAAATAAAAAACCCCAACGTTTTGCGCAGGGGTTGTTTAGGACATTATTCTACAGTTACAGATTTTGCCAAATTACGCGGTTGATCCACATTACAACCCTTGACAACGGCTATATGATACGCCAGAAGCTGCAGCGGAATGGCTGCCAACAAAGGCACCAGACACTCCTCCGTTTCCGGAATACTGATTGTATAGTCCGACAAGTTGCTCACCACCACGTCACCATCGGTTACAATAGAAATGATCTTGCCTCTACGGGCTTTTATTTCCTGAATATTGCTTACCACCTTTTCGTACATACCAGCACTGGTAGCAATTACCACTACCGGCATTTCCTGACTAATTAAAGCAATAGGACCGTGTTTCATCTCAGCAGCCGGATAACCTTCGGCATGAATATAAGAGATTTCCTTTAATTTCAATGCGCCTTCAAGTGCCACCGGGAAATTATAACCACGACCTAAGTAAATAAAGTTCTGAGCATAGGTAAATGTTTTCGCAAATTCGGCTATGCGGGTATCATGTTTCAGAATTTCTTTAATCTTTTCAGGAATACGGGCCAATTCATATACGACTTTCAGATAATCTTCTTTACTCAACGTACCTTTTTCTTGCCCTATCATCATGGCCAACATTGTCAGCACGGTAACCTGAGCTGTAAAAGCTTTGGTTGATGCCACACCGATTTCCGGTCCGGCATGTGTATAACATCCTGAATGTGTATTGCGTGGAATAGATGAACCAACCACATTACAGATTCCGAAGATAAAGGCTCCCTTGGATTTTGCCAACTCTACAGCAGCCAATGTATCGGCGGTTTCTCCCGATTGAGAAATGGCGATCACCACATCATCCGGATCAATTACCGGTTTACGATAGCGAAACTCAGACGAATATTCCACCTCAACCGGTATTCTTGCAAATTCTTCAATAGCATATTTACCAATCAATGCCGAGTGCCATGAGGTACCACAAGCTGTAATAATGATGCGTTTGGCATTCATGAATTTATCTTTATTATCGATAAAACCAGCCAGCTTAATATTGTTTTCATCAACATTTACACGGCCACGCATACTATCTGCCAGTGTTTTAGGCTGTTCAAATATTTCTTTAATCATGAAATGAGGGAAACCACCTTTCTCCAATTGACTCAAAGTCATTTCGAGTTTCTTAATCTCAGGTGTTTTTTCTACATTTCCAATGGTTTTAATCTTTAGTTGCTTGCCGCGTTGTAATGTTACAACTTCCTCTTCACCGATATATACCACCTGGTCGGTATATTCAACAATAGGAGTTGCATCGGATGCTAAAAAGAACTCATCCTCACCAATTCCCACCACCAACGGACTACCTTTACGGGCAGCTACAATTACATCAGGATGATTTTTTTCAATAACAGCAATAGCATAAGCACCTACCACCTGATTAAGAGCGAGCTGCACAGCTGTAGTCAAATCAACATTATTCGATTTCTTTACATATTCAATCAGTTGAACCAATACTTCAGTATCCGTCTGACTGGCAAAAGTATAACCATGCTCCGTTAAACCCTGTTTGAGTGTAGCATAGTTTTCAATGATACCATTGTGAATTAATGCCAGTTCTTTTGACTGAGAGCAATGTGGGTGTGCATTCACCTGATTTGGTTCACCGTGAGTTGCCCAGCGTGTGTGTGCAATTCCTATAGTTCCTTCAATATCTTTATGCTCTGCAGACTGGATCAAATCAGCAACTTTTCCCTTGGCTTTATAAACACTCAGTTTATCGCCATGTATCAACGCAATTCCTGCACTATCGTAGCCTCTATATTCAAGCCGTTGAAGACCTTTAATAAGAATGGGATAAGCTTGTTTATTCCCAATATAACCTACAATTCCACACATACTTTTTATTTATTTGGTAATATAATTATTTTATTATCTAAATATTTTTTTATTTATATTCCTTTTCGGAGTCTTTCAACAGCTGTCAATATATCTTCCCGGCTGCTAAAGCCTGTAAAGCGCATATAGCCTTCACCTGCAAACCCGAAAACCACACCAGGAGTACCAACAATATGATTCTCATAGAGTAATTGTTGAAAAAACTTCCATGACGATTGATTATAAGCAGTTTTGAACCAAACATAAGGTGAATTGGTTCCACCATACACTTCAAAACCGATTGAAAGCAATTCGTTTCGAAGAAGTGAAGCATTCGTTAGGTAATAATTTACCAGTTCCTGAGTTTCGGCTTTACCCTTACGTGAATAAATAGCTTCTGCACCTCGTTGAACTATATATGAAACACCATTGGTGTAATTTGCATTACGGCGACTCCAGAGTTTAATCAACGGCACTTCTTCCCCATACTTTGTATAAACTAAAAGTTCCTGTGGAAAAACAGAATATCCACAACGCAAACCGGTAAAACCGGCTGTTTTAGAATAACTCCTTATTTCTATAGCCACTTTCTTGGCACCTTTAATCTCATATATACTACGCGGTATATCCGGCTCATTTACGTAGGCCTGATACGCTCCATCGTATACAATTATACTTTGATGTTCAATGGCATAATCGACCCAACGTTTAAGCTCTGACTTGGTCATCACACTTCCTGTCGGGTTATTCGGATTGCAGAGGTAAATCACATCGATTTTTTCCGATGGCAATTCAGGGACAAACCCCGTCTCCTCAGTGCAACGCAGATAAACCACATTGCTCCATTTCAACTCATCTGTAAGTTCGCCGGCCCTACCACTCATTATAGTAGCATTTTCATATACCGGATAAACAGGATCGGCAATGGCAATAATATTATCGCGTCCCAAAACATGGCCGATATTGCCAATATCTGACTTGGCGCCATCGTTAACAAAAACACTATCCTTATCCAATGAAACACCTATTGAACGATATTCTTTAAGAATTTTCTCAATCAGGAAATCATAGCCCTGAGGTGGGCTATAACCTCTAAAGGTTTCAACCTTACCCATTTCATCCACAGCTTTATGCATAGCAAGAATAACTTCGTTCGGTAACGGGCGAGAAACATCACCCACTCCTAAACGAATGATTTTTGCGTTTGGATGTAAAACTTTGAAAGCGTTAACGCGCTTCTCAATTTCGTCAAAACAATAGATTTCGGGAGTTTTTAAATAATTCTCGTTTGCTAATGCCATTCGGAGAAGGGTTATAAAAATGAGGTTGAAAGTCTATCTGAAATAAAGTGCAAAATTGCGCTTTTTTTTTCATTAATAAAAGAGTTTTGTATAAAAAGATTTGAACTTTGATTGATTTCGAAGCTTTTTAGATCATTCTTACCTCAATCAATCTTCTTTACACTAGAAATCAGTTAGTTTATATCAATTTAAAATCAACAATCCAACATATTCACGATAGTTCGGCCTTTTAGTTTACCTGCTAAAATATTTTCTAGAGTATCCCTTAGTTCTGTCAGTGATATTTCAGTATATAATTCCAACAGATTGTTTGTTTTCCAATCTGTTGCCATTTTTTTCCATAGAGGTTCACGGAGTGCTGTTGGATAATTTTGAGCCGATATGCCTATCAGGCTTATTCCACGTAAAATAAACGGAAATACTGTCATATTTAATTGAGTAGAAGACACACTACCGCATGTGGTTACAGCACCTAAAGGTTTAAGAGCTTTCAGAACATTCTCGAGTATTGATCCTCCAACTGTATCAATAGCACCTGCGTACCGGGCAGAAAGCATGGGTCGCTTATCAACAGTTTGAAATTCAACTCTCGAAATTATTTCTGTAGCACCAAGCTTATGCAGAAACTCCGACTCTGATTCTTTTCCTGAAACAGCAACTACTTGGTAGCCCAATTTAGATAATAAAGATATGGCTACCGATCCCACTCCACCAGTTGCTCCGGTAACAACGACTTTTCCATCGGATGGTTTGACAAACTGACTTAAACGCAGCAAAGAGATTCCGGCTGTAAAACCGGCAGTACCAATAATCATAGCTTCCTTCATAGTCAGCCCCTTCGGAAGTTTAACCACCCATTCTGATGGAACACGAATATACTGTCCAAAACCTCCAGCAGTATTCATTCCTAAGTCATAGCCAGTCACAATTACTTCATCTCCTTGTTGAAACTTATTATCAGCGGAATACTCCACTACCCCAGCCACATCAATTCCCGGCGTATGCGGATAGCTTTTTGTCACACCTTTGTTTCCGGTTGCAGAAAGAGCATCCTTATAATTAATTGAAGAATAATGAACCCGAACAAGCACATCACCCGATGGTAAATTGTCGGTTGACAAAGTTTGCATAGTTTGGACAAATTTACCATCGCACTCTTCAACTACAAATGCTTTGTATTTAATATCTTTCATAATCTCTTTTCAAAATAGGATTAAACAAAAACGTTGAAGTATTTATCACTCCAACGCTGTATTTTTTATAGTAAAACAACTTAGTAGTCATTTTGTTTTATTGTCAATCAATACGCACTTATTCAGCCTATTATATACTTAAAGGATCCTTCATTGAACAAGTCCCATTAAAAATAGCATTTGGCTCTACCAACAAAATCTTTGTCTTCACATCTCCGGTTATAACCGCAGTTGAACGAAGAGACAAAGTTTCAGTAACAACAATATCACCATCAACTGTGCCTATAATTTCAGCATTAGCACACGAAATTACTCCTTTTAAATAACCTTTCTGTCCAATAACCACTTTTCCACTGCAAGTTATCTTACCTTCTACTTCGCCATCTATTCTAAAATCACTATCCGCAAATATTTCGCCAACAACTTTACTTCCACTTGTAAGCGCATTGTACGTTGCTCCTGTATTTACCACTACTTCTTTAGCCATAACTGTGTTAATATTGAATTGGACTTTCAAAAATACTGCTTTCTTTCTGAATAAAAAAATAATCACTTAAAAATAATAAAAGTACTCATAATAAAGACTAGAATCTATTTTCAATCGTTTTAAATTAACAGCAATTTCAGAGCTAATATGACAAAATCAATTACTTTTGTTTATACATCTGTTAAGTCGGTTTACATGAAGCTAAAACATCTACGAAACAAATCTATTGATTTTAAACGGTGGGATACTTGTATATCAGAGTCAAAGAATCATTTGACTTATGCTTTTTCGTGGTATCTGGATGCTGTATCTCCCGATTGGGAAGCTCTTGTAAGTAAAGACTATGACTACGTTATGCCTTTACCGGTAAAGAGCAGATACGGCTTTCCATACTTAGTGCAGCCTCTTCTGACCCAGCAGCTTGGAATTTTCTCAAAACATGACATCAATAAAGAAGTAGTAGAGACTTTCATGAAAGAGATTCCTTATTTTAGCTACGAGCTCAATTTAAATGAACAAAATTTCTACGAAAAAGCACTTATTTACCCCAATTTCATACTTGATTTAAATAAGCCTTACAAAGACATTTTCTCCGCATATTCAAAGAACTGTAAACGAAACATTGAGAAATCAAACACTAAGAAATTAAGAGTACAACCAAACATAACAAAAGAAAGTTTTTTATCTTTTTTCTTTTCTGTAGATAAACATTATCTATCTCCCCATCAACCAATACTGAAAAGATTAATTGAAAAAGGAATATCTGAAAATGCTTTGATACTATATGGCGTCTTTTCGGCAGAAAACCATTTAGTGGCTGGTTTATGTTTGTTAGAAAGCAGCAATAGGTTAACATATTTACTTTCAACATCCAGTACTGAAGGACGAAAATCATCCGCTATGTTTTTCTTAATAGATTATTTGATTCACAAACATGCGGAGAAAAACTACGTTCTCGACTTTGAGGGTTCAAGAGTTGAAGGTATTGCTCGCTTATACAGGGGCTTTGGAGCTAAATATCATCCTTATTACATACTCAAACGATTCCGACCGTCGTTTCTTATTCGCAAATGAAATCAGAATTAATGAAAGTACTCTTTTTATCGCAATGGTATCCTCACCGAAACGATTCGATGCTTGGCTTGTTTGTTCAAAAACACGCTGAAGCTGTTAGTCTATATTGCGAAGTAAAAGTACTTTATATTCAAG
>JAATGT010000093.1 GCA_015654525.1 Bacteroidales bacterium
CCTTTATAATAGCACAACGATAAAATAAGATTAGAGCGAAGTTCTTTTTTCGTAAAGCTATGTACAGCATGCTTATCTTCCTGAATATAAAACAAGCCTTCGCGGGTTCCTATCAGTTTTTCTTTTTCCCGAATCAGAAAAGTGCGCACAGGCAAGTCTTTTGAATCGAAATAAGGAGGAAAACTATAGGTGTAAAATAATTTATTTTGAAATAAGCTGTAATCTAATCCGGCCTGATAGAAGCCAATCCAAATAATTCCATTCCGATCGACCAACAGAGAATATACCGAATTGGAACGAATACCTGTTTTTTGATTAGGAGAATAGCGTATAGATTGAATAATAGCTTTGCTTTTATGCGAAAGAAAATGAACTCCATTACCATCAGTTGCCACATAAATCCGATCTTTCCCATCGCTCGAAATATCTGTTATTATATCCGAACCGACATTCGTAAATGAAGAAAATCGGGATGTGGAAATATCATAACATACAATTCCGGCATTGGGAGTACCCATGTACAAAAACTGTCCGATACGGGTTATTTTGTGAAATACATTTAAATCAGAAGAAGTCGACTTAAACTCATGGATTGCTGTCCGCTTATTCCGCGGGTCAAAAGAACAAAGTCCTTTATTAGTTGCCATCCATACAATTCCATTATCTGCTATCGTAATTCCGGTAATCTGATTACTTGGCGAAAGCATGTTGTTGTGGGGTGCAATATGCTGAATCCGGTTCTTTTGGTCTAAAATAAATAGTCCTTTGACTGTTCCAATGTATAATTCATGCCGTTTGGAGTTCCATTGCAGCGCATTAACACCACAATCAATCACCTCCGGTTTAACCAATTCCAAAAGTCCGCTTGTTTTAGCCAACTTCCAAAGTCCGATGCCATTTCCCACAAACAACTGCCCAGCGGAAGACTCAGTGATTGCCATGACCCGTTTTTTATTGATATCACCAATTGTAAAAGGATAATGGCGAACGGAAACACCATCGTATCGGTCAAGACAATTGTCGGTTCCAATCCAAACAAATCCTATGGAATCTTTATAGAAACAGTTGACAACAAAATTAGACAATCCATTATCCATAGTCAATGCCCGAAAAGTATAAGGCTGGGCATTAGCTACAGAAACCAGAAAAAGAGCAAGTGTTAGAATGAAATATTTCGAACGTGCTTTTAACATAAACTAAATTCAACCAAATTTCAAAAAAGGTGCTGAAAATTTGAATAGGCAAAAATAGTATTTTTGCGAGTATAAACAGACTATATCCCTGTTTTTTTATCAAAACGTTAAACTGCAAGGCATATTGGGCTATAGCACTATTCTCTGCCTTTTTTCGATGATTACACTTTAGGCTCTGCACAAATATACGTTTAGCTCACGAAACGTCCTGTTTTCAGACGGCATTTTACTTCAAACATGTTCAAATGCGTGACATCTCTGAATCAGAGAACCCATTCTGTGTGATCCTTCGTTATTTTGTTCTTGTTATTGAATAGTTTATTCTCAGTATTTACTATTTAGTTCTAGGCATTGAGGATTATGTTCTAGGTATTTAGTAATTAGTTCTCAGAATTTACTATTCTATTCTCAGTATTGATTATTTGATTCACATTATTGTATATTTTATTCGTACAATTGATAGTTTCACTTGCTCATTGGAATGTGATCGTGCGCGTTTGCAAATAGATGTTGCTCAACAATGGCTTCGTTTTTCTCAATTAGGAGGATTATTTATATATTTGCGTATTCACAAAACTTTAAATTGATTTTATATGCTAAGACTTAATTTGAAACCCATTTTTAAAGCCCGGGGTATCGATAAACCTCATGCCTTTTTAGTAAAAGCCGGCTTTACGGCACATTCTGCTCATATTATCGTAAACAGTCATCTGAAGGTCGTGAAATTACAGCACATGGAGATTCTCTGCGAAAAACTCAACTGTGAGCCAAACGACTTACTGCTTTGGACACCGGACGATAACAACTCCTTTGCAACCAGTCATCCGCTCTATAACCTGAGAGAGACCCGGAACGCTTCGACAACTACGCTACGCAACATGCCCTACAAGCAACTAAAAGAGCTGACTTCAAAACTTTCGGACGAGCAAAAAGAAAGTGAACCGTGACTATTTACCAACAATTAATTGACATCCTTATTCAGTCAAATTCAATAGCAATCAGATCTTTCTCTTTCCAGTTATTTTTTGTAATTTTGCAGCCCTGAAATGGTTGCTGTTTAATCCTGCAATCTATTAATTGGTTAATGCACGTTTTCTAATGAAAAAGTTTAAAGAATATTCCAATCTGAATTTATCGGACATCAACAAGGAAATGCTATCGCAGTGGAGCGACAAGGATATTTTCCATAAAAGTATAGAAACCCGCGAGGGTAAACCGTCTTTCGTATTTTATGAAGGACCTCCTTCGGCTAACGGACTTCCTGGTATTCACCATGTAATGGGACGTACCATTAAAGATGTTTTTTGCCGGTATAAAACCATGCAGGGCTTTCAGGTAAAACGTAAAGCCGGTTGGGATACGCACGGGCTACCCGTGGAACTGGCTGTAGAAAAGGCATTGGGAATTACCAAAGAAGACATCGGGAAAAAGATTTCGGTAGATGACTATAACGCTGCCTGCCGCAAAGATGTGCTCAAATATACCAAAGAATGGGAAGACCTGACAACCAAAATGGGTTATTGGGTGGATATGAAGAATCCGTACATTACCTACGACAACCGGTATATCGAAACACTTTGGTGGTTGCTCAAACAACTTTACAACAAAAACTTATTATATAAAGGATACACCATCCAGCCTTATTCTCCGGCTGCTGGGACCGGACTTTCCACGCACGAGCTCAACCAACCCGGTTGCTATCGCGATGTGAAAGACACAACTTGTGTGGCGCAGTTCAAGCTGAAAACGCTGCCCCCTAAATCCCCCTTAGGGGACTTATTGGATAGTGCAAACAATGAAGCTGATAGGTTGAAATGTTTGACGGCTAATCCTCTTTTGTATTCAAGAATTAAAGAGTTAGCACAAGATCACAGGAAAAATCCAACTCATGCTGAAGATGCTCTGTGGACACAACTAAAAGAAAAGCAGCTTAACGGGTTCAAATTTAGAAGGCAACATATTATAGCAGATTGCATTGTCGATTTTGTATGTATTGATGCAAGGCTCGTTGTTGAAGTGGATGGTGGATATCATGAGCAACCTGAGGTGGCTGAATATGATAAACTTCGTACCGATTTACTAGAGAGCCTCGGATATACTGTCCTTCGTTTTACAAATGAAGAAGTATTAGGTGACACCGATAAGGTTTTATCAAAAATATCTGAAAAGCTCAAAGGCAAAAAGTCCCCTAAGGGGGATTTAGGGGACAGCAATGTCTATTTCCTCGCATGGACAACTACACCCTGGACACTGCCTTCGAATACAGCATTGTGCGTTGGACCAAACATAACTTATATGCTGGTTGATTCTTTCAATCCATATTTAGGAAATCGCGTAAAGTATATTCTCGCAAAAGATTTACTAAATGCACATTTCAATCCTAAAAATGCTGACATGGCTTTTGAAGACTATAAGCCAGGAGATAAAAATATTCCGTTTAAAGTATTAGAAGAATGTAAAGGATCAGACCTTGCAGAAATCGAATACGAGCAACTCATCCCTTGGGTTGATCCACACCAAAAGTCCCCCAAGGGGGATTTAGGGGGCAGCGAATCAAGAGACCGCGCTTTCCGTGTTATCACCGGCGATTTTGTAACTACCGAAGACGGTACGGGTATCGTGCATATTGCACCTACTTTTGGTGCAGATGATGACCGTGTGGCCAAACAAAACGGCGTGCCACCTATGTTGCTTATAGACAAAGATGGTAACCGACAGCCAATGGTAGACAGAACCGGCAAGTTCTTCAAACTGGATGACCTGAGTGCCGACTTTGTGGCTTCAAATATGAACAAGGAATTGTATGCCGAATACGCCGGACGCTTTGTAAAAAATGCTTACGACGAAAGTCTGACTGAAAATGATGCTACCCTCGATGTTGACATCTGTGTGATGCTTAAACAACAGGGACTGGCTTTTAAAATAGAAAAACACACGCACAGCTACCCACACTGCTGGCGTACCGACAAACCGGTGTTGTACTATCCGCTGGACAGTTGGTTTATCAAAACTACGGCTTGCCGCGAGGAAATGATGTCGTTGAACGAGACCATCAACTGGAAGCCACAATCAACCGGAACAGGCCGTTTTGGTAAATGGTTGGAAAATCTGCAAGACTGGAATCTGAGTCGTAGTCGTTACTGGGGAACTCCGCTTCCTATCTGGCGCAGCGAAGATGGAACTGAAGAAATTTGTATCGGTTCGGTCGAAGAGCTGATTGTGGAAATTGAAAAATCCATTGCAGCCGGATTTATGGCCGAAAATCCATACAAAAACTTTAAAGTAGGAGAATATACTGCCGATAATTACGCGGTGAAAAATATAGATTTACACCGTCCGTATGTGGATGGTATCGTACTTGTTTCGGCAAGTGGCAAACCCATGAAACGTGAGCTCGACCTGATTGATGTTTGGTTCGATTCGGGTGCCATGCCTTACGCAC
>JAATGT010000184.1 GCA_015654525.1 Bacteroidales bacterium
AAAGATCAGGTAAAAGATTTTAAAGAAGACGATTTATCCATGTCCGCTCCTAAAAACAGGACGTGCGGTCGGATCGACAAATGAAAGTTTATTACAACGTGTTGAATATTCTTGGTGACAGAATGTCTAAAGACCTTTCAGCAAAAATAATATTAGTTGGTTCGTCGGAGCAAGGTTCAAAGGACGGACTTGCCATGGCCGGATCGGTGAAGCGCTATCTGGTAACTGTTTTTTCAGTTGCACCATCGAGAATAACCACTCAGGGACGTATCAGACCTGATATTCCATCGCAACAATCGGGAGGAACAAAAGAACTCGTATTGCTTCGTGAAGGCGATCGCCGTGTTTCCATCGAAAGTAATAGTCCTGGTTTATTGATGGAATTCCAAAGTGGACCTGCAGCTCCACTAAAGCCGGTTGCTATCAATGCAGTTCAGGAAGCGCCGCTTGACAGCTATGTGACATTTAATGTTGATGGAGCAAGTAAATCATTTACCTCATGGTCCTTGGAATTGACAGATGAATCAGGAAAAATACAAAATCTGGGACCCTATACCGAAGATAGAGTCAGTATTCCCGGAAAATCAATTTTGGGTACTCAACTCATAGGTGATTATAATGTAAAAATGATTGGTCAACTCAAAAGTGGAAATTCTGTTGTGAAAGCAGCATCAATACATATGGTATTGTGGGTTGCACCCAAAGACAATGAAGGTATGCGATATAGCATTCTCTACGAGTTCAACAAATCCGAAGCTATCAACATGTACCACAAATATCTTACTAATGTTGTAATCACCAAAATTCCAATAGGAGGGAAGGTAATTATACATGGTCATACCGATGTTATTGGAGAAGAACAATACAACCAACGCTTGTCATTGGCCAGAGCTAACAATGTTAGAACTATTTTAGAAAATGGGTTGAAAAAAGTAGGACGAAGTGATGTGACTTTTGAAGTGTCTGGATTTGGCGGTAATCAAAAATTATCTCCTTTCGAAAATAGATTCCCAGAAGAACGCTTTTATAATCGTACTGTAATTATTGATATAATACCTGAACAGTAAGTTTTCTCTGATTTGTTTACATTTTCCGAAAAAGACAGAGTTCATTGCGAACTCTGTCTTTATACTTTATACTTTCTATCTACTCATTCATGTGGGAATATTGTAACTTTTTTCGTGAATTGTGTAAGACAAACAGGTCTGAAAAGATGCACCTTTGTGCTGTAAAAACATACTCACAAATAACATCAACAAAATCATGAATACAACAGAACTAAAAGGAAATTGGGAACAGCAAAAAGGAAAATTGAAGCAAAAATTTGCTGCTTTAACCGATAACGATTTAATGTTTGCTATCGGCAAAAAAGAAGAAATGTTTGGCCGGCTTCAAAAAAAATTGGGTAAGTCAAAAGAAGAATTATATAAAATAGTATCAGAACTTTAATTCTTAAATGTTCCAAAAGATACCGTTTTTAATCAAATGATAGAACGGTATCTTTTTTCCATAGAAATGAAAAAGATCAGATATTACAACCGTATTGATGCCGGACTTGTTGCCGGAGTAGGTCTGTATATTGATAATATAACTATGAGACTACGCTATAATATGGAATTAATAAAGGTTGGCAAATCCCAATCAGTCTTAGGCACAAAGCTATACTATACATGACTCTAAAAATGCTGTAATTAGCTTTTATCTATCACTTTCATTTATCTGATTATCCGGCTTGAGAAGTAGAGATACACATTAAAGAAATAGGAATATAAAAAACAATCACTTAATAAATTATAAAAATGAGCAGTCTACTTTATACAATCGCATTAATACTTATCATTTTCTGGGCTATCGGATTTTTTGCATTCAGCCTGGGTGGAATGATTCATATTTTACTTGTACTCGCCTTGATCGCAGTCTTGTTTAGAATAATCAAAGGAAGGTAAGCTAATGTGAGTTCGACATAAAGATAAGTTTATCAGGGAGAATTTCGATATCAATAGAAAATATAGTATATTTCGACCAATTCCCCGTCAATGGATTAATTCATTTATTCTTTGACGGGGAATGTTCTATCTAATTGTTTCACGTACTTAAAATCAAATTATACAAGAAATACTTGTGTACACTTCAAAATATAGTACAGAATTATTACTCCGTAGCGATAAAAGGACGATTTGTCATTTTCAATCAAAAAAGCTCCTGTAATCCAGCCTTACTTTATTACACACAAATGACTTATAGCCTAAATTCCCGATCATATTTATATAAGTAAGCCAACATACAGTCTTAGGGCAAAACAGTTATTTTGAAGAAAAATCAAAGATTTAACTCAAA
>JAATGT010000006.1 GCA_015654525.1 Bacteroidales bacterium
CTCAAAAACAGATATATAGAAAGAGTTATATAGGAGAAAGATAAGGAATTTAGGCAATTAGCTGAATCTGGAATTGACTTTGTTGAAAAATCTATTGATTTCATGAATAAAACAACACATAAACTCAATGCAACAGCAAATCTAGCTGAAATGTGTGTTGTAAGCACAATAACTGCAATAAGCATCATTAAAATGATAAGCGAATTAGAATAGAAATCTGTTTATATTCGACACTCATCTTTTTGAAAGAGAATTTATCAGCGAGATCGCATAGGAATTTATTTGTTTTACGTATAAATGTTCAATTTCTGATTAGTAATATTCAATTATAGCATTTCGAATAGTTATCTAAGCGTACTGAATAATAATTCTAGCATATCGATGAATAATCACAGCGTATCAAATAATAATCTCTACTTATCGAAAAATAATCTTAGCATAGTGAATAATTATACTAGAATTATAATGAATGATTTTTGAAGATTAAAATGTAATATTTGAGTATTTCCTCTAAACTTCTATGCCGGAAGTATTGTTATAACCGAAAATAAAACTTACTACGATGTTACTATTTAACACAGCACGCGTTTTTAAAGCGCGTGGCATTGATCGACCAGCCAATTATTTGAAAAACCAGGGTTATAGTATTGCTACGACCACCCGCATAGTCAATAATCAGAAACAGGGTTTCTCTCTCGTAACGCTAGAGAAGCTTTGTCTGACTCTGAATTGCACTCCAAACGATCTTCTCGAATGGGTGCCTTCAAAAGACATGGTTACAAATACCAGTCACGCGCTGAATACCCTCAAACGAAGTGATACTCTCGCCAGTGTTACTCAACTTGTGAACGGTGCTTCGCTGGAGCAATTAAAAAAGATGGAAGAGATTTTGCGGAAGGAACTGGAAGCTGACAATAAATAAGTGTGGAAACACACTTATACTTCCGTATTTATCTTCATAAAAAAACAATGCCATCCCCGGGAACAACATTGTTTTTTTTATGAAGCGTAAAATATGATATGTATTTTTCGTTCACTTAACACAACCAATTTCTTACCTCTTACTGCTTGCCTCTTACTGCTGTTTCACCCTCTTTGCCTTTCCAGCAAAATCATCATCATAAGTCCAAGCAGCAGACGTTCTTCTTCACCTCTTTCGAACTCTTCCAATTTTTCAATCACAAACCGTCGACCGAAAAACGAAGCCACTTTGCGTAGCCTAGCCACTTTTGTTCCGTCGGGGCGAGCCACAGAATACGAAGGATGGAAAAAATAACCCGTCAGCAAATTCAGTCCGGGCACTTCGCAAAGCAAGGTGTCAAAAACTTTCGACCACGGATTTTCTTCGCGTACATGCAAATCCCTCATTTGCAATTCATCAAAAATGTCATAGTTAGCTTTCCAGAGCGAAGCCCAGCCTTTACGCGCAACGCGCCCCAAGTCTTTTCCGTTCCTATCGGTAAACGCATACGATGCCGAGAAATCGAGCCATTGGTTAGCTTTAATCGTATAATTAAGTTCCGACCGACTTTCGTCACTGAATACCTGTACCTCTTCAACCAGTTTTAGCATTTTTTGGCGTACATAAGCCACTGTTTGCCCGTTAGCATCCTTGGCCACAAAGTCGTTGCTGAGCGTGGTAATTTTAAATGTGAGGTCAAGTGGAAATTGAAGTGAATTCATATTTAATTAATGGTTAGTGATTCAATGTCGTTAAAGGCACACAGAATACACAGATTTTACAGAACAAGTAAAGTTGATTTGACTATTATATTTTGATAATATGCATTTTAAATGAAATTTCTATTCTTTTTTCCGTCCAATCCGTGTATTCTGTGTGCGAATCCTTATCTAAATGACATTGGTTAGTGATTAGTGATTTAGTATGCATTCAATCATTACCGGAAAATGATCCGAAGGATAGGTCTCGTCCGAAAACCTGTCGGAAATAACCCGGTAACTGAACACCTTGAATTTTTTACAGAAAATATAATCTATACGTTCCGAAGCAGGCAACAATATTTTCGAAACATCATAGCCATTGAATGTACCCACCGAGCCAATGGCTGGTTTTACTGCAATCTCGCGGGAATCGTCAAAAGCCACATGCAGTATTTTATACATATCGGTTTCATCGGGTGCCGTATTCAAATCGCCTAGGAAAAGTACCGGTCTGCCCGCCGTTATCTTTTTTACCCGTTCCACGATCAATCGGGCACTTTCCACACGGGCTTTCACTCCCATATGATCAAAATGAGAACAGAATACAAAAATTTCCTCCTTGGTTTTAGAGTCCTGAAACCTGATCCAAACGCACATTCTTCGGTAAGCAGCATCCCATCCTTTACTCATAACTTCGGGAGTTTCGGACAGAAAAAAGGAACCCTTTTCTTTTGCACGGAATCTTTTTGTTTTATAAAATAGTCCTATCTGTTCTCCTTCTGTTCCAGCTTGGTTATCGCGTCCCTTGCCAAAATAACTGTAATCGGGGATCAATGTTTTCAGATCTGCTTCCTGATTTTTATTACCCACTTCTTCTACTCCAAAAATATCAAAATCATATTTTTTAATAACGCGAGCCACATCCGCCTTTCGGTTCACCCACGAGCGGGCATCCGAATCAGCCAGAGTCTGCAGCCGGATATTATAGGTGGCAATGTTTAGCTTGCCGGAATTATTGCCGGCAAATAGATGAGCCGAGCAAATGACAATAACTAAAATCAAGCTATTTTTTTTTGTCATAATTCAATTTTTTTAATCTGTTATAATAAAGTTTTTAGTTCTATGTTTTAGTCTAAATTATTGGTTTTACAACTTTTTTATAATGAATGCTGTTGTAATAAAACCGAAAAGCCGACAGTAACAGTGGCGTTCCCATGGCAACATAAAAGCAAGATAGATATTGAAGTGGAACGAGGCCGGTTTTACGTAAAGTAATGCCCATGCTTATCATTGCTGTCATCATAACGTAACTTCGGATATTAAAAAACGAGAATACACATGGACGTTCAACGGGCATATTAAGAATGCGTTGCGTATGTTTGAGCGATATTTTTGAGAATAGAAAAACAAAAAATAGTATTCCACTGCAGAGACTCAGGATTGTTTTTAGCCAAAGTAAGTGTGGAAAAAGGAGCAACATAGAAAAACCTCTAAACAAAAGCATACTACCGGCCAATGTCCACACAATTGCGGCAATCAGCAATAAATAGCGCTTGGGTACAGTGGGTTTATAAAGAAGGAAAAATGAAGTTTTTGTACTCATAAAAATAAAAAAGGTCTGTAAAAATACGACATTTTTATTGAACCGAAAAAGGTCTGGCTAGGTAAATGCCTAAAAAAGCAGAAGATATCTCTTTATAGCGCATTTGATATAATTTTGTGCAAGTCGTATTTTTTTGCTACTTTTGTGGAAAATTCCAACTATGACATTTGACATCGTAATAATAGGCTACTTTGCCGGATTTTGTACAGCTATTGCACAATTTCCACAAGCGATGAAAGTGATAAAAACCGGTGACACCCAGAGTATTTCGTTCGGAATGTATTTTATAATGACCCTCGGAATTGCTTTATGGTTTTCATATGGTGTCCTTTTGAATAACTGGCCAATGATTTTGTCCAATGGAGTTTGTTTAATTCCATCGATTTATATAATGTACATTACAATTCATAATATAATTAAATCCAAAAAGTTACCTTTATGAAACGAATTCAGATTATCAACGGACCAAACCTAAACTTATTAGGTAAACGTGAACCGACGGTGTATGGTAATCAAACTTTCGAAGCATATTTTCAGGAACTAAAACTGCTCTTTCCCGAAACGCAGCTAGACTATTTTCAATCAAATACCGAGGGTGTAATTATTGACAAACTGCACGAAACCGGATTTACATACGATGGCATCGTTCTCAATGCCGGCGCTTACACGCATACATCCATAGCCATAGCCGATGCCATTCGCTCTATCACTGCTCCTGTAATTGAAGTTCATATTACTAACGTGTTCAAACGGGAAGAGTATCGTCATCATTCATTCCTATCAGAAGCATGTAAAGCCTGCATTGTCGGTTTTGGAATGGATTCGTATCGACTGGCTGTCAATGCAATATTAAATTTCTAATAAATTTTCAACGGAAAGTTTGTTCGAAATATTAAAATAAGAATTAGTTTTTAAAGTATTTATAATTTAAAATTTTTATGTCTAAATCAACCAAAATTGTTGCTACTATCAGCGACTTACGATGCGATGTGGATTTTCTCCAATCGCTTTACGACGAGGGAATGAATGTTGTGCGTATGAATTCTGCTCACATTAAACCGGAAGGGTTTATGAGAATCATCAACAACGTTCGTGCAGTCAGTTCTCAAATTGCGATCCTTATGGATACTAAAGGTCCGGAAATTCGTACTACTACCGTAGAAAACGATAATCTGGAACTTCGCACCGGTGATGCAGTGAAAATCATTGGCAATCCCGATTTACTTTCTACACGCGAATGCATTGGAGTAAACTATCCTTATTTTGTTCGTGACCTGAATGTTGGTGACGATATTCTTTTCGATGATGGTGAGATTGAATTGATTGTAGAATCAAAAGATGATACTTATTTGTATTGCCGTGTTCAAAATGATGGTGATCTGGGAAGTCGCAAAAGCGTAAACATTCCGGGTGTCCGCATCAATCTTCCTTCGCTGACTGAAAAAGATCGTGGCAACATCTTATTAGCTATCGAAAACAACCTTGACTTTATTGCCCACTCTTTTGTGCGTAACAAAGAAGATTTGTTAGAAATTCAACAAATTCTGGACGAACATAATAGCCCGATCAAAATCATCTCGAAAATCGAAAATCAGGAAGGTGTTGACAATATCGACGAAATTCTTGAATACACTTATGGGGTAATGATTGCCCGTGGTGATTTAGGTATCGAGGTTGCTCAGGAAAAAATTCCTGGAATTCAACGTCGTTTGATCCGCAGATGTGTTATGGCCCGCAAACCAGTTATCGTAGCTACCCAGATGTTGCACACCATGATCAAAAATCCACGTCCAACACGCGCTGAGATTACCGATATTGCAAATGCTATTTATTACCGCACCGACGCTTTGATGTTAAGCGGCGAAACAGCTTACGGAAAATATCCTGTTGAAGCAGTTCGTACAATGGCTAAAGTAGCCAAAGAAGCTGAGCTTACAAAATTAGCTGAAAACGATATACCTGTAAAAATCAGCACCAAAGATGTCACCTCTTTCTTAGCCAATGCTGCTAACGAAGCAAGTATTCAAATAGGAACAAAAGCAATGATTACTGATACTTATACCGGGAAAACAGCCCTTAACTTATCAGCTTATCGTAGTACAAACCCAATTTTAGCTTTATGCTATCACGAACGCTCTACCCGTCAGTTAGCTTTATCGTACGGTGTGTTCCCAATTTACAAAGCAGACAATGGAAATACACAAAAGTACTTTATCGAAGGATTGCAGGATTTCATTAAAAGAGGAATACTTCAACCAGAAGATTATGTAAGTTATATGAGTGGAAGTTTTGGTTCCGGTTTTGGAACTTCATTTTTGGAAATAAATCAGGTAAGTAAAATTCTTGAATCAAGAGGTAAATACCTGTTACCAAACTTTTAAGTCATTCATTTTTATATAAAAAAGGCGTTTCAAGACGCCTTTTTTTATTTTATTAACAATATCGTCTGAAAATTGGATTAAACTTTGCAGGTTGATGTCCGTCTAATGTATTGTTAAACAAAATAATCGTTGAGAGTCAATGATTTTAGAAATATAGTTTTTAGGTATGAAAAAGATTGTTTTTATTTTTCTTATTTCTGTTTTGAGCCTTCCACTTATGGCAGCAGTAGGTATTAAAGGTACCATAGTGGATGCAGATGATCAATCTCCACTGGATTATGTAAATATTGCTTTATTCAAGCAAGGATCCAAAACTCTGGTTACAGGTATCACAACCGATAATAATGGTGTGTTCACAATTCCAGCTGTTGCAAATGGAAAATACAATTTGCGTATTAGCTATGTTGGATACAGCACAATCAATCAGGTAGTGGAAGTAGCCGGCAAACCGATAAATCTTGGGATTATAAAAATAACTGAAGACAGTAAAAAACTGGGTGAAGTCGAAGTAGTAGGGCAAAATTCTCAAATGCGTTTTGGCATAGACAAAAAAGTGTTTAGTGTCGATCAAAATATTGCAGCAGCAGGTGGTTCTGCATCCGACGTCTTAAAAAATATTCCATCCGTTACTGTTGATAATGAGGGAAATGTTTCGCTAAGAAAAGATGGCAACGTAGAAGTGTGGATTAATGGCAAAGCTTCTGGATTAACGGCTGACAACCGTGCTCAGGTTTTACAACAAATGCCGGCCGAAAGCATCGAATCAGTCGAAATTATGACCAACCCCTCAGCAAAATTCAGTCCGGAAGGTTCTGCTGGTATCATTAACATTGTAATGAAAGAGCAGCATAAAGCCGGATATTACGGAAGCGTTTCTGGAGGACTTACGGCTCCCGACAATGGCAAATTAGGACAGAATTTAGGAGCAAGTATCAATTACAGCAGCAGCAAATTTGATGCGTATATTAATTTAGGTTACCGTGCAATGTCATTCAATGGAGGTGGCAAAACTGATCGTAGAAATTGGACTGAAAATGATATTACTTCACTAAATCAAAGCAATACCATGAATACTTCATTCTCCGGTTTATTTATGCGCGCAGGAATTGACTATCATCTGGATAAGAAAAATACCATGGGGCTTTCAGGTTTTGGAATGGCAGGGACAGGAAATCAGAGTACCAACACTCAGTATCTGTTGACCGACATAACGACCAGTCCTACTTCCGTTTTACGTGATTATAGTCAAATAAATACCGGACACGGAACTCGTCCCAGCTTAAATTTAAATATGGATTATAAGCATGACTTTGATAAAAAAGGATCAAATATAATAGGAAGCGTTTCATACTCAAATCACAACCGGGGAGGAGATAATAATTATCTCCAAAAAAATTCCGCGGGCACCCCAACATCAAATATTAGTCAAAGTACCGACAGCAAAAATACCGAATGGGATATCAAAGTTGATTACACGGATAAAATATCTGAGAGCAGCAAGTTAGAAACTGGTTGGGAAAGTACAATTAGTAACAGAACGAGTTCAACATCAGGAATAGACAATATGACATCTGTTCCATCCGACATACCATCTTATTACGATAATTTTAATTATGATGAGCAAATTCATGCTGGTTATCTGACTTATGGGAATAAAATTGATAAGTTTTCTTATCAACTCGGTTTGCGAGGAGAACTATTAACAAAAAAATCGACAAATACAAGTAAAATTGGAGATACAAACGTCGACACAATTCAGGGAATTCCTTCAAAGAACTTTTTCCATATTTTCCCGAGCTTTTATTTATCGTATAGCTTGCCGAACGATGCCGAACTACAGTTCAATTATAGTAACCGTGTAAATAGGCCAAGAGGTCAGCAAATCAATCCGTTTAAAAACTTTTCGGACTCAACCAACATCAGCTATGGTAATCCGAATTTAAAACCACAGTATTCATCGTCTGTGGAGTTGAATTATGTTAAAAACTGGAATGCTCAATCGCTATCAACTTCCTTGTATTATCACAACACGGATGATGGAATTCAGAACGTGCGGTTCTTACACAATGGTGTTATGGAAAGCACATACGCCAATGTTACCAAATCGCAAAGTGCCGGACTTGAATTAATTTCAAAAAACAGGCTCTTTAAGATCCTGAGTCTGACATCTTCATTTAATTTATACTACAGTAAATTAGATTCATCGAAATACGTAAATCCATACGATAATTCTATTAAAATTCCTATTGCCGGTCAGAGTAACGTATCATGGAGTGCCAATATACTTGCTAATTTTATGTTGAGTAAAACATTCTCGGGACAGATTACAGGAGAATATGATTCGCGGCAGATTATTGCACAGGGAACTCAGGATCCAAAATACTCTCTCGACTTAGGAGTTCGTCAAACATTCCTGAACCGCGACCTTAGCGTAAGTTTAAATGTGCGAGATCTATTAAACTCAGACCGGACTAAAACAACAACTTCCGGGAGCGGATTTTCTCAATACTCATCATCTTATTTTCATGGCAGGATGTTCGGCATTTCGGTAAGTTATAATTTCGGAAACATGAAACCTAAAATGTCTGAAATGAAGAAAAAAGAAGCTGCACCAGATGCAATGGATAACGGAGAGCAATAATTTCCAATAACGTGAAGGCTATCAAAGCAAATGTATGGCACTAACTGTTTAAAAACCGAAAGTACCAGACATTTTTTTATTCCATTCGTCTTCTGAATTCAGCGCAGACTAAGGCGGTTGCCACACCTACGTTTAAGGATTCGGAAGTAACCTGCCCAATTGGATAATTTGGAATTAACAGTTTTTTGGTAACCAATTTTTCTATTTCTGCCGAAATTCCATTTCCTTCATTTCCCATCACAATTATTCCGTGTTGAGTTAATGATTTATTATAAATATTTTGCCCATTCATAAAAGTACCATAAACAGGTAGTTTACCAATACAAAGTTGAAGAAATTCAACTAAATCGACAGTATGCACCCTAACACGAGCAAGTGCTCCCATGGTCGCTTGCACGGTTTTTGTATTAAATGCATCAGCCGAATGCTCGGAACAAAAAATATCCGTAATACCAAACCAATCGGCTATTCGAATAATTGTCCCCAAATTACCGGGATCCTGAATATCGTCCAAAGCCAGACTTAACTTTTGAGTTAATTCATCTGTATCTAACTTATAAACCGGTTTGGCAAAAACAGCAAGAACCCCTTGAGGGCTTTTTTGATTTGAAATTTTAGCTAATTCAACAGAATTAACTTCAATGACTTCATCAGCTTTCAAAGATTCATGCTCGTGCAACCATTCAGGAGTCGTGACTAAGACAGAACAAGGGAACACCTGCGCCAAATCGAATACCAATTTAGTACCTTCGGCTACAAAAAGTCCGGTTTCGTCACGGAACTTCTTTTGAGAAAGACTGTTGATCAGCTTTATTTTATTTTTTGAAATCACTTTTTTCTGGTTTGCAGTACACTCAAAGCACTTGCTTATAGCTTTGAATATTTAATAATGAACAATTTCGATTCTTTTTGAGAGCTTTATGTGCCAAAGACTTTAGCATCTTAAAAACTCTAAAGGTTTAAAATTTAATGCCACAAAGCTAACAAAGAAAACTTTAAAAAGCTATATTTGCAAAATATTTTATTTTATTTTTCTGATAAATTATGAAGATCCGGTTTTTATATCTCCTTATATTGCTTGTATCATTGCTTTCTGCATGTAGTATAACCAAATATGTACCCGACGGAGAATATTTACTAAAAAGAACGCCTATAAAAACGGATAACAGAGAATTAAAAAATAACGAGCTAAAAGAATACCTTAGACAAACACCCAACGCTGCTGTTTTTGGAATTTTTCCTATGCAGTTGAGAATTTACAATCTGGCTCCAAAAGACACAACCAAATGGTTAAAAAGAATTCTTCATAAAACGTTCACCCGAATCGGAGACCCACCGGTGATTTACAATCCATCGCTCACATCACTTTCTATTCAACAACTTCAACGTTATCTCGAGAACAAGGGTTATATAAATGTAAAAGTTGAAAGTAAAGTTACTTTAAAAAAGAAGAAAGCATCAGTTAAGTACATTGTCAATGCCAATACTCCATACAGACTAAGCGAATATAATGTCGATATTAAAAATAAAGTATTAGCTGGCATAGCTGCCGACTCAACTAAATCCTTAATCAGAAGGAATATGTTGTTTGATGTTGATGTATTTAATACCGAAAGGCAGCGTATTGCCACTCATATGCGTCAACTTGGTTATTACAATTTCAACAAAGAGTTTTTGGCTTATTCCGCTGACAGTACTTTAAAAACACATAAAGTGAATGTTACATTAGCCTTACGAGACTATTTGAAAGAAAAAAATGATTCTGCCAGAAAAATCATTTTCAAGCAATTTACCATCCGGAAAGTTATATTCTATACCAATACTGACGCCAATGTTACAACCGATCTGGCAAATAAAGTAGAATTAGATACTGTTCAGTTTCACGATTTTGAGCTGGTCACCCCAAAGAAACTAATACTAAAGCTTGATGCTTTGGTACAAAACACATTCATTAATCCAAAGTCTTTATACAGCGATGATGCTGTAGAACGGACTTACTCTGCATTAAATTATCTTGGACCAGTTAAATATGTAAATATTAGCTTTAAAGAATCACAGGACAACCAATTGGACTGTTATATCATCGTTATCCCCTCAAAGCCTGTTTCCCTTTCTACTGAGCTGGAAGGCACTTATACAGCAGGTTATTGGGGAATAGCCGGGAATATAAATACCGTGAACCGAAACATATTTAAAGGAGCTGAAACATTATCATTATTGTTTCGAGGAGCTTTTGAAAAACAAGATGCCATCTGGGCACAAGAATACGGAGTTCAGGCCGGATTAAAATTTCCTCGATTCATGCTTCCTTTCGGGAGTTATGATTTCAAACGAAACATGCATGCTAATACCGAATTTACAAGTGCATTCAGCTACCAATTGCGTCCCGGGCAATTTTCAACAACTAATGTTGGCGGTGGAATAAATTATTCATGGACCAGAAAACAGTTTCGGCATAGCTTTCAATTACTGAATTTGAGTTATGTCTATTTTCCATATAAAGACCCTAATTTCGAAAGTACATATTTAAATCCCACAGCCCCTGTTTTTAATCCATATAACTATAACAATCATTTCATCATGAGCATAGGTTATACTGGATCATATTCAACCTTTAACGCAAACAGACCTTTACAAAATTATTCAACAGCACGGTTCAACATAGAAACGGCAGGAAATCTATTATATGGTTTAAGTAATTTATTGGGTGGTACGCAAAGTGCAGATGGTTCCTACCTGCTTTTTAAAATCCGATACTCACAATATGTAAAATCGGAATATGAATTAACTCACCACCAGATTTTTGACAAAAACAATCGAATTGTATACCATCTTGATCTCGGTTTAGGAACTCCATACGGAAATGCCGATGTAATTCCATATGAAAAAAGGTTTTTCAGTGGTGGAGCTAACAGTGTCAGAGGCTGGGGTGAAGGTTTATTGGGACCAGGAGCCTATAATAGAATTACCGGTTTATCACGCGATTTTAATCAAGTGGGCGATATAAAGTTGGATATGAATATGGAATACCGCACAAAAATGTTCTGGTTAATGGAAGGAGCTATGTTTCTCGACGCTGGAAATGTATGGACTATAAGAAACTACGATACTCAAGAAGGTGGGACATTCAAATTTGACACTTTTATAAATCAGATCGCTATTGCCTACGGTTTAGGAGTTAGATTTGACTTCTCGTTTTTTGTTGTTCGGGTCGATCTAGGAGCAAAACTATATAATCCGGTTTTAAGTCGTAGTGAACAGTGGCGTGTTAATCCGGGATGGGACGATCTGGCATTGCACTTTGCCATCGGATATCCTTTCTAATCATATTATCTTTGTTCTTGAGCTTTCTTTTTAGCCAATAATTGAGCTTTCTTTTCGGCTTTCCTATCACCCAACAAATCAAAAGTTAATCGGTGGTATGATGTTGTCCCCAGCAAGCGAATAGCCGCACGATGCTTCAGGGTAGGATAAGCCTTGTTTTTAGTCCAATCATAACCCGGAAATTGAGCATTCAAGCTTTGCATAATTTCATCCCGATGTGTTTTAGCAAGTACCGATGCAGCAGCAATAGAAAGATACTTACTATCTCCTTTTACAATAGTTTGATAGGGAATATCAGCATAAGGTTTAAATCGATTTCCATCCACAATAATAAATTCAGGGCGAATAGAGAGTTTATCCATAGCGCGATGCATAGCCAGAATGGAAGCGTTTAAAATATTGATTTGATCAATTTCAACATTATCTACTTCAGCCACAGCCCATGCCAGAGCCTGTTCTTCTATGATCGGTCTAAGTGTTTCACGCTCCCGTTCGGTAAGTTGTTTGGAGTCGTTTAACAACGGACAATCAAAACCAGCAGGTAAAATAACAGCTGCTGCCATAACCGGGCCAGCCAGACAGCCACGGCCGGCTTCATCGCATCCACATTCATAAAGAGACGAAGAAAAGTTCCCTTTCAATCCAACTGACTGTTCTGCTTGTGCTGATATACTAATGTTTTTCAATGTCTCTTGTTCCTTCATACGACGGATACTCTTTACGATTAAGAGTTTTGGTTGTCTTGGTCTCTTCCCATAAAGACGGTGCCAGTTTCATTAATGGTTTATATCCAACAGATTCAAGCTTCGTTTTTGGTTTGATTAGCGTAAATTTGGTATCAAGAGCATCAAAAACATTCAGCAACACACTCACAACAAGCGCATACTTAAGCCCACAAAACAAACCACCTAAAAATTTATTCAGACCACCCAAGGAAACTGAATCAAATACTTTATCAAGAGTTTTTGCAAGTAAAAGAAGTGCAATAGCAATAGCAATAAACAAAAAAAGGTAAGCAAGTGGAAGAGCTGTTTTGGTTGAAAAATGAAGATGTCGGATCAAAAATCCCGACACCAAAGGTGCAAATAACTTAGCTCCATAAATACCTAAAACAATGGCTGCTAACGAAGCCAGTTCTTTGATCAGGCCTTTGAATAGACCAAAAACAAAGCCTAAAACGATTGGAACTAAAAGAATTAAATCTAGGGTATTCATATATTAAATTTAGTTGTACAAAGATAAGAAAAAAGAGTGAAATATAATTTTGATTTGTAATTTGGTGATAATCCTGTATAAATATTAAAATATTTCTTCTCGCCAAAAAATAAAATCTATCATTATTAATCTGTATATTTGCACCTTATATCTAACAATATTTTCATATTGAGATCTATTTTTCGATAAGCTGGATTGCAAAATTATTTTGGCACAGATATTGAAAAAGATTACATTACAAAAGAAAAACATTAGGATCTTACATAGAAAAATATTCACAGCTAAAAATTACGATTATGAAAACAAAAGTAGCGAGCCTTTTAGTGGTATTAGTACTCATAGCCACTCAATGTATGGCACAACAAAAAATTACTGTTGAAGCTCAGAACAACGATATTAGCAACAATCTTGACTTAAAAGCTGTAGCTACTGTTTTTGGAGAATCAAAGAATCTGGAAGAATTCGAACAGAAACTAAACGATTATGAAAGTGGAATTTCAAATTTAGACTTAAACAATGATGGGCAGGTTGATTACCTGCGAGTAATAGAGAAAAACGAGAATAATATTCACGTTGTAGTTATTCAGGCTGTTCTTGACAAAAATGTTTATCAGGACGTTGCTTCAATAGTTGTTGAAAGAGATCAAGAGAGCAACACTACAGTTCAGGTCATTGGCGATCCGTACATATATGGAAACAATTATATCATCGAACCAGCTTACGTTTACACTCCTTCAATTTTCTCATTCTTTTGGGGAGCTGCCTATTTTAGTTGGAGTTCACCTTATTACTGGGGATATTATCCACACTACTATCGTCACCGCAGTCCATTTGAAGTAGACATTTACTTGTCCAATGTGTATGGTCATATTAATCATAATCAACGGTATTATTATACCAATGCGAGAAGAGATTCACGTGCCGAAAGAATATATAGTTCAGTAAGACGTAATGATTATGCTGTACGTTACCCTGACAGAACTTTTAGTAGCAGAAACCAAAGTATCAGAAATAAACGAGAACTTGAGTTTAGTCGTAGTGGGGTAATCCGCAATTCGACACGTTCAAGCTATCAGGACAACTCTACCGGAAGCAGAAATGTCAGATCATACAACAGCAATGGTTCGAGAAATTCTCAATCAAATGTTTTGAATCAAGGCAGCTCCAACCAACGGACGTATACTCCTTCGAATCAAGAAAGAAGCAACACATATCAAAGCAGAACAAATAACAGCACCTGGCAAAATAGCGGATCGGGTAGAAGTCAGAACAGTTCGAACGATCCTATTTATAGCCCAAGAACAAATTCAGGGAGTTCAAATGCAAATACTATTCAACGGAATAATAGTTATCAACCACGTCAAAGCACCGACAATGGTGTCAGATATTCAGCACCGAGAAACACTAATTCATCTACTCCTTCGGTGAGCCAGCCGTCAAGATCGTCAGCTCCACAAAGACAGGTAGAAAGTCCCCGAAGCAGTGAATCGAGATCTAGCAGCAAGTCAGAGAGCCGTTCGGGAAGTGGAGATTCAAGAAGATAAACAAGGTATAATTTAGTACATACTTAGTTAACAATTAATCGCTGAGAAATTTCTCAGCGATTTTTTTTATATTTTTGTGACGTTTCACAGAACTCATTGATCATCTATATTAAATGAATTTTATGTCTATTCCAACTACGCGAACGAATGCACCTGCCAATGTTTCTATCGACTCTGCAAAATGCTCCGGTTGTGGGCAATGTGTGTCTGTATGTAAAGATTTTGGACTGGAGATAGTCGATAATAAGGTTGTTGTATCCAACAAAGCATTGTTTGGCTGTATTGCGTGCGGACACTGCATGATGGTTTGCCCAACCGGAGTTATTGCCGTTGAAGGACGGACTTTATCGCCTGTGCAGTTATTCGAACTCCCGGACAAAAGCCAGGTTCCAAGTTACGAGAGTTTATTGGCCATGCTTCAACGTCGTCGGAGCATTCGGGAATTTAAGGACGTGCCGGTAAAAAAAGAAATAGTTGATAAAATTCTGGAAGCAGCGCAAACCGCACCAACGGGACTTCCACCGTCGGATGTACATGTGTTGGTGCTGGAGAATAGAAAACAGGTTCGCTCTTTTGCTGAGGATTTCTCGGGATACTTAAAGGGAGTTCGTTGGATGTCATCAAACTTGCTTCTTGCGTTGGCACGTCCGTTTATGGGAAAGGCAAACAACGAAATGATGCACGACTTTGTCAAACCAGTGTTTGATATTTATGTTGACGATATGGATAAGGGAAATAACTGGATAAATTACGATGCGCCTGTAGCCATGTATTTCTATGGTTCGCCTTATTCCGATCCCGCCGACCCGATCATTGCCGCAACTTATGCCATGCTTGCAGGCGAAGCACTCGGACTCGGGACTTGTATGCTTGGTGCTATGCATCCGTTTATTCAGCATGGTAAAAAGGCCCGCCTTTTCCGCGAGAGATGGGGAATTAAATATGCTTCACGCGAAGGACTGGTTGTTATTTTTGGTTATTCGAATGTACATTATCGTCAGGGAGTGAAAAGAACTTTTGCCGACATACACCGCGTTAATTGATAGTTGAAAATCGATAGTTGACAGTTGACAGCTAATTAAAATATTTGCAAACTTTCATTCTCTGCAGACAACTGTTCGCTGATACCTGTTCACTGAATAAAGGTATTCTTGTTCGGTTTGTCCGGGAGTTGGAACTAGTTCGGCTTTATGCAGGCATTTCAGAGCTTCCAAATCCATTATGCTTGAGTAACCCGACCGGCAAATAATCTTTTTTGCACCCAGTAATACCGCTGCCATTTCAGCATCCGGAAGATGAGCAACCATGCTTATATTTCCAACTTTTCGTTCATTCTTTCCTGCCTGTGGTTGACCGCAAACAATAAGCGTCTTCTCCGTACTATTATTATATTTTCGAATCAAAGCCTCTTCAAAGATTGTTCGTTGTGGCTCCACGCCAGAAATAACAGCTACCACGTCAAATTCACTGTTTGGTTGTATGTATTCCATGTTCTGAAAACGGGATAGTACCCCGATAAACTTTGCATTAGCAGGCAATGGATATTGATGAGCCAAATCGCCGGATAAACCACCATCCTCTTCCCTATCGGGAATCCAGCACTCGTTGTAGCGATTGATAAATGCTTTGTGAATACGGTGAACCAGCGGTTCGAGAATTTTCAGACTATGCGGCATCTTTATCATCAACTGATGGGTTATGTAGATGGAATGAACACGTTTATTCCACATACCAAAACGATTGTCGGAGATAACCTGATCGAAATGTTCGGACTGAAGTAAGTCCCTCAACCAAAAATGCTCCCTGATTATCCCCGTGATTATGCTCGGAAAATTGAATAACATGGCTCCCACCTGCGATTTGCCGGTAGCATAATAAACCGCATAGGATGGAAATTCGATAAAGCGAAGCGAAGGAAACTCCTGTTTCAAGAATGCGAGAGGAAAACCATCTGCCACCACCACCGGCTCATGACCATCGGACATAAGTTTTCGGATTATCGGTACACAGCGCGTGGCATGACCCAATCCCCAGTTTAGCGGGCAGATTAAAACTTTACCCCTAACCCCTAAAGGGGAATTTACCCCTAACCCCTGAAGGGGAACTACATTACCTCCGTCAGATGTGTTCTTATCGTTGTTCATCTAAATATAAACCAAACAGTTCTAATTTTGTTCCCCTTTAGGGGTTAGGGGTTCTTATCACCCCGCTACCGAAACATCAAACCCTCTTGCTCGTACTTTTTCGGCGATGAAGTTTAGTTCGTCTACGCTTACTTTTTGCAGATTTTTTGTGGGTGCTTCGCGGTCGAGGCTGTATATCATTACCTGTTGTGGACGGATTTGTTCCAGTGCATGAATCCAGGCTTCCACTTCTTCGTCGGTGGTGTTATCAAGCTTTTCGCCCTGTACTTCTCCGCGCAGGAACATGGTTTGGATAATCAGTCGTCCTTCAAATTTCTTCAGATGTTCGATAAACCAGGCAACGTTGATATGCTTCCCTACGGGTTGATCCATAAGTTTCATGGTACGGTCGATGGCCGAGTCGAACTTCAGGATGTTATTGTCTACTTTGTTCAGAGCAGCGAAAATATGCGGTTTGTGTATGCGGGTAGAGTTGGACAGAACGCTGACTTTGGCTGTGGGGCAATATTTATTCCGCAAAGCGATGGTGTCATCTATAATTCCTTCAAATTCGGCATGCAGCGTAGGTTCGCCATTTCCGGCAAAAGTGATTACATCCGGGATTTGTCCTTCGGCAACCATTTCGTGCAACTTGGCATCGAGTGTTTCGCGAACCTGATCACGCGTTGGAATGGGTGAATCGTGCATGGTGGTGTTGAAGCCACATTCGCAGTAAATACAGTTGAACGAACAGATTTTTGCATCAATCGGCAGCAGGTTTACACCCAGCGAAAGTCCCAGCCGACGACTGTGGATAGGTCCGAAAATTATTTGATCGAAAAGAATCATCTTATTTTTTATTTAATCTTTTCCAAAGTTTAGAACTTTGAAAAAGTTGTTAGCTTGAAAAGCTATCTAGAATTTAATTATTATTCGTTCGCCGAGCGTTTTCGAGAGTTGTTTTTTTACCACCTCCAGCTGGCTCATTTCCTGCATAATTTCATCTACCAGCGCATTATTTTTTGAATCATTGGCAGCTTTCATTTGCAGCAACTTTTGTTTTATAAGGTCGAGAATCAGCATGTTTTTGAATTCGAATACTACACGCGGAACTAACTCCAGCAACCTGTCAGCATCAGCTTCCACCTTTTTAATTTTGGAATGGATGCGACTCAGGGTATATTTTTCGGAAATCAGATCGGCGGTAAGCATACTTATTTGCCCGTTTTGATGATACAGGAAGAAATGTCCGGCAGCAAAGTTTTCCTGCTTACAGTGTGTCTTGTATTCTTCGAGCATCAGGGCATGAACGGGATTATCGAAATGTAACTGATCGCGTTCCAGTTCTTCGAGTATGTAGTCGCCCACCGTGACGGGTTGCTCTTTGGCTTCGTCGGCATAAAAAAATACTACTTCACCGTGCTTAATGAGTACCTGCAGAATATTTCGTTCCTGTTCTTCGAACTTGGAAGTTACAACGCCCGATTCATGAGCAAAAAACTCATCGGGCGAAGGCATATCCGGTGCGGCGTTCGACCGCCGGGTAGCATTTTTCTCCTGCTCATTGGTTTTGAGTTTGTTTATTTCGTAGTAGAGCATTTGCTCTTCAACGTTCAGCAGCGTGCTGCATTCCTTCACATATTCTCCGCGAATGGCTGTGTTGGGAATAATGGCAATGCTTCGTACAATGTCCAGCACCAGTCCGGCACGTTTTACGGGGTCATTACCCGCGTCGGCCAACAGCAGGTTGGTTTTGAAACGGATAAAGTCGGATGCATGGCGTTCTACGTATTCGATAAAGTCGGACGCGTTGGTTTTACGGGCAAAAGAGTCGGGGTCATCACCGTCAGGCAAGAGCAGGACTTTGATGTTGAGCCCTTCTTCAAGCAAGAGGTCGATGCCACGGATCGAAGCTTTGATACCTGCTGCATCGCCGTCGTAAATCACCGTTACGTTTTCGGTGAAACGGTGAATAAGGCGGATTTGCCCGGGGGTAAGCGACGTTCCCGACGATGCCACCACGTTTTCGATGCCGCTTTGGTGCATCGAGATAACATCGGTGTAGCCCTCCACCAAAAAGCAGCGGTCTTGCTTGACGATGGATTGTTTGGCAAAGTAGATCCCGTAAAGTTCGTTGCTCTTGTGGTAAATTTCAGATTCGGGCGAGTTGACGTACTTCGCCATCTTGTCATCCTTCTTCAGGATACGTCCCCCGAAAGCCACCACTTTACCGGATAGCGAGTGTACGGGAAACATAACACGACCACGGAAGCGATCGGCCAGGTAATTATTGTCGCCCTCGAGCGTGAGACCGGTTTTTACCAGGTATTCTTTGTTGTATCCGGCCCGGATGGCAGCCTGGGTAAATGCATCGCGTTGCTCCAGACTGTATCCGAGTTGGAACTTCTGGATAATATCGTCGCGGAAGCCACGTTCGCGAAAATAGCTGAGCCCGATGGCTTTTCCGTCGAGATTATTATGCAGCGTGTGCGTAAAATGTTTTTGTGCAAATTCGTTGACCAGGAACATGGATTCGCGGTCGTTGCGCACAGCTTGTTCTTCGGGGCTAAGCTCGCGTTCCTGCACTTCGATATTGTACTTACGGGCCAGGTATTTCAAGGCTTCGTAGTACGAAATCTGCTCGTGCTCCATGATAAAGTGCACCGAGTTACCGCCTTTGCCACAACCAAAACATTTGAAAATGCCTTTGGCAGGCGACACGATAAACGACGGTGTTTTCTCGCCATGAAACGGACAAAGCCCGAGTAAGTTGACCCCGCGTTTCTTCAGGGTAACAAAATCGCCGACCACATCTTGTATCTGGGCGGCTTCGGTTATGCGGTCTATGGTGGGTTGATCAATCATTTTGTTGTTGTATCGTATCATGTAAAGACAAGGCATGCCTTGTCTCTACCAAAATTGGAATACAAAACTACGGATTTTATTCAACAAAACGATTAGGGGTGGGATTAAAAAACGGCTGTATTTTCTATTCGAAAATACAGCCGGAAATTTGTAGCGTGTATTTATTCGGGCTGAAAGCCCAACACAGATTAGCCCAACGGCAAAGCCTTGTAATGGCGACGCCTTGGAAAAAATGGCAATGCTTTGGGAAAAAATAGGATTGAACAAATCAGCGCCCTGAAAGGACAGCATAGGTTTGATTCATTTTATACTGCCCTTTCAGGGCGCTGATTCACTTTCGTTATTCCCTAACCCAAGGCGTTGTCCTTTCAGGACGTTACCTTGGGCTAAGTTATAGTAGGCTTTCAGCCTGAAAAAAAACACTAATAGCTAGATTTTGAATTTATTTTTCGTATTAAATTCATTAATTCCTTTGTTGCTAAACTAATCATAAATGCACCTTTAGCATTTCCATAACTATCCATGCCTCCCTCTCCATAACTTAACGCTCCGGTTCGTTTGAGCTTTTCAACTGTAAGATCTAAAGAGCTTCTTTCTATTTTTGTCTTTCCATTCCAATTATTCAGGTCATAAAATTCCTTTGTTCTAATTTCAAAATCATAAATTGTTTTCAATGAAGATGTACCGCCAGAATAATGTATTTCTACCTGAGAATATAATTCAACAAAATTTTCTATATCTATATCAGTCATCTCTTTTAAACTGTTTACAAGAATGATG
The DNA here is from genome assembly GCA_015654525.1 of Bacteroidales bacterium. Classification (GTDB taxonomy): domain Bacteria; phylum Bacteroidota; class Bacteroidia; order Bacteroidales; family Paludibacteraceae; genus Paludibacter. The sequence goes on from JAATGT010000006.1 coordinate 20,139, forward strand.
TCTATGTCATTTAAAGATGTTTTTTCTTTAATGATTCTACCAGCGACAAGACCTAGTATCGCAGATGATTTTAATGATTTAGCTTGAATAGCACTATCAATTATGTCAGAAACCCAATGAACATTTTCCCTCTTTTTAAAATAGCTTTCAAGTTTCAACTTTTCTTTCTCGTCTAATACGTAATCAGTAGTAAGACACTTTGAATAGTTTTTTATAAATGATTTAAAAGCCATTTTTTTACTAAGAGAAAATATGTTTGTAAAAGTTTTGATTGGAGCTATTAAATCACCAAATGTATCAGTATAGTCTTTAATAGGTTCCAAAGACTTATCAATTATATCGTCTAAGTCATTAAGTTTGTCTATTACAGCTTCTGTGAATTCTATTATTTCATCTTTCATTTTATCTATCTTTTATATAAAAAATCCCCCACCATTGAACATGGCGGGGGAAAATCTTTTATTTATCTTCTTACTTCGGCGTAATACCAAGCATTTTAAGCAGATTGTCGGGTAAGAGGAGTTTGGCATATTTCACGTAATCGGAGTAAAGTGGATAAAACTCATCGTAAGCTGTGTCACGGGTATGAGTAGCACCTACAGCATCGCCACTTTCTTTGATAATGTTGTCTTTGTGCGAATCCAGTTCAACGAGCGCTTGTTGCTGAGCCGTTACAGTTTCCTTGGTAATGGAGATGGCTGCAGTTTGTGCCAGCATCTCAGGTTTAGCAAGTTGTACATAAAACCTTTTTACCAACTGATTCCAGTTGCCAAAAGCTGCAGGGTTTTCCACATTTAGTTGCAATGTTTTGTAAGCAGGATCGTTTCCTTTAAAGAAGATGCGCAGCATACCTCTATGCGTATTGAAAAGAGTATTGATTTCCTTTCGTAGGTTGTCGAACTTTGTTTGCTCGGCACTTTGTTCGGCACTTTCTTTCACCTGCTCGGCATTCAACGAAACTAATTCGCTCAGTTTTGTTTTCATGTCATCAATTTTTTCGACAGTATAACCCACTGTTACCATTATGGCAAAGATTTGCGGTAACGTGGCATTGTCAAGAGTCACTTTCATCTTAGTAATTTTCTCATCGAATGTTTCATAATGAGATTTTGTTACTTTTTTCACTTCGGTGGTTGCGTTTTCTTTTGTTTCCATCGGATAGATTTGTTTAAAGTTAGAATTTGAAAATATTTAATTATTAGAAATTTTACTACCTTATTCAAAAATGGCAGAAATACCGCCTCGCTGTCAAAAATAAAGTATTAATCATTAAAATTTTAAACACTATGGCAAAGGTAAAATTGGAATTAAGTAGAAAAAATGTTGCTGAAAAAGTAGCATTAGGAAACAAGGTGGGTAGTAGCATGACCGGAAATGTCTATTTTAAAACCCCTAGCCCGACTTTAGAGGCATTGAAAACAGCAACCACCAATATGTCGACAGCTTCCGATGATGTGGAAGCAGCCCGTAAAAATGTACAGATGAAAATGAGTATTCTCTATCAGCAGGAAAGCATTTTCGATGGGGTGATGACTCAAATGGGGGCCTATGTAGATAACACAAGCAACGGCGATGAAGCTATTATACTCAGCTCTGGTATGGATATACAGAAAGAAAAAGGTGCTGCCACAATGCCGGATAAGATCACTTCGGTAAATGCAACTACGGGTGACAATGCCGCTGAAATAGACCTGTCGTGGGATAAATCCTATAATGCCAAAAGCTATGTGGTAGAAATTGCAGTTAATGGTACAGTGCTGGAATGGAAACATGCACAGATAACCACCCGGTCGAAAGCCGAACTCACCGGACTAATCACCGGAACTGCTTACCAACTACGAGTGGCAGCAGTTGGTTCGGCAGGGCAGGGGTCGTGGAGCGATCCCGTAGTGAAAGTGGCACTCTGAAAATAATTAGTTGCATCGAAAGCACGCAAATAACGCGAATATCACAAATTTTCGCAAATAAGATTTGCAAGCTAAACTAATTAGTTTCCAGTATTTAATGATGGGTTTCTATCACAATAGCACACATAGAAATAATGGAAAAAAAAGACTTAGATCACATAGTAAAAGCATCTGACGATACTTTTGTTCAGCCCGAAATTATCCCGTATTCGGGATAATGCTATGTGTTCTTTGTCTTATATTTTCTACTTAAAACGAGTGTGAACTATTGTGACTGAAACATATCAATAATAATTATCATTTACTTATATCATAAGGAAAGGAAAATCAGAACTTCTATGAAATCGCAACTATTCTTACTGGCCTTATTGCTTTGTACAACCACTCTTTTCGGAATGGAAAAAGAGTTCCCAACAAAGCAAATAAATCACGTGAGCAAATTTGACTCAATGCGTGTAATGAGTGACATCCGTCCGAAACCGGTTACAGAAAAACCGATCGATCAAAAAAACCTGTATGCTATGATCGAAAAAAGTCTTCCGTGGGCTGTTGCATTGCTAATATCTTTTACTTCAGTTTTGCTCAATCTTAAAATGGCTAAACAATTACAAGAGCCGAACAATAAAAAGATGCAACTTCAAATCGAAAATATCGAACTGAGCCTGCAAAATCAATTAGACAAATCCTTAGAACTTCAAGTACAGCACCTAAGAACGATTATTGCATCAAACAACAAACAAGAATGGTTGGAGGAGGTGAATATCTGCATTGCAAATTATTTGATGAATATTGCCTTTGTTCAACCCAAAGTGAAAGGGTTACTTAAACCCGGAGATTTTGTCAAATACATCGAGAAAATATTATTATATAAGTCGAAAATTGAAATTCTCTTACCCGGAGAAACCTATAGTCAACAAGCAATCCTGAAAGCGCTGAACGACTTTAATGAAATATTGACCATGGGTCAGCATGAGTATAGGGACAATCTGTTTGAGGAAAAAAGAAATAAGTTACTTAAGGCAACAAGAATTCTTTATAAGAATTATCAGCGGAAAACAGCTTGATATGAGTTCTTTCGGTAGTGGAGTTTATTTTTGCCAATTAAAAGAAAACGCCATAAAAGAATTTTTCTCACTAGTGCAGCGATTTTATATTGCCCAACGAAAGCTTCCACAAACAGTTACATCAACATTAGCCCATTCCCCAACGGAGTTTATATAATAAAATCGAATGGTTTGGTAGCAAAATTAGTGAAAAAATAGTAAGCTTCCCGTTTTGTAATTATCTCTTTTTATCCCAAATTTCATCCTCTTGAACCAATTGGTTCGAGGGGATTTTTTATGTGATAAATCAAACTGGGCGGAATGTCAAAAATGAGTGGTGACAGGGCCTTTTTTTTAGTCACAAAATACGACGTCCTAAAAATAATGTGATGACATTTTGTAACCTGCATACTGATAGCATTTTGAAAAATGGCTTGTCTCGATTTATTTTGACCATTTTTTTGTATAATTGGGGCAATTACCTTAATTTAGCAGTGCAAATGATGGTGTTTGTGATCTTGTTAGTTCGAAAAACTTTCTGTTGTGATAAAAAACAGGGCAAGGGTGAAATTGTATTCGGGTAGTAGCACTTATGTTGGAATCTTAAGCTAAAACGCACACAGCATGCATCTTAATTTTATAAAGATGCATGTGATAAAAATATATGATCATAAAATAAACAGGATAAATGCCGAGTTTTGTTTTGTTTATTCTATTACGTAGTGCAATTCAGTAGTTGTCAATTATTATTATCAGACTTTCTAATGGAACATTATGCATTTTTTGTTGTCAATATAGCCTTGATTATGGGTTGTGTTTCCATGGCTA
>JAATGT010000150.1 GCA_015654525.1 Bacteroidales bacterium
ATGCCGCTCCTCCGGAGCTCAGAACATTGAATGTATATCCTCTACAAACAGAGTGCTCCTCTGGAGCTTTTTTGTTGATAACGTTTTTTTTGTAATGAAGTGCTACCATAATATCGCTTCTCCGAAGCTTTGAAAATGTCAAGTTAGGAGTAACATTACAGATAACTTTCAATAGCCGTAAGTACTTCTCACTGTTTGAAAAATTTCTTTTTTAATTCAAATACGGTCAGACAAATGGCTCCGGTAGCTATTGGCAACATCCAATCAACAGCATTTAGAGTTGCAGTATGAAAATAGAGGTTGAAAACAGGTATATAAACTATTAGCAGAATACAAAAAATAGAGAGTGCAAATGCCAGCAGCAGATTTCGGTTTGAGAACAGATATTTTCCCAACGCATTTCCATAGGTTCGTCTTGAAAGGAGATTAGCATATTGTCCAAAAATGATGGAAACAAACGTGATGGTGATGGCTCTCTGATAATTGTTAGCCCCATGAGGATAAATGAACATGGAAAACAGAAAAGCACCGTATGCAACAAGCCCCATGACGATACCTGAAAAAGCAATTCCGAACATCGCTTCTTTTGTTAGTATTTTGTCTTTTGGACTTCGGGGTGCGTTTTCCATAATACTTTTTTCCGGTGGGTCGTAGGTCAGCATGGTAAGTGGAATCATTTCACCTACAATATCGATCAATAGAATCTGTACTGCCAGAATGGGAGTTGCTATTCCCATAAAGATACCGACAAAGCCGAAAATCACGCACATAAGTTCCGCTACGTTGGACGAAAGATTTGTTTTGATGGTTTTTTCCAGATTACGAAAAATAGTTCTTCCTTCTTTTATGGCTACAACAATGGTCGAAAAATTATCATCCAACAATATCATACTGGCAGCTTCCTGTGCCACCTTAGAACCATTTTTCCCCATAGCAATTCCAATGTCAGCCCGCTTTAAACTCAAGGTATCGTTTACACCATCGCCGGTTACTGCTACTACTTCACCCTGTTTCATCAGTAGATCCACGATGCGGAATTTATCATCGGGCGTTACTCTCGAAAATATCAACGCCCTGTTTTGAAAAGCGTCTTTCAGTGCTTTGTCGGTGAGTTTGGGTAAATCAGCCCCTTTTATCACTACCGGATACTCATCTTCCTCGTTCATCAGTCCGATGTTCTTCGAAATTGCTTTTGCCGTTACTTCATTGTCGCCCGTAATGATAAATACTTTCATGTGTGCTTTAAAAACAGATTCAATAGCAGCTTTCACTTCTTTGTGGGGTGGGTCGAGCATAGTAACGAATCCGGCAAAAATCAAATCCTTTTCGGCATCTTCCACCGAATAGTCTTTTTTTGTTTCAAGGTCTTTGTAAGCAATAGCAATCACACGCAGTGCTTGTTCCGAAAACGTGGCTGCCTTTGCCAAAAGGTCTTTTTTCGCAGCTTCAGTCAGGTCGCTTACTTTTCCATCGCTAATCGTCTTTGTTGAAACTTCCAGCACCGACTCTATAGAGCCTTTCACAAAAGAAATAGTTTTTTTCTTATGTTGCCGGATGATGGTGGCTCTTTTTCGGAAAGAGTCGAAGGCAAATGCTTTTACCAACGGATAATCCTTTTCAACATCTTCCAACTTAAATCCGGCTTTCATGGTCAGGGTAGAGAATGACGTTTCGGTGGGGTCGCCAATAGAATACCACGAAGGATGATTTTTATCGGGAGGGCTAACTTTGCCTTTGGAAGAAAGAAAGCCTGAGAGAAAGAATATCTTCAAATCACCCAAGGCGTCTTTTTTAAGTACTTTCGCCTGTTCGTCTTTTATTTCGCCAACAGGTTCGTAGCCTAGTCCGGCAACCGAGAATGTTTTACCATCAAAATAGCAACCGGTAATGGTCATTTCGTTTTTGGTGATGGTGCCCGTTTTATCGGAAGCAATAACCGTGGCCGAACCTAATGTTTGCGCAGAGGCGATATTCTTTACGATGGCTTTTCGTTTAGCCAAACGTCCCACAGCCAAAGCCAGCGCCATGGAAATCTGTGCAGGTAAACCTTCGGGCACCATGGCTGCAGCAACACTTACCGAGAAAACAAGTGCCACCGCCAGCGAATCATGTAGAATCATTCGCGAAGCAAAAATAACAGCAGCAATAACCAGCGTAATATACGTTAGTTTTTTGGCTACATCCGCAATTTCAATTTGCACCGGAGCATTAGCTGGTTTTATTTTTTGAGAACTTGTGCTTATTTTACCAATCTCTGTTTGTGTTCCGGTGGCATACACAATTCCGGTAGCATCGCCCCGGGCAACCGTTGTACCCATGTAAACACACTGTTTCATTTCATTTATGGGCAGTGCTTTGTCGGTGGTAAAGGAAGCATCTTTATTGGTGGGTAAGGATTCGCCTGTAAGTATAAATTCATTTGCCGAATATTCATTTGCCTCAATCAAACGTATATCAGCCGGAATGCCATCACCCTCGGTTAGTTTTACAATATCACCCGGAACCAGCTCATCGACAGGAATCTCTGTAATTTTCCCGCTCCTTATCACATTGCATTTATCAACAACCAAACTTTTGAGCGATGCCAGAATGTTTTCCGATTTCCATTCTTCATAGAAGCCAATGCCGGCATTCAGCACAACGATAGCCAGTAGAATAGAGCCGTCGCGATACTGCCCCAGATAATACGACACAGCGGCCGCAACAATCAGAATAAGAACAAGCGGACTGATGAACTGACGAAGGATAATTTTGAAAACATTAATCCTGTTGGTTACCTTCAGCACATTGCTGCCATACTTTATCCGGGCTTGTTTCACTGTCCGTTCATCAAGACCATCCTTTTTGTTACTACTCAGTTCTTTGACAACTGTCTCAATATTTTCTTTGTAAAATTCCATTGTTTGAAAAGTTTTATATGGTAATAGAAGCAAGAGGCTCTCTCAAAAGCACGCAAATAACGCAAATACCACAAATTTTCGCAAATAAGATTTGTA
>JAATGT010000032.1 GCA_015654525.1 Bacteroidales bacterium
AGGGGACTTGAAATTACAACCGTATCGTCTAACGATTTTCTGAAAAATAGGACATTATTTAATTCCTATTACTTAAACTCAATGCTAGGCTTAGGTAATCTAAATTTAATAATAGTCCCATTGCTTATTATACTATTCAGACCAAGAGCTCGTCTTGACTTTTGTAATGTCTATAAAATGGTTTGCCGAACAAGGCTTACATAATGCAGAGGGTAAGTTAATAGAAACTGCCTTGTGGTACGTAAGGCGTATGCCAGATGTGTGACGGGAAAGTAGGTAAAAACTGCTTTCTACCCGATAATCTTAAAAAAGTCAAGGCGCTCTCAATATCTATCGATATTATTTTGGGTAACAAAGCGGATATCTATTTCATCATTCAAACTGATTTATTAATCTTGACTATTTGCCCAACGGAATGCTAACTGATGTTTTTTGGATGCTTTTGCAAATAATCATATAAACTATTTTACAAACAAACTTATAGTGCTGGTAAAAAGATAGATACAGTTATCATAAAAAACGATAGTTAGACTATTGTTTCAGATAAATGGAGTATTTTTTTATTCGGAGTCGAAATAAATGTATTCATTTGCAAATCAATATTTCGATAATATGAGTTAACCATTACGAATTTATGAAGATTTTATTACGACCATTATTACTAGGATTAGCCGCCGGAATGATTTTTTCCGGACAGTCGGCAAACAAAGTGCAGGAGCCAATCCAGCAAGTGCCATTTACCAATGTCCACTTCAAAGATAACTTTTGGGCTCCACGCATTGAGACCAATCGTACTGTGTCTATTCCATCTGCTTTTAAAGAGTGTGAGAAGAATGGACGGTTTGATAATTTTGCACTGGCCGGTGGATTAATTAAGGGAGAACAAAAGGGTGATTTTTCATTCGACGATACCGATCCTTATAAGATTATAGAAGGAGCTTCTTACTCACTGGCGGTGAAGTACGACAAGAAACTGGATGCTTATCTCGATAGTGTTATCAATCTTATCCGCGCCGCGCAAGAACCCGATGGATATCTCACTACCTGCGTAACCAATAAATGTACCCGGCTTTCGGGCTGGTGGGGCAATGCCCGTTGGGAAAGAATAAATAGCCACGAACTCTACAACTGCGGTCACTTATACGAAGCAGCTGTTGCACATTTTCAGGCTACCGGAAAAAGAACTCTGCTGGATGTAGCACTCAAAAATGCAGACCTGATCTGTACGGTTTTTGGCCCGGACAAAGGTCAGATTCATCGCCCTTCCGGTCACCCTATTGTGGAGATGGCATTGGCGAAGCTTTACAAAGTAACCGGAAAGAAAAAATACCTCGACCTGGCAAAATATTTTGTTGAAGAAACCGGCCGTGGTACTGATGGTCATCGCCTGAGCGAATACAGTCAGGATCACAAACCCATTCTGAAGCAAGATGAAATTGTAGGACATGCTGTTCGGGCCGGTTATCTGTACTCCGGAGTAGCCGATGTAGCAGCACTAACCCACGATACAGCTTATTTCAAAGCACTAACCCGTATTTGGGACAATATGGCCGGTAAAAAGTTATACATCACTGGTGGCGTTGGTTCCAGAGCACAGGGCGAAGGCTTCGGACCGAACTATGAACTGAACAATCACACTGCTTACGCCGAGACCTGTGCTGCCATAGCCAATGTATATTGGAATCAACGGATGTTTTTGGCAACCGGCGATGCTAAGTATATTGATGTATTGGAACGGGCTTTATACAATGGAGTTATTTCGGGAGTATCGCTCAGTGGTGATAAGTTTTTTTACGATAATCCGCTCGAGTCGATGGGGCAACATGAGCGTCAGGCCTGGTTTGGTTGTGCCTGTTGTCCGGGAAATATTACCCGTTTTATGGCTTCGGCTCCGGGTTATATGTATGCCACCCAAGGTGGCGACATCATCATAAATCTATACGTACAAAGTACCGGAAAAGTAAAGACCGGTAATAATACGGTTCAGCTGGCACAAACCACACAATATCCCTGGAATGGTGATGTGAAGATTAAAGTTGCACCCGAAAAGGCCGGCAACTTTAGCATTAAACTACGCATCCCCGGTTGGGCAAAAAATGAACCCGTACCTACCGATTTGTATACCTTCGCTGATAAGAAAGACGGAAAATACGAAATCTATGTCAACGGAAAACTCACATCGGTTACCGAATCAAACGGATATGCCGACATAAGCAGAAGTTGGAAGCAGGGTGATGTGATAGAATTGAAATTACCCATGCCCGTTCGTCGTATTCAGGCCAACGAAAAGGTAAAGGATGATCGTGGTAAGCTGGCTATTGAGCGCGGACCGATTGTGTATTGCCTCGAAGGATGGGATCAGAGGGATAAACACATTTTCAATAAATATATTTCCGGAGATGCTCAATTTAGCATTGAGTATAAGAAGGATCTGCTTAACGGGGTGATGATACTAAAAGGAAGTGCCAAAGAAGTTGCATTAAATGGTGAAGAAAAAGAAGTTCCGGTTACTGCAATTCCCTATTCGACATGGAATAATCGTGGAGCAGGCGAAATGGCTGTCTGGATTCCTTCGTCTGCATCGTTTGCTCGTCCGGTACCACTGCCAACAATTGCTTCAAGAGCTCAGACGGTAGTTATTCAGGCTCCTATTCAAAATGATGCACCGCTAATTTCTTCTCCTGAAGAGTCAGTCTGGGGAGTAAACGATCAATGGGAACCAACAAGTTCGGGCGATATATCAAAACCTTATTTGTACTGGTGGCAAAAAGTAGGAGTTGAAGTTAACCTGGAATATAAATTTGAACAACCCGAAACAGTATCAAACGTAGAGGTCTATTGGTTGGAATTTGATCATTACGATGGAAACTATCGTGTTCCGGAAAGTTGGAAGTTACTTTATAAGGAAGGTGAAGACTGGAAGGAAGTAGAAGCTAAAGGAGCTTATACCACATTGAGAGATCAATACAATAAGTTAGACTTTGTCCCTGTAAAAACTACCGGCCTGAAAATCGTAGCCAAACTTCAGAAAGGACAATCGGGTGGAATCATTGAATGGAAAGTAAAGTAAGAAATATTATACCTTAGAAATAATATATTTATAATTTAAAATTAAAACAATATGAATGTAAATCAAAAAACAAATTGCTTTAGCAAAAGCTTGTTCAGACTTGCAGCATGTACGCTCCTGACAACCGGTATTGGTATCGGTCAGGTGTCAGCACATCCAGGTATTACAGAAAAAGCAAGCTCCGAAGCCTCACAGCAAGCTGCTGTGCTAATAAAAGGCCGGGTGGTAGATGAAAAAGGTGAAGGTTTGGTGGGAGTTAATATCAAGGAAAAAGGGACTTCCAATGGAACAATTACAAATAGTGATGGAACTTATGCACTGGATGTAAAAGGACAGAATTCAGTGATCGTTTTCTCATATGTAGGGTATGCGTTACAGGAAATTATTCCGGGTAATAAGAAGTACCTGTCCGTAACTCTAAAAGAAGACTCTAAACTGGTGGACGAAGTAGTGGTTATTGGTTATGGAACCCAGCGGAAGGGTGATGTCACGAGTGCGGTATCTACTGTAAAGGCTGAGAATTTTACTTTTGGAAATGCTCAGGATGCAGCGGCACTCATCAAGGGTCAGGTAGCCGGATTGTCGGTAACCAATGGATCTGGCGATCCGAATGCAACATCAAATATTGTTCTTCGTGGAATTGCAACTCTTAATGGAACTACGACTCCATTGATTTTGGTAGATGGAGTCCCCGGAGACGTTTCAACTGTAGCTCCTGAAAACATTGAAGCAATTGATGTGTTGAAAGATGCATCCGCGGCAGCCATTTATGGTACGCGTGGTGCTAACGGAGTCATTATAATCACAACAAAAAAAGGAAAACGAGAACAAAAAACAGAGGTGAATTATTCTTCTTATTTATCTGCATCTGACTTTTATAAACAGTCGGAGTTTATGTCTGCAGAAGATGTGAAAAATGGAAAAACAGCTTTCACGGATTTGGGATCAACTACTGACTGGGTAAAAGCGGTTACTCAAACAGGTTTTACTCAGAATCATAGTGTAAGTTTGAATGGTGGTGGTACCAATTCTGTTTATTCAGCCGGATTGACGTATAGAAATCAAGATGGTGTTATCAAAAAGACTAATAGTAAAGATATTAAAGGAACGTTTGATTTAACTCAGTACATGTTAAATAATATTGCTAAATTGAATATCAATTATTTAGTTAGCAATCATTCAAATAACGTAACTACTGCCTCAGATGCTGGTATTACCAATATTTATCGTCAGGCATTAATTCACAATCCAACGGCACCAATTTATAACACGGATGGTAGCTATTATGAGAACTTTAATGTTTATCAATATTATAATCCGGTGGCAATATTGAATGAAAAGAGTGGTGAAAACAAAACTCTTACTTCTCAGCTCACTACCAATCTTACTGTTGAGCCTATAAAAGGTTGGCAGACTAATATCATGCTTTCCCGTAATAGTACTTATGGAAGCTATGGATATTACAATACTCAAAACTATTATAGTTCTACAAGTTTAGGATTGAATGGCTCAGCTTATCGTTCGGATGACAATTCTCGCGCCGATCAGCTCGAAATCACATCTAAATATATGACTAGTTTTGGAAAAAGCCGTGTATCTGCATTAGTTGGTTATAGTTACAATTATAATGTATACGAAGGAGGTAGTTCCTATAATTACGATTTTCCTACTGATGCATACGGATATAATAATATTTCAGCCGGAGCTGCATTAAAAGCCGGAAAAGCATCCATGTCAAGTTACAAAAATGACAATAAGCTTATAGGGTATTTTGGGCGAATGAGTTATGCTTATGACGACAAATATAATTTATTGCTAAGCGTAAGGCGAGAGGGATCTTCTAAATTTGGAGAGAATCATAAATGGGGAACTTTCCCTTCTGCTTCTGTTGGGTGGACCATCAGTAATGAACCTTTTATGAAAGAGCTGAATTGGATTAGTAATCTAAAACTTAGATCAGGTTATGGTGTTACCGGCGAAATTCCGTCATCTTCTTATTTGTCACTTACAACTTACACCTATGGCACGTATTATTACAGCAATGGGTCATGGGTTAGTGGTTTGAGTGCAACAACAAATCCAAATCCGGATTTAAAATGGGAAAAATCGGCAGAGTTTAATTTAGGGCTTGATCTGAGCGTTTTAAAAGATCGTCTTGGAGCAACAGTGGATTTTTACAATAAAAATACTTCTGATATGTTGTGGTCTTACAATGTTCCTACTCCCCCAAATCTTTATGGGACTACACTAGCAAATGTAGGAAAGATGAGAAATACTGGTATCGAAATTGCAATTAATGCTACTCCAATCAAAACAAAAGATTTCGAATGGAAAACAACGGTTACGGCTTCTCATAATGAGAATAAACTGGTGAGTTTATCGAATGATCTCTATGAAACAACTAATTATCTGAATACAGGGTATGCAGGTGATCCTATTTCATTGCCAACACACCGGTTGGAAGTCGGAAAATCCTTAGGTAATTTCTGGGGATTAAAATCAGTGGGTATCTCAGATAATGGTTTGTGGCTGATCGAGAATCCGAAAACAGGAAAAGCAGAAGAGTTTAACGCAAATATGTTGAATGACGATTATCGTCAGTATCTAGGTAATGGAATTCCGAAATTGATAATGGGTTGGAATAACCAATTCAAATATAAAAGATTTGATTTAAGTCTAAGTTTCAACGGACAGTTTGGATATCAAATTCTGAATGAAGAACGCATGTTCTATGAGAATAACTCAATAGCTTATAATAGGTTGAAATCTGCAGCTAATCTTGTTTATGGAAAAAGAACATTGTCATCTTCTCAATCTCAAACTTTTGTAAGTTATTATTTGGAAAATGGAGATTTTGTTAAGTTGAATAATATAACTTTCGGCTATAACTTTGACACAAATAAACTGAAATTTGTGAAGAAAGTCAGATTGTATGTGACAGGTGAAAACTTGTTCTGCATCACTGGATACTCTGGACTCGATCCTGAATTAACAAATAGCGATATTTATTCCTATGGTAATGATTCAAGAGATAAATATCCAACTATCAGATCATTTACATTTGGAGTTAACATCACATTAAATTAAAGAAGCTATGAAAAAAATAATTAAATTACCGGTTATATTGGCTTTTTCAGTACTGGGCATCTTCAGTTCTTGTACTGATTTGAATGAAACCATATATAGTTCGATCGCTGCAGAAAAAACGACATTCTCTTCTGAGGATATAAAAAATATGATAGCACCTGCCTATTCAAACCTTAGAAATATATATTGGGGTTGGAACGGGATGTTTGATCTTTACGAAGAATCTTCCGATTTGATGATGACCCCTTATCGTGTTGGTATTGGATGGGGGGATTTGTATATAACTATGCACAAACATACTTATCATTCCTATGTAGACCATTTTTACACGAACTGGTATAACGCATACAATGGAATTGATAATATCAATAAGGTGCTGGATTTGAAGAGTGCTGCGGTTACTAAATATGAACCCGAGTTAAGAGCCATTCGAGCATTATATTATTATATTTTGCTGGATAATTTTCGGAATGTGCCTTTGGAAACTACTATGAATCATGAATCAGGTTATTTACCTACGCAGGCAGACCCGAAGAAAGTTTTTGATTTTATTGTTTTAGAATTAGATTCGGTTAAAAATGATTTGGGAACTGACGTATCAACGACAAATTATGGTCATTTTAATAAATATGCAGCATGCATGACGTTAGCAAAGATGTATCTGAATTACAATGCATGGTTTGGCACCAGCGATAATACATATTACCAAAAAGCAATAAATGAGATTAATGTAATTGTAAAGGATGGAAAATACAGTTTAGCCACTAATTATACTGATCCATTTGTAGACGATGCTTCTTCATGCCCTGAAGTTATTTTTGCAATTCCATTTGATTATACATATGCTCAGGGTAATTATTTAGCAAATAAGTGCTTGTATTCTGCCAGTGCGGCTACATTTGGACTCACAATCTCTCCTTGGGACGGTAGTTGTGCTATTCCACAATTTATAGATACATACGATCCGGATGATAAGCGTTTGAACATGACCTGGCTTGTGGGCAAACAATATAAATTGAATGGAGATCCAATACTTATCGATGGAGATACAATGGTCTATACCAAAGATGTGCATAGTATTGATAACCCTGGTGCTTATCCTCTTGAAGGTGCTCGTTTTCATAAATATAAAATTTATTCAGGTGCTGTTGCAGCTTCAGGAGACGATGTTCCATTCTTTCGTTATACTGACGCTCTTATGATAAAAGCAGAATGTTTACTACGTTTAGGAGGATATAATGGGGAAACAGAACAAGATGCTGCTAATATAGTAACAAGTATCCGTGCGCGTGCATTTACGACTAACCCTGCAAAGGCTACACGTACAGTTGCACAGCTAAAAGGTACAAGTGTCTATGCATATGGACATCGTGAAAATCAAGGAGAATTGGGTAAAACAGATGTTTGGGTTAAAACCTCAGAAGGAGGTGCAGATATTGAATTAGGTGGATTTTTGGACGATTTGGCTTGGGAGTTTGTCGGAGAGCACCATCGTCGTCAGGACTTGATTCGTTTTCGTGTAACAAGTAATGGCATGAACGTATATAATGGGAAATCGTGGTTCTGTAAGGATGCCGAAACAAATGCTTCTGATACGCACAAAAACATATTCCCAATTTATCAGGATTTTATTGATGCTAATAAGAACATGAAACAGAATTCCGGATATTAATAATTTCATTCTGTAATAAGAAAATCTAATTATAAAAAGCATCTGACGGAATCTTTCCGTTGGATGCTTTTAATTCTTACCTGTAGATTATGATCCAACAACTATATGAATAGATTTAGCTTTTTGTTTAGTTCTTTAGCCGTTTTGTTTTCAATAAACTCAGCTTTAGCACAGGTGACTTCTAATGATTTTTTGGCTCTGGGCAACCCCCTTCTTTCCGGTTATTTTGCTGATCCGACAGTGAAGAAGTTTGGGGATACTTATTATATCTATGCCACTACCGACGGTATTAAACTGGCATCGGGTGAACCGCAGGTGTGGATAAGCAAGGATTTTGTGAACTGGTACAACTATAAATTAAAACTGAATATCCCCGCAGGACTGAATAACTGCTGGGCGCCGGATATAATTCATGGGTCGGATGGGAAGTTCTATTATTATATGGGTAATTGTGAGATGGGCTGCAATATCTATGGCTATGTTTCTGATTCACCCATGGGGCCTTTTGAACCGATAAATGATGGAAAAGCTGTGATTCCGGCCGGAACGTCCAGGAAAGATTTCCCGGCACTCGATGCCCAGTTTCTGGTCGACGATGATGGTTCGGTATATTCGTATTTTGGTACCTGGTGTACTTCTTTTGGAGGGATGGGATTTGTAAAGCTTGACCCCAAAGATATGGTTAGTATTCAGAAAACCGGTTTTATTCCTATTGCACAAATACCAAAAGCATTTGAAGCTGCTTATCCTATAAAAAGAAACGGCAAATACTTTTTGATGTATTCTTCCGGCGATTGCAGGTTGAGTTCGTATGCTGTGCATTATTCGGTAAGTGATCATCCCGAAGGCCCTTTTACTCCGGGGAAGAACAGTCCGATACTGGTTACAAATAATGATGGTACAATAGATGGACCTGGTCATCATTCCATTTTGAAAGAGGGCGACGATTATTATATCGTATATCATCGTCACGACAATCCACATAGTATGAATGGAGAGTATCGTCAGGTCTGTGTTGATAAACTGGATTTTTCGGATAGTGTGACTATTGAAAAAGTGATTCCGACTCACGAAGGAGTAACATTCCCTGCGAAGAATCAAATCACGTCACCCAATCTGGCTTATAAAGTGAAAGCGAGTGCAAGTTCGTATTATCACCTTATTTCCGATCCGACACCATATAGTAAAACGGGGTACAACTACTGTTATCTTCCCGAAAATGCAGTGGATGACAATAATGGGACACTTTGGAAAGCGAAAAGCAGTGATTTACCACAATCTCTGACAGTGGATTTAGGTAAAATGCAGCAGGTGAAACGGGTGATGACACAGTTTGAATACCCCACTTATTACTATCAATATAAGTTGGAAGTCTCTACTGATAGCATCCACTGGACATTATTCAGTGATAAAACAAACAATCGTCGTTGCGGTAGTCCAATGATTGATGATCATGATGCTTCGGCCCGTTATGTCAGGTTAACCGTTAATGGCACCGAAAAAGCCGGTATGATACCTGCCGTATGGAACTTGAAAGTGTACGATAGCTTGTTTGAAGTTCCCGCCTATCAAAATGCAGAATCGAAAACAGAACCGGGAGCACGAAGCACCAAAAGTCTGCTGGTGGATTTTAATGTTGATGCGCTTAAAGCAGGTTCGGTTATTACAAAACTACCCAATAAGGGAAAGCTTGGTGGATATTTTGAAGCGAACGGAAAACTGGTTGTCAAGCAAGTTGAGGGTGTAAAAGCAGTTGCTTTTGATGGAAGCAGTTATCTGAGATTATCAAAGGAAGCTCCTGCCAGTCTCGATTGGAACTCAGCCTTTACAGCTTCGGTGTGGGTCTACAATCCTACTATTGAATCCGGAGAATGCTTACTGGCCTGGAATTCACGCGAAAATATGTTGCAAGCAAGCTATGCAGCTCTGATGTACGGAACTGGACATTACGGAGCAGTTGCTCATGGCGATGGGGCGGTGGATTTACCATATAAAGAAGTTCCGGCTAAAGGACAGTGGCATCATATTGTAGTAACGTTCGACGGTGCTTTGGAGAACGTATATGTGGATGGAAAACTCAATACACAATCTCCTCTTTCGCTCTTTGTAGAAAAAGGTGATATCCTGATTGGTGCTTCGGGTGAACCGTCAGAGAACTTTAGCGGATACGTGGCCGGTGCCCAGTTGTACGACAAAGCAATGACTCAACATCAAGTTGGTCTATTGATGAAAAGTTCACAACCACGAAAGTTGACCAAAAGCAACTAACTTTTTAAAATGAAACATTCATCCACCTTTATAGATTAATTTTGAACTATTATTAATTAGAATATAACTACTTTTGAAACTTCAACAGTTTATATATAACATATTAGAATATTTACCATTAATTACAGGAGTTGTAATTATAAAAATAAAACGATATGCTGATGAATAGAAAAGAATTTATCAAAAAAACCTGTCTATCAGGAGCTGCTTGTATGTGTGGATTCAGCTCGATAGCTTTATTTGCCAACAATGTGGAAAGCCAACAATCAGGTTCCAGACCCGATGAT
>JAATGT010000123.1 GCA_015654525.1 Bacteroidales bacterium
CGGGAGCCGGGGCATTATTGTTTGCATCCACAAAATAGGGTGCCGTACTCCAGGTTCCTACCCATCCTTTTGATGATTGAGATTTCTTTGCTCCGAAGACATTAGACGACAACAGCAAAATGACCAATACAAGTATTACTGAAAATGAATGTTTTGAAGCTATGAATCTTCCGAAGAAGTCATTGAAAGGTATTTTTAGTTTGTAAGTCATAACAAAAATATTAGAAGTTTGTAAATTGTGTCACTATTTGAATTTATTGAAGCTTTCAGGGGCTCCTAAATAACTTGGTTTTAAACCACCCGTGTTTATCATAATCTTTTCTACAATTACTCCCGGATCAATCATCCAAACCTTTAGGGTATGATAACCTGATTTTGAAATATTGAGCGATGTTTGGCAACTCCGTGTCTGATTCAATACTGATTGTTCCCAATCCGCATTAGAGTATTCGATTTTATATTTATCCGGTACATTGGTAATATACTGAGGCTCTTCGTCATCAAATGAAACTGCTATCTTAATGTCCCTTCCGGGCATATAATTCAGAAGAGGAGATGTTACCAATGTGATTTGAACTGTATCCTTTGAGAACAGATACACCGGATACTCCAGACATGGAGCATCTTTTCCAATTGTTGCAGCCGGTGTATTGGCTGGCGCTGTGGCTCTCATACCTGATAAGGTAAGTCCATAATCTTCCACTTTCATCAATTTCCGGTCACCTTGTTCTGTATTCTTAGAACAATGTTCAGCTTCGATGGAGATGAAACCACCGCTTTCTATAAAGCCATTCAGGTTTTCGCGGGTAACTTCGGTAGGATTAAATGCTTTTGCTGTAACAAGAACTTCACGGCCTGCCCCAGTAATTTTGATAACAGCATCAGTATTCCCTTTAGGTAGTTGAGATTCATCCAGATTCACCAATATCCGTTGGTCCTTATTGAGTATAGTTCCTCTACTGTCACTAAAAGTGAGCCATGGAACATTAGCGCTTATAGTATATTCAAAAGCATCTTTTCCTCTGTTGAAAATTTCGATATAATGTTGACGACCATTAAAAGGATCAAATTCCGGTAATGTTGCTTTTTCAGCAGTACCCGGCCAACTTTGTTCGGTTCCTTCCAAACTTACTCCCAGCAGGGCTGAATCGGGGACTTGTATTTCACTCAGTTTAATGCCATTCAAACTATTGACTCTTGGTGGCATCCAGCTGGCATAACCCAGGTGAGTCTGATCCATAAAGTGATTCCATCTTCCATTGGCATACACCTTATTATAATGATTCATCAAAGCCGTATCAGCCTGAAACAAAGTTCTGGTTTGTGCCGCCATATCGTTGGCACTCGCACGCTTTTGCTTTGCATACAAACTGTTTTTAGCAGCTGTCGCGTACAACTCATTTACCAAAGCACAGGCTTTTGTTGGAAATAAAACAATCTGATAAAAAGCATCCTGTTTTTCCTGGGGTAATTTCGTGTAAATAGCTTGGGCTTGAGCTGTAATTTTATTAAAATCAGCCACCACATTTTCGGCTTCATTATAATTCACCAGACTGTATGTTTGAGGTGACAAGGATTCGGGTTTGCGTCGTCCATTATATTTCGTGTATTTTGAAATAATGTCGGCAATTTCGGTAGCGTATGCCGAACCGAACTCCCGGGTAACCCATAAGCGGGTATATTCATTGATATTGGAGTTTGTCCATTTGTCAGTGTTCCAGGCAAGATTCAAAAAGTACTCCGTAGGCAGTTCGTAGCCTTTAAAATGTCCCACATTTACAATCCATATTCTGTCGGCTCCATATTGTTTGGCAAGTGACATCTGATCCCATATTTTTGCAATAGGGTTGGTATTAATCCATTCGTAACTACGTGGTCCTCCATGATAATCGAAATGATAATAAACACCGGATCCTCCGCTTCGTTTACGTTCATCCGGTGTAGGCAATCTACGGAGATTTCCCCAGTTATCATCGGACCATAAAAGCGTGATGTTATCGGGTATGTGCATACCTTCATTGTAATAGTCCATGATTTC
>JAATGT010000008.1 GCA_015654525.1 Bacteroidales bacterium
CTCTTCCCATTCCGAACAGAGAAGTTAAGCCTGTCCACGTCGATGGTACTGCAATTATGTGGGAGAGTAGATAGCCGCCGTTTTTTGAAAGCCTCAAGTATTTATTTACTTGAGGCTTTTTTTTGTAATTGATTTATAAATAATAGATAACCAAGGTAGAAAACGAACTGATGAGGTGGGGAAATTGATCTGGATGCCTTCTGAAGCAAGCTCTAAAAATAGTACTCTTGAATAAAAGCATTTTCAATAAATAATCCCTCTTTAAATCATTTTAAAGAGGGATTATTTATTGAAAGAATATAAGGGGAGTGAATTATTTATTTAAAAAATCTTCGCGAACAGGGCTAAAACTGTCTAACAAAACACCGGATTCTAAACAAATAACTCCATGATCCGCATCAGGTTCAGCATAAAAACCATCGCCGGTGCTAAGAATCTGTTTTTCTCCACTAATTGTTACTTCAAAGGAACCACTTGCTACATAAGTGCATTGAGAATGAAAATGCTTGTGTATACAACCAACGGCTCCTTTCTCAAAGGATACTTTAACCAGCATCAAATGCTCATCATAGCCCAAAATTTGTCTGCTGACTCCTTCACCTAAATCTTCTATATCAACTTTTGAATTTAAAAGAAATTTTTTACTTTGTGCTGCCATCTTGTTTGATTTTGTAAATAGTAATATGTGTTTAATTTTGAAGTTTAATATCAATCAAGGTTCTTTATGTTCGCTTTCGCAAAATCAAATACTCCACGTAAATGTTGTTGCATTAATTTGGCTGCTTTTTCTCCATTCTGATCAATAATACAATCCAGCATTTGTTTATGTTCTTCCATCACTATTTTATTGGGAGCACAAATTCTGTCCCGTTGATATATTGTTAGAATGTCCGGAATTACAATTAATAGCATAGCTTTGAATACCGGATTGTGACTTGCTTCGGCAATAGCACGATGAAAAGCAAAATCATTGCTAACGCGATCGGCTGTATCAAAATTCAAAACGAAATTAGTGTGCGCTTTTTCTAATGTTTTTAGATCTTCTTGTGTTCGTCTTTCAGCACAAAGGCGTATGGCATTAACTTCTAATACTACGCGGGTTTCGACCAACGAGAAGAAGTCGTAACTTTGAAGATTTAGTACATCCGATATTAATCCGTCCAGTGTATTAATATCTAAACCATTAATTACAGAGCCACTTTGAGGTAATGTTTTGATAATACCATAAAATTCCAGTTTATGCAAAGCTTCCCTGATTTGTGTCCTTCCAAATCCAAATTCCTGAGCTAACTTTCTTTCTGCCGGAAGTTTATCTCCAGGTTTTAAAACTCCCGTACTGATAAGCTCTTTTAGTTGCGCTATTACTTTATCTGCGGGGCTAACTGCACTTTCTTCTTTTAAACCTACAAATGGTTCTATCATAATTTATATATAATCCTAATACTTAACTGTTCATTGTAAATTGATACAAAGATAAGTTGAAAAAGTAGAATTATCAACAATAAATGATTGATAATGTGACAAAAAAATCAGAAACAATAAATTTGATTGTTTCTGATAAAAAACAGCTCCCTGAAAATACATTTCAAGGAGCTGATTATATAATGAGATAAGGAAAGTGTGGGTTTATATGTCTAAAGCTTCGGCTACTGCTTTAAATACTATTTTACCGTTTACAATATTAAGTCCTTTGTGTAAATCTTCATTAAGGTTGCAAGCTTTTTCCCAACCAAGATTTGCTAATTGTACTGCGTAAGGTAAGGTGGCATTGGTTAAGGCCAATGTTGATGTAAAAGGAACTGCACCTGGAATATTTGCAACACAATAATGTAGAATTCCATCTATTTCGTATACAGGTTCAGTGTGGGTGGTTGCATGGGAAGTTTCAAAACATCCACCTTGATCAATTGCTACGTCAACAAGCACTGATCCTGGTTGCATCAACTTTAGCATTTCGCGTGTAATCACGTGAGGAGCTTTGGCACCCGGTATTAAAACTGCACCAATCACTAAATCGGTATGCGGTAATATATCTTCAATGTTAGAGGGTGATGACATTAATGTGTCTACATTGGGAGGCATTATTTCGCTTAAGTAACGTAACCGTGGCAATGAAATATCCGCAATTGTGACATGTGCACCAAGTCCGGCAGCCATTAATGCAGCCTGAGTTCCTACAACACCACCTCCGAGTACCAAAACATTGGCTGGTTTAACTCCCGGAACTCCACCGAGCAGAATTCCTTTTCCTCCTTTCGGTTTTTCCAGACAGCGAGCACCTTCTTGAATTGACATGCGACCAGCCACTTCCGACATTGGAATGAGTAGTGGTAAAGTCCGGTCAGCCTTTTCTACAGTTTCATAAGCCAGACATATGGCGCCGCTTTCAATCATAGCAAGTGCAAGTTCTTTGTTGGATGCAAAATGAAAATAAGTAAAGAGTAACTGATTTGGACGAATAAGCTTATACTCGCTTTTGACAGGCTCTTTTACTTTGATGATCATTTCTGCAATAGCAAATACTTCTTCAGCTTTAGGGAGAATCTGGGCACCGGCTTTACGGTATTGGTCATCGCTGAAACCGCTATTTTCGCCGGCATGACTTTCAACAAATACTGTATGACCATTCAAAATGAGCGTTTTTGCTCCACCGGGGGTCAAGGCAACTCTATTTTCGTTGTTCTTGATTTCTTTTGGAATTCCAATTTTCATATACTTATTGATTTTAAAATGTAGTTTGTATTTTGATTCTTCAACTATGATTTTGAACAAAATAAAGCTGAAATCGCTGTAAAAATACAAGATTAATTTCAAATCGTAACGTATATGTATAAATATTTCAAAAATAAATCATGCATATTCTATAATTATATGTTTAATAGATTAATATAGTAGTATAATTAGACTTTTTGTTGTTGCTAGTTTCAATGGAATGCTTAAGTAAACCCTGATATTGTTTGAAAATGGTGGTATAACTCGATGTTATTGGATTGTCTGCTTATAAATAGTAAGTGTTTATGAAAAACCCCACAAACCGTAGGAATGTGGGGTTTTAATCTCAGTTTATCCGAAACTATTTCACTAACTCAAATACTTTGTCCAAACTGTATATGCCGGAATTTTTATTCTCAGCAGCATTTATCATAGCTTGAGCTAGCTGACTGGCCTGAATCGGTCGGTAGCGCTTCATGAACCCCAGCTTATTGATAAAATACATGATTGAAAGGGCTATTTTTTCACTTTTACGGTACTCTGTTCTATTACCGGCTAATTGTCCGGGGCGAATAATCGTGATTTGTTTGAACGATAATGCTTGAACCGCATCCTCCAGCTTTCCTTTCATGTTCGTATAAAATACTCTTGATTTGGAATTAGCACCTGCCGAAGAAATCAGTACGTAAGTTCCGACCCCGTTTTTTACTGCAGTTTCAGCCACAATAAATTGATAAGTATAATCAACTTTAAATTGTGCGCCTTTAGTTTTTGCTTGTGCAATGGTAGTTCCAAGCGTAGAAAACAAAACGTCGCCAGTTACTAAATTACTCCAGCTTTCAGGCTGATCAAAGTTGATAATTTTTTCCTGCAGCTTCGGATTGTTCATGCCACTTGAACGGCGTACCAGTGAAATAATTTCATCATATTTTTTATCTTCGATTAATTGTTTCACCAGTTGCAAACCGACCATACCGGTTCCTCCTATTACAATAGCTTTTTTCATTTTATTTTTAGTATCTCTGTTTTGATTGTTTATTCCGACATAAGATGATTGTCGATATGAATATCTCTGAATCCCAGAAAATATAAAACTCCATCAAGCCCAATGGTGGAAATAGATTGTTGAGCATTTTGCTTTACTTTGGGTTTTGCATGAAATGCAATTCCGAGTCCGGCAAGATTAAGCATAGGTAAATCATTTGCACCATCGCCCACAGCAATTGCCTGTTCGATATCAATTTTTTCTACTTGCACAATCAGTTTCAATAATTCTGCTTTCCGTTTTCCATCCACAATGTCGCCCAGATGTTTTCCGGTTAATTTTCCGTCGACGATTTCAAGCTCGTTGGCGTAAACATAATCTACGTCGAAACGTTTTTTTAGCGCATTTCCAAAATAGGTAAATCCACCGGAGAGAATGGCTATTTTAAACCCCACCTTTTTCAAAATAGATATTAAGCGTTCAGCTCCGTCCATGATAGGAAGATTGTCTGCAATTTCTTTCAGAACGGATTCATCTAATCCTTCTAATAAAGCTATGCGTTGTTTGAAACTTTCGCTGAAATCAATTTCACCACGCATGGCTGATTCGGTTATAGCTCTGACTTTTTCTCCGACTCCGGCACGATCAGCCAACTCGTCGATGACTTCTGTTTTAATAAGCGTAGAATCCATATCAAAACAAATCAACCTGCGATTCCGGCGATACATATCATCTTTTTGAAATGAAATATCAATACCTAATTCCGAAGAATATTGTAAAAATTTAGCAGAAAGGATGTTCTTGTTGATTAAAGTTCCCCGAACTGATAATTCAATGCAGGAACGATTTGCATTATCTTCAGTTACTTCCATTGATGGTCGACCGGTAAGACGAACGATTGAATCGATATTTAGATCTTGTTCCGAGAGAGCTTTGGTAACTACCGATATTTGTTTAGCTGTAATAACTCTACCGAGCAGGGTTATTATATATCTGCTTTTTCCCTGGCTTGCTACCCAGTTTTCGTATCGTTGCAGAGGTATTGGAGTAAATCGGACATTGACATTTAATTCAGAACATTTGAAAAGTACTTCTTTTAGAATGTTTCCGGAATCCGATTCGTTTGCTACTTTAAAAAGAATTCCTAATGATAGTGTGTGGTGGATATCGGCCTGGCCAATATCTAAAATGGTAGCATTATAATTTCCCAGAATTTCGGTAACGGCTGTAGTGACTCCGGGCTTATCGTCTCCGGAAATTTTTATAAGAATAATCTCGCTGTTTGGCATAATTTAAATTTCAAAAAATGAGTAATAAATGTTTTAATGGTTAATAATTAGTTGCTCTTATTTCTTTTTAGCATATTTATCAAAGGTGTTAAGCGTATTCTGAACATACTTTACAGTTTCCTTTCCTCTATAATAACCATATTTTACAACCGGATCGTTGTAAAATTCGGGTTCACTCTTTTTCAATAAGAAGTATTCTACGTGATTGGCCCAGACATGAGGATTTTTACCATATTTTCTTGCCAGTGCCATAGCATCCAGCACGTGTGCCGGTCCGGAATTGTAAGCAGCCAGAATAAATTTGATACGTTCTTTTTTATTTTCGATTTGATTGAAAGCCATATTTAAACTCTTTATATATTGAACACCGGCTTCGATATTCATTTCGGGATCAAATTTTGTATTTCGATTTAATCCAAAGTTTGAGGCTGTATGAGGCATTAACTGCATAAGACCGGAAGCACCTGCCCACGAAACTTCCAGCGTGTTAAACCGCGATTCATGAAATGCCAGAGCTGCAAGCAGTCGCCAGTCCCAATTAACAATCTCGGCATATTTTTTAAATAAATGATCGTAAGGTGAAATACTACCTTTGGGAATTTTAATGTTTCGGAGTGCGAAGAACGGATTCTGATCCCAATATTTAGTGACGAGATTTGATTGTATTTGTACTGTTTGAGGTAGTTTAGCCCATTTCTCAATTGCTTTTTGCAGATTTTTAGTTTCTGAACGTACTAACCAACCATTGCGTTGGTCGAACCCAACCGCCATGTGGCAATCCAGATTTCGATTGTATGTTTTATGAAGCTGAGCCAGGTTTCGATATGCAAATGTATATGCTATTTTATTGTCGGCAACCATATCGATCAGATCATCATTTGTAAGTGAATCGGGAGCTAAAATAACATTAATGCTTCCGCCTATTTCTTCATTCAGGCTAAGCAATCTGTCATAAAATATGCTATTTGCTTTTACGTATACATCTTTTCCTTCCAGTTGGGTGACATCCGAGAGAGCATTGGCTCCCATATTTTGCACCAGAACCTGATACGATGCCGTTTGGGGGAGTACAAAACTGAATTTGTTTTTCAGCTCTTTTGTTTCTATAAAGTTGTAAGCAATCAGGTCTACTTTCCCACCGCGAAGCCATTCGGTCATTTCATTTTCGGAACGGGCAATGCTCAGTTTGAGATTCACGTGTAAATATCCCGCCAGATTTTTTACCATCTCGTAGTCGAAACCCATAGTCTCATCCCTAAACAAAAAATAGGAGGTAGAGCCATACATGGTAGCCACACGTAAGGTGTCCGACTCGATCATATCTTTCAGATCGTTTCTGGGAGCAACCGACAACGACTCCTTTCTTTTATGTCCGCACGAGGCGAATAAAAGGAAGGAAGTAAACAGGATTGTTATCGGTAATTTGAATTTCATTATCTGTTAGATAAATTGGATATTGTCTGTTTTTATCAAATCCATTCCGTTCAGTCGTAAGAATACCTGTGCTGTGGCAACAACATCTTTCTGGCAATAAACAGCTATACGATTTACGTCTTTTTCTTTGTAATATACTTCGGCAACCTGACTTCCGTCAATGTCATCTTTAGGAGTTGGAATTCCAAAAACGGCAGTCAGCAGTTTCAGTGCAGTGTAGTTTTTATAATCGCCGAATTTCCATAGCTCAAGCGTATCAATGAAGGATATTTCCCAGGGTTTCTTGCCCGAGATGTTTAATATGGCCGGTAGTTTAATGCTGTTGATAAGCATGCGGCGACAAATATACGGTATATCGAATTCTTTAATGTTATGACCACAAAGCGTATGCTCACGGGTTGTACAAAGCTTTGTGAGTAGATCTGAAAAATCCGTCAGGAGCTGTTTTTCATCATCGCCACAAAAAGATTTGGTGCGAAAGTGCATTTCATTGTCCTGAAAAAAGATAAATCCTACCGAGATACAAACTATTTTGCCGAATTCCGAATAAATGCCTGCACTGGTGTTGAATCCTTCAGCGGGCGTGGTTTCTTCAGCATATTTTTCGGGCATGCGTTTATGGATCAGATTAAATTTATCTTCCCACAAGTGAGCCAAATCAGCAGGTAACTCCGAAAAGTCAGATGTTTGAGGAACCGTTTCGATATCCAGAAACATGATTCTTTGTAATTCGTATTGCAGCATGGTTTTTTCAGTTATCAATAAGCAATAATCAGTGAACGGTTATCAACCAGCAATAATCAGAAGAATTTACAGTTTGTTATTTGCTGCAGATTTTCTACTTACTAAGTTGTTTTCTATATATTTGGTCAGAATATCGATAGCAATATGGTTGTTACCACCCTGGGGGATGATTAAGTCGGCAAAGCGTTTGGATGGTTCGATAAATTGCAGATGCATAGGTTTTACGGTACATTCGTAACGTTCCATTACTTTGTTCACCGAGCGTCCGCGTTCTATAATATCGCGGTTGATAACGCGGATGAGGCGATCGTCGGCATCGGCATCCACAAAAACTTTCAGATCCATCATTTTACGTAACTCTGGATTTGTCAGAACTAAAATACCTTCCACAATAATAACATCGCAAGGCTTAATGGGGATGGTTTCGGCAGCGCGGGTACAGGTAAGATATGAATAAATGGGTTGTTCTATAGTTTTCCCTTTTCTTAAATCCTTCAAATGTTTTACCAAAAGCTCGAATTCAATCGAGTCGGGATGGTCAAAATTAATTTCAAGTCTTTCTTCAAGCGGTAAATGGCTACTATCGCGGTAATATGAATCCTGAGGAAGTATAACTACCTCGCCTTGCGGCAATCGTTCTAAAAGTTTTCGAACAACAGTTGACTTTCCAGAACCTGTACCACCCGCAATTCCAATAATAAGCATATCGTGTTTTTTGTTAGTTTTCAGACCACTAAGGTAAGAATTATTTTTTTTTCAATCGTATTTGACCTTAATTTTTTTTGACATGGCAAATGTCCGCTTTTATATATAACTGATAAATAATGCTCTGTGAATTTCGTCTTAGTCTTTTTTAGGATTCGTTTTTTGTGCTAAATGAATAATTATAGGTTTTTTGTCTGAATATTTAAGACGGCTATCTTAAAATTGTTTTATATTTGTGGCATTAAAATACGCTTATATTTAAAGGATATGCTAAAACACTTATTCGTTCTCAGTCGCCGCTTTTGGGGATTCTTTCTTTTTATCGGATGTTGTTCATTTAGTTCACTTTCGGCTGGTGAATACAACATAATTCCTTACCCGCAAACTCTCACTCCACGTACGGGTTCGTTTACGTTTAGTAAGCGGACAGTTATTTTTTGTCCGTCGGATCAGGTGGAGGTATTAAAGTTGGCGCAGCAGTTTGCCGCACAATTTGAATTGGTATCGGGACTAAAACTGGAGATTAAAGATCTAACTAAGCTAGTGCCCGATAATGCACTGATCTTTGAACCCGATGCAAAGCTTGAAAATGCGGAAGCTTACCGGCTCAACATTTCGCTCAGAGGTATTCGCATACAGGCAAAGGCTGCTAATGGATTCTTTTACGGACTGCAAACTTTGTATCAGCTCTTGCCGGTAGAGATTTATGGAAAAAAGCTGAATGCAGATAAGAAATGGTCGGCACGGGCAGTGGAAATCACTGACGCACCGCGTTTCGCTTATCGCGGATTGCATCTGGACGTATGCCGGCATTTCTTCCCGGTAGAATTTGTCAAGAAATATATCGATGCTATGGCTATTCATAAGCTGAATACCTTCCATTGGCATCTGACCGAGGATCAGGGATGGCGCATTGAGATAAAAAGATATCCAAAACTGACGGAAATAGGTTCGCGACGCAATGGAACGCTGGTGGGTTATTATTACGACTTTCTGCCACAACAATTCGACGGAAAATCGTATGGTGGATATTACACACAGGCCGAAGCCCGCGAAGTGGTGGCATACGCGAAAGAACGTTTTATTACAATTATACCTGAAATAGAGTTGCCCGGACACGCACAAGCAGCCATTGCTTCGTATCCGTTCCTGTCGTGTACGCAGGATTCTACCGTGAAAGTAGCCACTAAGTGGGGCGTTTTCAAGGAGGTATATTGTCCGCGCGATACGACTTTCAGATTTTTGGAGGATGTGCTTACCGAGATTATGGACATTTTCCCGAGCACCTATATTCACATCGGCGGTGATGAATGCCCGAAAGATCGTTGGAAAACCTGCCCCGACTGTCAGGCGTTGATCCGGAAACTGAATTTGAAAGATGAAAACGGATTGCAAAGCTATTTTGTACACCGTATTGAACAATTTCTAAACTCCAGGGGCCGGAAGATTATCGGATGGGACGAAATTCTGGACGGAGGGCTTGACCCGAATGCCACCGTAATGTCGTGGCGAGGAACACAAGGTGGAATTACAGCTGCCAGGGCCGGAAACGATGTGATTATGACTCCCGGAGAATTTTGTTATTTCGATCATTGTCAGTCGGACCCCATAGCTGAACCTTTATCTATAGGCGGTTTTCTGCCTCTGCAAAAAGTATATCAGTATGAGCCAGTTCCTACCGAATTATCGGCTACCGAAGCCCGGCATGTGCTGGGTGCACAGGCCAATGTATGGAGCGAATACCTGCCAACGTCGGAAAGTGTGGAATATATGGTTTTTCCGCGACTTTCGGCTATGGCTGAAGTGCTGTGGACTCCTAAGCCAAACCGGAATTGGGATTCATTTGCGAAGCGAATGCCTTCTGAATTCCGCCGTTACGAGCAAGTGAATATAAAACCTTCTACGGCCTTTTATGATCCTCAGTTTCATTCAACCATTACTTCTGATAAAAAATTACAGATCGCTCTTTCGTGCGATTGTCCCGGTGCCGAGATACATTACCGCATCGATGGTCAGCCAATAACATATACTACTCCGTTTAGCTTGTCTGCTTCGACCGAAGTTACGGCTATGGCTTTTGTAGGCGGAAAACAACATGGAAAACCCATTACCAAATCATTTCTTGTAAGTAAACTAACCGGGTTGACCTATACGCAAAGTATGAAAAGTGCGTGGTATGATGGTGGAAACGTTTCGGCACTGACAGATGGTGCTATCGGAAATACAAAAAGCTATGACCAATGGGTAGGCTTTGGCAAGGGAAAAGATGTGGAAGTGGTGGTGGATATGTTGGCTGCTCAGAAACTGGAACGTTTCTCGGTGGGTATGCTCAATGCACCTGCCTTGTGTGCACTTATTTCGCCGGATATCAATTTGTATGGTTCGACCGACGGGGTGAATTATCAACTTTTGGCAAACAAAAAACAGGTGCCGCCCGCTTCGTTCGGAAAAGTAATTGTGCGCGCCGAGCTCTCTTTCCCGGCTACCAACGTTCGGTATCTGAAATTGCAACTCAAAAATCCCGGTTTCTGTCCGGACGATAAGCTGGAAGGTACCGAATGCGGGTCTATGTTTTTGGATGAAATAGGAGCGTGGTAGTCCTGTAATTAGTAATAAAAGTATTGTTCAAAAACGAAATTTTATATGTTTTTCGTTATTCCAAAAGAAAATAATAAATTTACACTTTAATTTTTCAAGAAAAAATAATATGGAAATTGTGGTTCTGCTGATCTTGTTTACATTGAACGGGTTCTTTGCCTTGTCGGAAATAGCCCTGATATCGAGTAAAAGAGGTCGTCTTGAGCAAATGCGTAGATTGGGAAATAAAGGAGCACGGATTGCGCTGCTTTTGCTCGATGATTCGGATGATTTTTTATCCGCCATACAAGTTGGTATCACGTTGATAGGCATTATTACCGGTGTATTTGGCGGGGTAAGCATTGCAGCCGAACTGACTCCTTTTATCGAAGAAATAGTATGGTTACAACCTTATGCCAGCGAGATATCAATGACTCTTACCATTGTTATCATTACTTATTTATCGATAATTATTGGCGAGTTAGTGCCTAAAACCATA
>JAATGT010000060.1 GCA_015654525.1 Bacteroidales bacterium
CCGATTAAATCTCTTTTGGGACCAATGTTGACGGAATTCCAAGGTTGATATTTTGAATTCCATAAATCGTAATTGTCGTGATGGACACCCTGAATCATTAGGAAGCGGGCACCTGCATCTTCATATATTTTAGTGAGTGCAGCTGGATCAAGTTTGGAAGGGTTCCAGTCGCGCAATACTTCCTTATAACCCACTTCAGATGGATGACCATATCTTTCAAGATGATTCTTGTAAGCCCTATGGCCTGATTTATAAAGATTACGTGCATACCAGTCGCCACTTTCACCCGCAGATTGCGGCCCAAAATGGACCCAGATGCCAAATTTTGCCTCACGAAGCCATGCCGGTTCGCCTGGATAATTTTTCTCGATAGACTCCCAGGTTGGCTCAAATGGCCCCTTAGCTATAGGAATATCCAGTATCATTTCTGGAAATGTTTTCCATTCGCCTATTTCAACACTGTTTATTGGTTGCTTTGCCGGAATTTCTGGAAACGGTGGAAGCAAATTGGGTCCAGTGGATTGGATTTTGTCTGATTCAGACAACTGACCAAAAGCAATTGTTTGAACTGAAATAAATAATACAACTAATATTTTTTTCATAATTTTCTTATGCTTTTTATAATTACTAGTACAATAATACACACTTGCATGGGCGCATCGGCAAAAAACAACTTATTTGCAAACTTCGATTTCCAGATGGCTGGCAGGGGCTTGCAAATGTGTCGTTTTTGTGACAGGGTTTCATTTGTCTTTATGCGAGGGATAGAAAAAACAAAATAAATTCCCCTCAAACTACATAGCCCTATCAACAGAGTACCAATTCAGTCTATCTGTTTTTATAATTATTTCAATCATTTTATATCGTATCAATGTGTCGAGTTTCGTTTTCTTACACGTAAAGTCTGATCGCTATTTACAGCAACACCAATTAGAAACTTATTTTTTAAGCATCTTTTAAAGAGAGTTGCGATTTTTCGGCGGCTTTGCAACTGATTGACAAACTTGCAAACAAGCAGACAATAAAGCCAACTCCGGGTAACTTTCTATATTTCATCATTTCATTCAAATTAAAATATCATCTCAGATATTATTCTTATTTCTCCGTTCAGCTAATTCTGCTTGCAGTTTTTCATTCAGACTTTTTGTAATGGGGTAGAAAAACAAAGCTATAACGCCAATAAAAAATGTTACGGCAGGAATTATACTGGCTGTAAGTCGTATTCCCACAATGGCCGAAGCACTTTGAACTGTGTTGGGCACAAAACCAAAAGCATCTATAATACCGCCACAAATAGCACCACCCACACCCAGTCCGGCTTTCAGGGCAAACACAATGCCTGCAAACACAAAACCGGTAGCTCGTCGGTTATTCACCCACTCCGAATGATCGGCCACATCACCCATCATAGCCCAAAGCAACGGAATGGTTGGCGCATAAGCCATACTTTTCAAAATATTGATAGTAAAAATCAAACCAATGCTTTTGGGTGATACCACAAAGAACAGAGCTGTAAAAAATGCTGTCAGTGCCAGGCAAACAATAAAAACGTTACGTTTACCAAATATATTGGAAAGGAATTGTGACAACAAGATCACTCCTGCTAATGTTACTAACTGCCCCACCATATTAAAGAGACTAAATCCTACAGCAAATACATTCGAGTTATCCCTGGCAATAAGTCCGAAAGCATCCAGAAACTTATGAAAAACGCCATAACTATGTCCGGCATCATTCACCAGACCAACGTTTCGGAGAAAAATGAACAATGCATCTTTATCTACAAAGTAATTGAAATAATATGACATGCTACTACCCCACAAGGCCAAAGTTATAAACAGAAACAAAGTTAATGCAAACATGGCTTTCCAGGGACGGTTACTAACTATATCTTTAAAATCTTGTTTAATAGATGTCTTTTGATTTACCGGCGGAGTGATACGTTCTTTTGTTGTGAAAAACGTAATAATGAACAACACAACAACAATTACTGCAAACACAGAGATAGTCAGAAACCAGCCCTTCTGGGCATTTCCCTGTCCAAACTTAGCCACCAGCGGCAACGTAAGGCCTTGTACAATAAAGGTGGCAATAGTTGCCGTAACAAAACGAACCGATGAGATACTCGTACGTTCTTTTATGTTACTAGTCATGACTCCACCCAGCGATGAATACGGCGTATTGTTGAACGAATAAACCGACATCAGCAAAATATACGTTATTCCTGCATATAAAATTTTCGCCCGTTCGGAAATATCAGGCGTAGAGAATGCCAGAACAAAAAATACGGCAAACGGTAAGGCTGTCCACAATATCCATGGACGATATTTACCCCAACGGGTATTAGTCCTGTCGGAAAGAATTCCCACCATTGGATCGACAAAGGCGTCGAAAACACGTGCAACCAATAAAATCATACCGGCTGCCGTGGCTTTTATTCCAAATACATCCGTATAGAAAAATAATTGGAATGTCATCATCATTTGGAACACCAAATTTGCTGATCCATCTCCTAAGCTGTATCCAATCTTTTCTCCCAAGGATACTTTCTGTCTTGTTGATTTCATTGATTTATTTTTTGATTATGTTTGTAGCAGATTGCAACTACAAGTTATTGTAAACTGATTATATTTATTGTATCATTAGTGTCCCATTAAAATTGGGACGATTTTAAAAATCAAATAAATTTGGCTCATTAAGCCTAAAGCGTTCTTTGTCATTTTGAAATTTAGTTTTATCGAAGAGGTCTCTAATATGAGTTTTATCGGTCAATGATATGCTCAGAATCTGCAGAACTTCATATGTGCTTCTGTCAAGTTGCATGTCTTTTTGGACGATTGCTACCAAGCAGTAAGTACATATGGCAGCATAGATTTGAATCCGAACAGCATTTTGAGTAGTTCCCCAGAACTTTTTAATTTTCAGGTGTTGCTTCAGCCATTTGAAGAAGAGTTCAATTTGCCAACGATTTTTATAAAGTTCAGCAACTTGAAGTGCAGAAATGTGCGTAGCATTGGTTAAGAAAATAAACTCACGTTCTTGTTCTTCATCCCAATATCTGACCAATCGAAGATGTTCCGGATAGTATTGCTTTGGATAAAATCCAGTCAATTCTATAGTTACATCTGAAAGTACGTTCTTGGGCAATCTGCGTTTCCACTTGACTGTCTTGTATTGAAGATTCTTCTTTGCTCTTAGGACGAAGTAAGCTCCTATCTGATGAATCTTATACAGCATTTTGAAGTGGTTGTATGCACGGTCAAATATGTAATATGAACCTGATTCATAGGGAATTTCTTTCATTGTCGTAGAGTCATGAACTGAAGCATCTGTAATATGAAAGAATGCAGGAATTCGTGTCTCTACATCATACAATGTATGTACTTTGATTCCGCCTTTTTTCTTACGGAACTTCGCCCACCAGAATACGGAAAGGCATAAGTCAATGGTCGTTGAATCAAAAGCATAGACATTGCCACTAAGTTTGAAGATGTCAGAAACTAGTTTCTGCCTGGCTTCGTTTACCAGATAATAAGCATACTCTTCAAAAATGTGATAGTCTCTGTCTTGATTGGCTCTTGCCAGAGATGATTTTGATACGTTCTTGCCCAAGCCCAAATGATAAGATTTGGAGTGATGAGCATCCAGAGCAACAATCAAATCTCTCAGACTTTCACGATTTGACAATTGCCCGAACATCAAGGCAAGCAGTTGATTCCAACAAGTGAAATGCTTCACATATTTATCTCCGTCATACTTGCGGACAATGTAGTTAAACTTATTCCTATCCAAGAATGATGATAATTGTGCGAAAACGTATTTATCCTTATGCATTTGCAAATCTGTTTATGAATTGCAAAATTGCAAATTGAAATCCGTTTAATCCAAAAATAAATGTAACTAACTAAATTTCAAATATTTCAAAGAACTCTTTTTAATTTTAATGGGACAGCAATGTTATTGTATATCAAATAAGTTATATTTTATATATTCTATAGTATGTACATTTAGGCTTGTCGAAAAGATATTTTGTAAAGCGCTGTGACTTTAGGAAAAACCATTTTGAGTAAAAAATAATTTCATTTATTTCAGTATACTCCCCTGTTATCAATGCAAAAGTATACCACTGCTTTTCTTTCGACTTTAGAATTAAGATATTTGATTTTCAATTTTAGATATACAAAATAGATCGACACAGAATAGAAACATAAAAAATCGATCATTTAGAGATAAAAAATGGAAAAATAGTACAAAGCTTGTAATAGCTTAGAATACTAAAAATGTAAATATATGTTTATGCGAATGCGCACGTAAAACTAACGTCATCTTTAATAAAAATATGGCCGATTGGAATCATATATTGGTTAATCCCAATCAGCCATAATTCATTTAATCAAAATGCTATATTCATTGCATTACGTACATACAAGTTGCTTAATTATGAAGCAATTATTGATATGCCGGATTTTGATATGCTATTTTTTCTGCAGCAGTCATGTCCATATTATCGAATTGAGTCGAAGGAATAGGACGAAGGTAATAACCAGGCAATATAGTACGTGTAAATGTCTCCGGAACGTGTAGAAGCCAGTTACTCTTGGTTGTTGAATTGCCGCAAATTACAAAGGAACTGGAAAGTTCGATCAATTTTTGCGTACGCACCAAATCTAACCAACGATAACCTTCGCCAAAATATTCACGCGACCGTTCGGACAAAATGTAATTAATATCTATAGTCGCTGGTGTAGCAGCAATCATAGCAGTACTATTGTCAGCTACTTGAGTGACATTTTTCGAATTATTAAACTTCCATTTTCCGGCACGTGCACGAATAACATTGATCAACCCTCTGGCAGTACCATCATTTGCATAGCTACCGCTGACAGCACTTGTAGTTGCTCCCTTTACAGCTGCTTCGGCTGCAATAAAGAATAGTTCAGAGAATTTAGCAATATTAAAAGGACGTGTACTACTACCATTAGGAGACCCCAATCCTGTTCCATTATCAGTACGATAAGGACCAAGTTTCCAATTTCCCGGATAACAGATTCGACTTATAGCACTTGGTTCTATTACAAAATCGGCTCTTGTTGGCAATACACCTGCACCAATGGTACATTTATATTTCGTATTTGAATAATCAACACCTGTCGTATCTCTGGGTAAGAAACTTACTATCGGATCTCGATCTGCCACCGGCAAAAAATTCGCATTATACAAATATGTTGGGACAGCACCATTTACTTTAAGACTTGCCTCCTTAAAATTAGCACGGTAAGTGGCTACAAAAGTACCGTCATAACGGGAATCATTTGCTTTGTCGGCAAAGGTTGTTTTAAATACACCATGAGGAGGAGCAAGCATGGTCCATGGACGGCCATAAGCTTGAGCAGCTTCACGCTGCACAGAATTTGCGGCAGTCCAGACAGTACTACTTGTAGAACTGGTAATGACTGTATAGTTGAATTGTTCAAACCAACTGGCAAAGTTATCGGTTGAAAAACCGCCACCACTATAACTAAGACTACCCCCGTTATACGTATCACTTGTCTGCGTGTGATCAGCATAGAGCAAAATTTCATTGTTACGGTCGTTCGAACCAACGTTTACATCATAAAATGTAGATTGTAAACCAAAAGAAGCCGGAGCGGCAATAGCCGCTGTTGCTATATCATATGCCAACTGATAATACGCTGCAGCAGTTTTTCCATCTGGATCGGTTCGTGTTTCCGTTCCCACAGTATAAGCACCCGGATAGGATGGAATATGGCTAGGATTTTCCAGCCACCATGCGTATGTCAGGTAAGCTTTTGCTAAAAACAAGCGGGCAGCTGTTTTTGTAACCCCTCCTGTAACACGCCCGGCATCCGGCAAATTACTTACAGCCAACACAAGATCGGGAAAAACAACCTTCGTATAAACTTCGGGTACAGTATTACGTGTTGAAGTTCTCGAAGTAGAAGTATTGAATTTCAGTTCTCCCGAGCCTAAATCTAAAGGTACACCACCATATGTTTGTACTAATAAAAAATAGTCAAATGCGCGAAAGAACCGAGCTTCGGCAACAATTGCATCCGAAACACCAGCAGCAGCAGCATTCTGAATTACGCCATTACAAGTATTAATATTGGCAAACGCAGTACCCCACAATACACCGGTTTGAGCGGTATTAGAAATCGTTCCAACTCCTGAAAAATCTATATTCCATACATTTGCATCAGAATTCTGCCCCCACGTCGATTCATCGGTACCAGCTTGGTTGGCACCCAAGAAGTAGCCATTACCGAACATATAGCGTAAGTGACCATACATCGACGTTACTCCCCCAATAACACCTGCACTAGTTGTAAAATAAGTGGGTGTAAAAGTAGCTCGTGGGGTTTCATCCAGAATATTGGAGCATCCCATCAGGAACAAAGTAAGTAAAGCTGTTCCTATATATTTATTAATATTTATACGTTTCATCATTATCTTTTTTAGAATGTTATATTAATACCCATTACATAGTTATGAGTGACTGGCGTATTATAGCCAACAGTCAGTAAACGACTCAGATTTGAACTATATGGTACTGC
>JAATGT010000096.1 GCA_015654525.1 Bacteroidales bacterium
AACATAAAGAGTTACTATAAATATATTGGTGCGTTGTACCCTCTTCTGCGTATATTATTTCCTAATCAGGTGAGCACTTTGCGCGAGGTTGGTCTGGCTATGATAAATACTATACTAAAAGGCTCTTCTACACAGATACTGGAAGTAAAAGATATTAATGCTTTAGGAAAATAAATCACTTCGCTGAATTGCTTCTTGTTGTGCACTTTTACAAAGAGTCATCCACCAGTTATTTTGCCCATCGTTGAATAAATAAAAAAAACGCCAACTACTCACGTAGTCGGCGTTTCAATTAACCAAGTGGAGATTATCGGACTCGAACCGATCACCTTGACACTGCCAGTGTCACGCTCTAGCCAGATGAGCTAAACCCCCGGCTTGATTTTAAATTGCTGCGCAAAGATAAGGAAGTTTTGGAAATTATGACTACTTTTGTTCACATAATTTATCAACAAGATCATATTTATACTCATCTTTAATACTACTTATCTCGTATCCGACAAGGCGCATGGCTCTTGGCTCAAGTGGATTCGGGAACAACATATTCCTTTTATGCTCGATTCTACTTATTTCAGCTATCCACAGGTGGCAAGAGTTATTACCAGTGCAGAGCAGGAGGGGACTTCTTTTTCGGTGCAATTCCGCGTCAATGATATGCAAACGCTAAAACAATGGAATCAGGAATTTAGCGCAATTTTCAAGGAAAGCTGTGCTCATGAATTCGGCACTGAAGTGGTGTTTTTTACCACTGTTTTGGAATTGGTAGAATAAAAATGATAAAAGAACAAGTGATATTAGGCATCGACCCGGGAACTACCATCATGGGCTACGGTCTCCTTAAAGTGACCGGAAATAAAACTGAAATGCTGGCTATGGGGGTACTTTATTTAAAAAAATACAGCAATCATTATTTGAAGCTTCAGCGTATTTTTGCCCGTACTCTGTCATTGATTGATGAATTTCACCCCGACCATCTGGCTATTGAAGCTCCTTTCTTTGGGAAAAACGTACAATCTATGTTGAAACTTGGACGCGCTCAGGGAGTAGCTATGTCGGCTGCTTTGTATCGGGATATCCCGATTACTGAATATGCACCACTGAAGATTAAAATGGCCATTACAGGGAGTGGGAGCGCCTCGAAATAACAAGTGGCGGATATGCTTCGCCGGTATTTGAATATTCCTCAAGAAAGCATGTTACCGCAATTGGACGCCACCGATGGACTGGCAGCAGCGTATTGCCATTTTCTTCAAATGGGAAGACCTACTTCGGAAAAAGCTTATTCGGGCTGGAAAGATTTTATTGCCAAAAATGAAGATAAGGTCAAGAAGCCTAAGTCTCCAAAAATAGAGTAGGGGCAGGTTGAAACCTGCCCCTACTTTTTAACCGTTTATTTCGGAACTTTAATCTATAATATCAAATCCGGTGTACGGAATCAATGCCTTCGGAATACGAATTCCTTCAGGTGTTTGATTATTCTCTAACAATGCAGCTACAATACGTGGCAATGCCATCGCACTTCCATTCAACGTATGACAAAGCTGAGTTTTCTTGTCGGTTGTTCTGAATCGACATTTCAGGCGGTTTGCCTGGTAGCTTTCAAAGTTCGAAACCGAACTTACCTCTAACCAACGTTCCTGTGCTGCAGAGAAAACTTCAAAGTCGAATGTCAAAGCTGAAGTGAAACTCAAATCACCTCCACAAAGGCGAAGAATGCGCCAAGGCAATTCCAGTTTATCTACTAAAGTTTGTACGTAATTCACCATCTGATCAAGTGTCTCATAGGATTTGTCAGGATGTTGTATCTGTACAATTTCTACTTTATCAAATTGGTGCAGTCGGTTTAATCCCCGTACATCTTTTCCATAGGAGCCAGCCTCGCGACGGAAACAAGCTGAATAAGCAGTATTTTTGATAGGCAATTCATTTTCGTTCAGAATCACATCACGATAAATATTTGTGACCGGTACTTCGGCAGTCGGTATCAGATATAAATCGTCTACGGTACAATGGTACATTTGCCCTTCTTTGTCTGGTAATTGTCCGGTTCCATAGCCTGAAGCAGCATTAACTACATAAGGTGGCTGTATCTCCAGATAGCCGGCTTCGCGGGCATTGTCTAGGAAGAAGTTGATTAATGCACGTTGTAAACGAGCTCCTTTACCTTTATAAACAGGAAATCCTGCTCCCGAAATTTTGACACCTAACTCAAAGTCAATCAGATCATATTTCTTTGCCAGATCCCAGTGTGGTACGGCATCGGCGTGTAAATTTGGCATTAGCCCGCCGGTTCGTTCTATTAGATTGTCTTCGGCATGTTTTCCGGCAGGTACACTCGCGTGTGGCAGATTTGGAATTTGAACTAATAATTCGTTCAGCTTTTGTTCTGCCGCTGTTTGTTGATCGCCTAATATTTTGATGCTTTCTTTTAATTCTACCGTTTTTTCTTTAGCCAGTGCAGCTTCGTCTTGTTTCCCTTGTTTGAAAAGCAATCCGATTTCTTTCGACAAGTTATTTAGTTCGGCTGAAGCAGTATCAACCTGAACTTGCGTTGTTTTACGTATATTGTCCAATTCCACTACTTGAGCAATAATGGCAGCTCCGTCGAAATTTTTCTTTGCCAACCGAATAATTACTTCGTCGGTGTTTTCGGTGATGTATTTGAGTGTAAGCATATTTTATGATTGATCGTTGAATGTGTTGAGCCGTAATTGAGATTATTTGTTCATTACAGTTTTCTGAAATAAAAAATCTCCCGCAATTTTACATGGATGTAAAACAACAGGAGATTTATGTGTGTTGAGTATCGGCTAATGCTTAATTAGCTTCGATAGGTTTTACAGAAACAAATGACTTGTTGTCTTTCTTTTTTCTGAATTCTACTACTCCGTCAACTAATGCGAACAAAGTATGATCTTTTCCCATACCGATGTTTTCACCAATATTGTGAACAGTTCCACGTTGACGAACAATGATGTTACCTGCTTTTGCAAATTGACCACCAAAAATCTTTACACCCAATCGTTTACTTTCCGATTCACGACCGTTCTTTGAGCTACCAACCCCTTTCTTATGTGCCATTTTCTTCTAATTTTTATCGGTTAAGCTACAATTTCTTTAATAAATAACTCTGTGAAGTTTTGACGGTGACCGTTACGTTTGCGGTATCCTTTACGACGTTTTTTGTGGAAAACAATAACTTTTTCGCCACGAACGTGTGATAATACTTCTGCAACAACTTTTGCACCGGCAACAACAGGAGCTCCAACAGTAATAGCACCTTCGTTGTCAATCAACAACACTTTGTCAAATTCTAGTTGTGAGCCTCTTTCGGCTTCTTCCATGCGATGGATATACAGTCTTTTTCCGGCTTCCACCTTAAACTGTTGTCCCAAAATTTCTACGATTGCGTACATTTTAAACGACTTTTCTGATTACATCGGGAAGGTGAGTTGCCGTTGGCATTGCTTCTTTGTTACCTTATCCGAAAAGAGCTGCAAAAATACGACTTTATTTTTAATCTGCAAAGACCTGAATCAAAATATTTTCCATTTTTGATAGATTTCACGTGCTTGTTGAAATTCAGTTTGTTATCACTGTCTGTATTGAATGAATATCTATCCAATACGTATTGATGTCATGGAAAGCGAACCCATCACTATTTTATCATTGAAGAACGAAATATTTTCATCTTCTTCTTTTAAAGCTAATGTATAAAGTAATGGTAAGTAATGATCGGGGCTTGGCACGGCCATTTGAACTTCTTTACCCAATAGGTTATAGTCAATTAATTCCTTATGCTTATTTTCAAGAATCAGTCTTTTTATCGTTTCGTTGGCTTCAATTGCCCAATCCAGACCATATTCCTCGTCATCAGGTTTATCCCATGTGACTTTGCGTAGATTATGAACTATATTGCCGCTGCCAATGAGCAGGACCCCTTTATTTCTGAATGAGGCCAGCTCTTTTGCCAGCTTGTAATGTTCTTCAGGCGATTTGTTATAATCCAGACTGAGTTGAATTACAGGAATATTTGCTTTGGGATACATACGTCTGATTACACTCCATGCTCCATGGTCCAGTCCCCATTTCTGATCGGCAATAACTGTAGTTCCGGAAACGAATTTAATAATTTTCGTTGCCAGCTCGGGGCTACCGGCTACCGGATACTGAACGTCATACAATTCTTGTGGAAATCCACCAAAATCATGGATGGTTGGTGGGTTTTGCATAGCGGTAACTTGCGTGCCGCGGGTTTCCCAATGTGCCGAAATACAGATTATGGCATTGGGTGTTGGGAGTGTTTCGCCTAAGCCCCGCCAGTTTTGTACAAACTCATTTTCTTCAATGGCATACATAGGACTACCATGTCCAACGAACAGCACGGGCATACGACTGATGTTGTCCGTGGATTGTCTTGTTGTATTTAATTCGTTCATGGTTGCTGTTTTATAATATTAATGCATATATGATCAACACCTGATTTCGGTTGATATTTGTCATTTTAGCTGTTTTTTTTATTATGGCCTTTGACTAATGAATCAAAGGCCATAATTCTAAATAAATACAACGTTAGTTGCAAATGAGGTTAGAGCTTTGCATGCGATCCGTCACAATAAGGTGGGTTCTTAGTGTGCTTGCAACCGCATAAATGAGCTTCACCTGATTTTTCAGCATTGAAAGAAAGCGGTGTGAATTCAGTTACTTTGTGAGACCCATCACAAAATGGTTGATTTTGACTTCTGCCACAAGCACACCAGTGATAATTTTTTCCAGCCTCCAGTTTTACTGCAAAAGGCCCTTTTTGAGCAATTTTTGGTTCCATGTTTTTGTTATAAAAGTATGTTTTAAAATAAAGAGATTACTTACCTAAGCCCAGTTGATTCATATACGTTTGATTATCCCAAAATAGATATTCTTCTGTCATTACGCCATTTTCCCAAATGCCAACAGTACACATAGGTAAGTTAAATGATTTTCCTGTCGGTTGTATAAACTTACCGTTACCGATTGGCATTGGTTGGGTGAATGTTCCAGTCATAATGCCTGTAACACATGTCATGTTTCCTGATCCGAAGCGAACCGGATGTACTTTAATCTGAGTGTTGGGCGCATACACAAACATAGCTTTTAAATCAGCGATATGACGTTCGATCCCTATAGTGAAATGTCCGTCGGGCCAGTTTACTTTAATATTTTTAG
Source organism: Bacteroidales bacterium (assembly GCA_015654525.1). Taxonomy (GTDB): domain Bacteria; phylum Bacteroidota; class Bacteroidia; order Bacteroidales; family Paludibacteraceae; genus Paludibacter. Next base: position 5,203 of record JAATGT010000096.1, read on the forward strand.
CATGGCTTTCGTGTAGGCGTACCCATTGTTGATTACTGAAAACCGTGAAATCAAGTGTGTCAAATTTTTGAAGATAACCGGCAATAAGAGCATTATTGGCAGTCAACGTCTTTATCTGAGCACGCAAAGCTGCAATTTCTTTTTGATTGTTTGATGCATTGTTGATTGCACCTACCGTTGTTGAAATGAAAAGCATTGCTACGAAGGCAGTGTAAATAAGTTTTCTCATCGTTCCCGAACTTTAAAGATTACTGTAAATTTTGTTGATTATTATGATGCAAAGGTACAGCATGGGCTAGAGTCAACGGTAACAGTTTTCGGAAAATGGGTGGTACTTTTAGGAAATCATAGCGCGAGTCATTTCGCGAAATTCACTTGGAGTGATTGAAAGTTTATTACGAAAAACACGTGTAAAATAAGATTTCTCGTTGTAGCCGAGTTCGTAGCCAATTTCGGAAACAGATTTTTCTGAGTGGATCAATAGGTTTTTGGCTTCGATGAGCTTCCGAGTTTCTATGATTTCCGAAACGCTCTTTTGAAAATTATTTTTACAAATAATATTTAGATTTCGTTCCGACATATTCATCTTTTCAGCATAGAATGATACACCTTCATCTCGACGGAAATTTTGTTCCAGAATCTTTAGAAAATTATTAAATGTATCTATTTGAGATGATTTTACTTTATTTTCAATTGGAATAATCCTTTTTCGTTCGGATTCTATCATTGAAATTAATCCGGTAGTGAGATAGCGGATGGTTTGAAAATCCGGATTTTCGTGTTCATATTCAGTTTGTATTATCTCGCAGAGACTTACGAATCTGTTTGTACACCCTTTTGGAGCTATTGGAATACTGGTTGAGGTAAAAAAATTAGAATAAAAATTTAGTTTTGAGTCGGGGATAAATTCTGTCTGGAACTTGATAAGCCAGCCACGCAAATCGTCTCGTTCAACAACCCGATGCATTTTACCCATTGAAATATAACTTACCGAAGGAGCTGTTATTACCTCAACTTGAAAATCAATATAATGTTCCAGACTTCCCCCCGTAACTATAGCTAACTCTTCGAAATCGTGGAAGTGAGCATCTTCTCGGTTTGCACGAATAGTTTCAACAAATTCTTTGGTAATTTTAATTATCTGAAATGGGGTATCCATGGTTGATTAGCTGTAAGGGTTATGAATGAGTTCGACAAATTTAGAAAAAAAAGTTCAAAGAGTAATGGTTCGGGTTATAAGAAAAAAGTAAATCGCCAAGAAGGTTTACTTTTTCAGAAAACCGAATTATTTGCTTTCGCTTATTTTCTTCAACTTTGATAGTCCGTTATCCCAGTCTTTTCCCATATTTTTCTCCATATCCATGAATAAAATCATAATATTAATTGGATAGGGAATCCTTCCTGTCATTCCCCAAGTGGCTTTAGTTTGATTTCCGTTGGCGGTTAGTTTGACATATGCTTTTCCATGACTTTTGTGAGGCTTATAAAAATCTAATTTTGTCTCTAAAAAAGTAGGCTTTTCGATTGTTTCAATGGTCTGACTACCGGAACCAACAATCTTGCTTTCCCAACTTTGCATAGCTCCAACTGTACTGTCCATGCCGATTGTTTCTTTTTTCATGTTCGGATCGCGATCATTCCAGGGGTTCCATCTGTCCAATGCTGACAATGAGTTGATATTTCCCCATACTTTTTCAATCGATGCCTTAATTACTATCGATTTCTCATATTTAAATTCTTTGGGAACAAAGAGGGCTACGATTAGCACTAATCCAACAAGTGTACCTAAAATAATACCAATGTACTTTGATAATTTCATATCTTCTTTAATTTAAAATGGTTTTATCGGAAAGTTCTAGAGTCAGAGTGGAATTTTATTCTATAATGAAACAATTTTTATTATGAAAATGTTGAGCGTTTTTTTCAGGAGACGTTTAAGGGTTCTCTGACTTTGAGTTTTCCAGCACTTATTTGTTCGTCTTCATTCGCTAAAATTCAAACGTTTGCATCCAATCTTTTGAGAGTCGCTTGGTTCGGGTTTTTTCGTGTGCTTTATTTTCGTAAATTTGTAGCCAATATTAGTTCTGATTTATGAAGATACAATTCAATATACACTATAAAACTCAATGGGGGCAATCTTTGTACTTGTTGATTTATCCTATTTCCGGAAATTCAGAGAATCTTTCCACGGAAAGTTTTATAATGAGATGTAACGAAAAATCAGAATGGAGTGCAAAAATAACAATAAGTGCAGTTGACTCAATATCTTATCAATATGCTATTCTTAATCAGGATAAATCATCTCAATTTGAATATGGAGGTATTCGGAGGGTTGAGTTTCCTGTCGTAAAGGAATCTGTCGTTGTTTATGATAACTGGCGTGCTTCGTATGGCGACAGTCCGTTTGTAACAGCTGCTTTTTCGGATTGTTTTTTTAAACGTTCTCCATTAGAAGCTATAACCCAAAATCAGAAAGGTGATGTCGTACTGCGGGTAAATTGTCCGCAAATGGAGTCTGACCGGCATTTTGCTATTGTAGGAAATCAGAAAATACTTGGAAACTGGGATGTTGCTCATAAGGTCCGGCTGGATGAATCGAAGTATCCAGTTTGGAGTATTGCACTGGATGCAACCAAAATAACCTTCCCGCTCGAATATAAATACCTGATTGTTGATACAAAAACAGATGAGGTATTGGCGTGGGGTGGAGGTCCTAACCGATTGCTTCAGGCTGCAGATAAAAGTGCCCTGACAGTGGTCACTGATGAACATTTTATCCGGACTATACCTTCGTGGAAAGGAGCGGGTGTGGCCATACCGGTATTTTCACTTCGAAGCGAATCTGGTTTTGGCATCGGAGAGTTTGATGATTTAAAAAAAATGGTTGACTGGGCAAAGAGAACAGGTCAACGCATTATTCAGACTTTGCCGATTAACGATACTATTCTTTATCATACCAACTATGATTCCTATCCTTATAATGCGGTTTCAGTATATGCCTTGCATCCAATCTATTTGCATTTAGAGAGTTTGGGTCAATTAAAAACAAAAAAACAAAAAGACTATTTTAAGGCAAAAAAACAAGAACTGAATGCGCAAACATTTTCTGATTATCAGAATGTAATGAATGCTAAATGGGAATTTTTCAAACTCATTTATCCACAGGAAAGTCCTGCTTTATTTGCTTCTGATGATTATAAAGCTTTTTTTGAAGCTAACAAAGAGTGGCTGGTGCCGTATGCTGCTTTTTCGTATTTACGCGACATGAACGGTACGCCTGAGTTTGGAAAATGGCCGGATTTCGGTATATATAATCAGGCTGACATAGAAGCGTTGTCGTTTCCGGAGTTGGCTCATTATAATGATATTGCCATTTTTTACTTTCTACAGTATCACTTACATAAACAATTGATGGCAGTGCATGATTATGCACGGGCTAATGGAGTTGCCATAAAGGGTGACATTCCTATTGGAGTCAGTCCGCGAAGTGTGGATGCTTGGGTGGAGCCAGATTTGTTTAATGCAAACGGACAAGCAGGTGCTCCTCCTGATGATTTTTCGGCTACCGGACAAAACTGGGGTTTTCCCACGTACAACTGGGAACTCATGGCAAAAAACGGATATCAATGGTGGAAAAAAAGATTTCAGAAACTGTCCGAATATTTTGATGCTTATCGCATAGATCATATTCTTGGATTCTTTCGGATCTGGGAAATTCCAGTTGATGCGGTATGGGGGTTGACGGGTAGTTTTTGTCCAGCTTTACCTTTTACACGAAGTGAATTGGAGTCAAGAGGGATCTGGATGGATGAAAGCCGCTTTCTCAAACCTTATCTAAAAGAGCATGTGCTTTATGCTACTTTTGGCAAATACACCGACGATGTGATTCGTGAATACCTGTTGACCGATGGGTGGCAGAATTATAAGTTTAAACCGGAATACGATACCCAGAAAAAGATCGAAAAACATTTTGCATCGCTGGGATACAATTTTGGAAATAAGGAGGTTTTGATTCGGGATGGCTTGTATATGTTGCATTGCGAAGTTCTTTTTGTCCGTGATTCCCGTGAACCAGATAAATTTCACCCCCGTATTTCCATGCATAGCTCAGCAACTTTTCGGGATTTGCCGGAAAATACGCGTCGGCTGTTGGATAAGCTTTATGTGGACTATTTTTATCATCGTCATACTGAATTTTGGAAGCAGCAAGCTTTAAAGAAATTGCCGGCATTAATCTCGGCAACCAACATGTTGGTGTGCGGTGAGGATTTGGGTATGGTGCCCGATTCGGTGCCTGATGTGATGAACGAGCTGGAAATTATTAGTCTCGAAATTCAACGGATGCCCAAAAAGCCGAATACAGAATTTGCCATGCCTTCGGAAGCTCCGTATCGGTCAGTTTGTACCACTTCTACGCATGATATGAATCCAATTCGCGCCTGGTGGGAAGAAGATCCTGTTCTGACTCAACGGTTTTATAATAGAGCTTTAGGGATGCAGGGACCTGCTCCGGCTACTTGCGAATCATGGATAGCCGAACGCATCATTGAGCAGCACTTACAGTCGCAGGCCATGTTGATCATTCTTCCCTGGCAGGACTGGATGGCGTTGGATTCAACTTTGTGTCTGGAACATCCTTTTGCCGAACGAATCAATGTGCCGAGTAATCCCCGTAACTTTTGGTGTTACCGCATGCATATGACGCTGGAACAGCTTCTGAAAGAAAAAGAATTTAATAGCAAAATAACACAGATGATTAAGGAGTCAGGACGATGAGTTGGATGTGATGACTGATTTATATCAGAATTTTAGGACCTAATGATTTAATAATTTATCCAGAGTATAACAACGAATACACAATATAATAACAATAACATGAGCGATCAACGGTATAATTTGCGAGGCGTATCGGCTTCGAAAGAAGATGTACATAATGCAATAAAAAACATAGATAAAGGCTTATTCCCAAAAGCATTTTGTAAGATAATTCCGGATTTTCTGGGAAATGATCCCGACTATTGCAATATTATGCATGCCGATGGAGCCGGAACAAAATCGTCGTTGGCTTATGTGTATTGGAAAGAAACCGGTGACATTTCGGTGTGGAAAGGCATTGCTCAGGATGCGTTGATAATGAATACCGACGATTTATTATGCGTGGGTGCAACGGATAATATATTGCTGTCTTCCACAATAGGACGCAATAAAAACAGGATTCCGGGTGAAGTTATTTCGGCCATCATTAATGGTACCAATGAACTGGTAGATGAGCTGGCAACGATGGGAGTGAAGATTTACCCTACCGGAGGTGAAACTGCCGATGTGGGTGATTTGGTGCGTACAATTATTGTGGACAGCACGGTGACTTGCCGGATGAAGCGGTCGGACGTGATTGATAATGCAAACATTAAACCAGGCGACGTGATTGTGGGACTTTCGTCGAGCGGACAAGCTACGTACGAAAAAGAATATAACGGTGGTATGGGCAGTAATGGACTAACTTCGGCGCGTCACGATGTCTTTGCCAACTATTTGGCTACTAAGTATCCCGAGAGTTATAATGCCGATATACCACAGGAGTTGGCTTATTCAGGATCTTGTAAATTGACAGACAAAATAGAAGCCTTGGGTATTGATGCCGGAAAGCTGGTTTTGTCGCCAACCCGAACTTATGCGCCGGTGGTAAAAAAACTATTGGAAGAGCTGCGTCCGAATATTCACGGAATGGTACATTGTTCAGGTGGTGCACAAACCAAAATACTTCATTTTATTGAAAATCTGAAGGTGGTGAAAGATAATCTGTTTCCGGTACCCCCTTTGTTCCAGTTGATTCGGAAAGAATCGGGAACCGACTGGAAGGAAATGTATAAGGTGTTTAATATGGGTCATCGGTTGGAAGTGTATTTGCCCGCCGAATATGCTCAGCAGGTGATTGACATTTCCAAATCATTTAATATTGAAGCGCAAGTAGTAGGTCGCTGTGAAGTTTCTGATAAAGCCGAGCTACTGATTGAAAGCGAATTTGGACGGTTTGAGTATTGATAAGTAGGCTTCTATCGTAGTCAAGTGACCTTCTGAACTTGTCAAGTGACCATCTAAAGACCACAAGTTACCTTCTAAACGTGTCAAGTAGTTTTTTGAACTAGTCAAGTAAGCTTCTAAACGTGTCAAGTAACCATCTAAAGACCACAAGTGACCTTCTAAACATGTCAAGTAAGCTTCTAAAGGGCTAAAGTGAGCATCTAACACACCCAAATAAAGTCCGATACAAACTGCTTGCCTAATTACATATAAAATAATGTTTTAGTAGAGATCAGTTTAATAATGACCCGATGTTGGAGGTGAATAATTTTACGGCAATGGCCAATAGAATAATTCCAAAGAATTTCCGAAGGATGTAAATACCGCCTTCACCAATAAGTTTCTCTATTTTTGAGGTCGATCTTAATACAATAAATACAAAGATCAGATTTAATAGCAAAGCAATAATAATATTTTCGGTGGCATATTCGGCTCTTAGTGATAGTAGGGTTGTGAATGAACCGGGTCCGGCTATAAGCGGAAAAGCAATGGGAACAATGGACGAACCTCCTTCGGGTCCCTTGTTGCGAAAAATTTCAACATCAAGAATCATTTCTAATGAGAATATAAAAATGATCAACGCGCCTGCCACAGCAAATGACTGAATATCTACATTGAACAACCTTAATACAGCTTCGCCAGAAAAAAGAAAACCAATAAGAATAAGTAGTGCTACTACACTGGCTCTTAATGCATACACACTTTGCCCTTTGCTTTTAATATTAAGAATAATGGGGATAGAGCCCAAAATATCGATAATGGCAAAAAGAACCATAAAAGCACTGGTAATTTGTACAAAGCTGAAATTCATAGTTTTTGTTCTTTAATTATTATATCTGGAATTCAATTAATCAGTTGTTTAAGAGTCTCGTTGTTTACTTTCCGTCTTTCTTTATCAAAAAACCATCCCCATTTATTGAAATATTTAATCATATTCCAGACATGGATAACCAATAATTTCAGATTTTTGTAAGAGCCTTGAGCATGTTGATGTACGACGGATACTTCAGGATAAAACACGGTTCTATATTTCCGATGAATCCGCCTTGTCAAATCAATGTCTTCGGGATACATAAAAAAGCGTTCATCAAACATTCCCGCTTGACGGGCAGCTTCTGTTCTTAGAAACATAAAGCAACCGGAAAGATAAGGCACATCCATCGTCTGGTTATACCCCCAAGCATGCATCTCAAATTTTGCTATCTGTTTTTGTGTCCACTTTTGCGGTAAAAAACGTCTAAAGATTAGATCAGCAGGTGTTGGTAATAGCTTGCAAAGGTACTGAATTTCTCCGTTAGGATAATACACCTTGGGCATTAGTAATCCAATATTTGAATTATTATCCATAAAATTGACAATATTCTTCAAGATTGTTGGATCGAACGTTATATCTGGATTGACAACCAAATGATAGGGAAGTTTCTGATCGATAGTTTTATGAATAGCGATATTATGTGCAGCACCATATCCCAAATTCTTATTGTTAAAAATATATGTTGCAGGCAACATACTGAATTCAGAATTGTAGACCGGGGAATTGTCGATGAGGAATATGCTGGAAACCATAGACGACTCCCGCAAAGTGCCTACCAAAAGAGTAACTTCGGCAAGCGAGTGCTTATACAATGCGATGGAGATGTTTATCATAGGATTGTGTAGAATTCAGGAGTAAATTTTATGTATGGCAGTAACTATCTGATTTTTGAGAAAATTATGTTTCACCCACTCTTTCGCATTCACGGAGAGTTTATCTCTCAGCGAATCGGATGAAAGAATGCTTGATAGAGCTTCTGCAAATTTAGCTACATTTTTATTCTCTACTACCAATCCTGTGTAGTTATTTTTATTAACCCAATTGACACCGGAACCTTTAATTTCGAAGGATATTGCCGGTAATCCGCAATAGAGTGCTTCTGCCAGTGCTACTCCAAAAGCTTCGCTACGAGTATGAGATGGAAAAGCAAATACAGTTGAAGCATATAAATACTGTTTTAATTCAGTATTTGAAAGCTTCCCAACGAATTGGATTCGCTTATTTTTACCTGCTTTTTCCAAGAGTCTGGCAGTTTGCTCTCCTACACCTGCAATGACAATAACGCAATCTTCTTTAATTGACTTTTCAGCTTCAATCAGATAATCAATACCTTTATAAGGAACGTGTCTGCCAACAAAGAAAATAATTTTCTTATTTTCATATTGAATTTTGAGCTTCTCAATATTACTCTGATCGTTGTTTTGGATTTTGAGTTTATCTTCGTTTACCGTATTTGGTAAAATAGTCGTTTTCTGTTGGAAACTTTGCAGAGGCAGAGAATTATTCAGATAGGCTTTGCTTGTGGCGATAATTTTATATGACCTTTCTAATATCCTTTTTTCTAATGGCTTGTAGAGCCAGTAAAAGTATTGTTGACCCAAAATATCTGCATGCCAATGGGTAATAATTTTGGCATCGTAAATATTCACATAAAGTAAGTAGATTGAAATAAGCGGGTTGGGTAAGTGAATGTGGATATAATCAGGCCTGTATGAATCGATTAATTTTTGTAATTTTTGTTTGTAGCTGAATGAAACAGGTTGTGAACCGATAGTTCCGATAGTTTTAATACGTAGTACTTCTATGCCATTAACAGAGCTTGTAGTTTCTTTTTCATGACCAAAACAGATAACCCGTTGTTCAAAATAGGGTTTTAGCTCATCGATTATAGTTTTGGCTACATCTTCGATACCACCATAGTAGGGATGAAAATATTTAGAAATGTGTAATATCTTTTTCATAAAAGTATTTACAAGTAAATAGTTACGAGTTACAAGACTGTTTCAGCATTTAGTTTTCCAAAAGAAAATTATTAATTTTACTACTTGATTAACTCTATTAATATTTATCTTTTAAAACCGATTCTAACAATAAATGCTAAACAAATATTTAGTCGATATTGTATTCTGTATAAGTAATCCAATTTGCTTTTTCCACTTGCGGTAGATTGATTTGATTTGTGCCTTCGATAGTATAACAGCTTGTTGTTTATCATTTTTGTATTACCCTTCCATTCGGCCAACAACCCTAACCAAATATCATGAGGAACTGGTATTTTAGGAAAAGGAAGAGCCGTTTTCAATAATTCTTTTCTGATTACCATGCAGCATCCCAGATAAGAGTTTTTCCATAAATTCGGAATTATCCCCATTCCGGATCTGTTTTGATCAAAATAAGATGGCAAAAGCTCGTTTCCATTTTGATCAACAACAATACAATCGTGTAAAAGACATAGATTTGAATCCATCTCCTCAGTAACTTTCTGCATTTTAGTAGACACCCAGCTATCATCCTGATCAACTAAAAAAATCAAATCGCCTTTGGTATACACTAATGCATTTTCGATGTTTTTTGTTGTTTTATAAAAAGGAAACCGGACATATTTAGTTGTTTGTTTGTGATTTAATAGTTTAATTCGCTTATCGTCATACCCATTGATGATTTTCAGAGTCTGATCTGTAGATCCATCATCGGAGATGATAATTTCATCGTCAATGCCCAGCTGTGGAAGGATTGAATCAAGCTGAGCTTTGATGTATTTTTCTCCGTTATAAGTTGTGATACAGATGCTATTCATAAATGATTAGAATAATAATTGAAACCAAAACATGACTACCTAAAGATGCTTTTTAGTGTAATTTTACAGTATCTTTTATTCTTATAGAAGATAAGCTGTTTCATAAATCGTAATGACAGTCTGATTTTATAACTTATATAGTGTAGAATACTTAACTCGTTCAGTACAAATCTTCTTTCCGCTTCTAAAAAGTCTATATGCCTTGTCAAACTTATGTTTTCCTCATACTTCAGCAATGACAGATTATGATTTATCTTAGTATCCAAAATATAGACCTGTTTATCGAACAGACTTATTTGATGGTAGTACCAATGATCCAGCATGTCCAATGGATACTCAGAAGGAAATCCTCCAATGGATTGCATAAATTCAGTATTGATTAGTGTTAATGAGTTGAAAGCTACAATTTTTTCTTGTTGAGAACCATTGTGCTTGATATTGTACTCCCACCATCCAATTGAACTGGCTATTTTAGGAGACAGAATCTTATTCTTGTTGACTAAAACAGGAACAGCAGCAACTATATTTGCATCACTACTACCGTTTAAAAACAAATCTAATTTTTCAATATATCCTGCAGTTACTTCAGTGTCTTGATCCAATAAAAGAAGCCATTTACAGCTGTTTTTTATAGCAAGATTTAAAGCGTAGTTATATGCCCCAGATAACCTCTCGTTTTTTCTAGCATTTACGACTTCATATTTATCTGACGACGAGATGTGAATAGCAGAAGAATTATTGTAGATAATCAGGTGATAGTTTATTTTACTAGACGTAAGGCTACTAATTAACGTCTGGTAAGTCACGCAGTCGATAAGTCCTTTTTTATATAAAACGATAACTATCGTAATTGTATCATTCTGAAATTTAATCATCTAGTTCTTTCTTCTCAATTAATTCGTGTTTTTTATTCTTGAAAAAGAGTTCATATTTATTAATGAAAAATGGCAATAATACAATTATTAATCTCTTAATATTTAAAGAGAAATTTGTGAAAAATATTTCTGCAGCATATTGCATCATTATTTGATAAAGTAGAAATGCATAAATTATGATGAATATAAGATTGCCATTTTCAGCTTTATTATAGATATAACCCATTATCAATCCAAGAACAACAGCAAAAAAGCCCACTCCTGCTAACCCAAAATCTTTATAAAATGGATAAAGAATAGTATAGGTATTCGTTCCGGTGCCTACATTTACAAATGGCAGAAAAGTATCTACAGGCTTTTGAGCTGATAATCCCAATTTGTAATTTAGAGCATATATAAATCGAAAAACATTCTCGCCGAAAAACTGTGAACTCTCAGGTTTTACAGTATTAAAGGCTGGTGATGGGCTTAATAAATACAAAGATATCATATTTTTGGTCAGATGAGTATCTTTTATAGTAGAAGAGGATCTCAACATTTGAACTCCCTCAAATACAAAAAAAAGACATAATATTCCAAGAAAAATATGTTTTATTTTAAGCACTTTCTTTGAATAAAGAAGGTATGCTGTAGAGATAAATAATATCAGAAAATGTATTTTAGCCATTGTGATGGCAGCATACACAAAGTACATCAAAAAAAGAATAAGAACTCGGTGTCTGTTTTTTTTTGAGTATTGATTTAATTCAATTAAGTAGCTTACAAACCAAATAATAATATAGAACGGGCTTGCGTCTTCGATATTGACATTTTTAATGCCTCCCACAGCTACTGCTCTTAGATTATTCATCATATTAGGAGAAGTTCCTAATTTGGCAAGCTCATAAATTTTCCAAATGACTAGTGGAAATGTAAGTATAGAAATGTAGAATAGTATATTCCGGGTTAAAGTGCTGGGAGTAACTGCAGGCTTTGTTGTAAAACTAAGAGATTGTATAAATAAAGAGGACAAACAAAAAAACGCCACCCATAAATTAATGGCTATATAGTATTTATTTGTCAATGGATTGAGTGCATGGTTTAAAAACAAATATAAAACCATAATACAAAGCCAGAGTCCGGATGTGATAACACCTGGAGAAAACAGATTATTCTTTGAACAGATTAAACTCAAAAGCAAAAATACAAGGCAAATAATAATTGTCAAAATCATATTATCTTGTTTTACTGAAAAGAAGAAGATTGTTAATTCAACTATTCCGATTTAATTCCCCGATAAAACAAACTTCCGGCTAAGATTATTTCGATAAACTCTGAAATGACCCATCCCCAGGCAGCTCCATAGACTCCAAATACAGGAATAAAAATCATATTGAATATGATACAAAGAAGTCCTAATATCGCTCCAATCCATGGTGCATACTTTTGTAACCCGGCTCCATATAATCCTTGTACCGTGAAAAGGCTGGCCATTATAACTAAAAAAGGTAAGATCGAAAATATCCTCAGCAAATCTAAAGAACTCTCAAATTCTTTACCTAATAATAATCTAACCAAAACAGGTGAAGCTATAAATGTTACTAGTGAAATTAAAATTGAAATTAAGGTCAGGTTAAACATTGATTTTTTAAAATATGATATGCCAATTTGTTTTGATTTAGCAAATTTCCTACTTATTGTAGGGTACATAGACATATTTATAGGTGTGCTAGTCAACATCAGTATGGCCATTATGATCTTAAATGCCCCGGAATAGTATCCTAAGTTTTTGTTCGAAACATAAAATCCTAGCATCGTAAGATTCGCAATCGTATATCCACTTACAAATAAATTATTCAGAAATATGGGTAAACTTTTACTGAATATATTCTTATCTACAGTTTTGTCTGATTTTGTGTATTGAATATGATAATGTTTTATCACATAAATAATAGCCCCTGCGCCAAATATAATATAAGCAAGAGAGGTCAAAAGAGGATAAGCCAGATAATCGGCCGAGGATTTGACGAGGAAGAGTGTCAATATGAGTCCGCCTCCTTTAATCAGTACATTGCAAGTTGCCATTTTGCCCATCTCTTCCATTCCCTGAAAGAACCAGGTTGGAAAAAGGACTACCCCCACATTCATCAAAAAAACGAAAAGATACAATGTAAAGTCGTCATTAACTCTCGAAAAGGTAAAATACAATATCAATAAGCCTGCAGATGAAAGTAAAAGCAATATCGATTTTTGCTTTAAGACACTCCAGAAAATTCGTTCCCGAGCGCTTTTATCCGCTTTGTTTATGGCTATTTCGCGTGTGGCAGAGTAATCAAATCCAAAATTAATAGTCAGCGTGAAGTACGAAATAATGTTTTGGGCGTAGGTAACTTTACCAAATATCTCAACTCCAAGAACACGAACAATGTATGGAATTATCAATAGTGGAATCAGGTAATTGGCAAACTGAAGGACAGTGAGCCACGTCATATTTTTTAAAACCTGACGATTTGCTTGTAAAGTTATTGCTGCCCTTTTTATCACAGACTACTCATATTTTTCCATTTTATCTTCTATGCTCACATCAGTACGGGAACTTTGTATTTTTATGTAGGTCATTAGACTATCCGCTCCTGCTTCATAACAGGCTTCCTGAGCGAGCTTCACCACCTTCATTATTTCCTCATAGCTTCCTTCCATAACTGTTTCAAACGGAGTTACCTTATATCTGATTCCTGATGCGGCAATAGTTTCTATAGCTTTATCAACTATGGCGTATGGGTGAATTGATTTGGAACTAGGTAAAACTTGCAAAGCGATATTAACTGTCTTATCCATTGTGTTTAATGCTTTTATTATATTATAAGTAATAAATAATATTTGATGATATATTTTTTTTGAAAGTAAATACAGATAAACAGTCTTGTAATTCGGAACTATTTACTTGTAACTACTTGCTAGAACGTTGATTGAATTTAAAAATTATGTGCGAATAATAATACCTCTGATTGACAAAGATAACTATTAACTCCTTAAATAAAAAAACCCGAAATTTCTTTCGGGTTTTTTATGATATCGAGTCGACCGAATTTTATTCAGCAACTTCTTCAGCAGGAGCAGGAGTTTCAGCAGGAGCTTCTTCAGCAACAACTGCTTCGGCTGCAGCTGCAATAGCTTCAGCTTTTTTCTTTGCTACTTCAGCAGCTTTTACTTTGTTTACTTCTACTTCAGCAGCTAAACGTGCTTTGGCAGCAGCTTGTTTTTCGGCAGCTAGTTGTTCTTTTGTTTTGCTTACACTCGATTCTTTGCTTGCTTTCCAGGCTTCGAATCGCTTGTCAGCTTCAGCTACATCGAATGCACCTTTTTTAGCTCCTTCAAGTAAGTGTTTCTTCAACAAAACACCTTCGTTAGAAAGAATAGTACGGGTGGTGTCGGTTGGTTGAGCACCTGTTGTTAACCAATACAAAGCACGTTCGAATTTTAAGTCGATTGTTGCTGGGTTGGTGTTAGGGTTGTAAGAACCGATACGTTCGATAAATTTGCCATCACGTGGCGCTTTGCTGTCGGCGATCACGATATGATAGTAAGCATATCCTTTACGACCGTGACGTTGCAATCTGATTTTTACGGGCATTTTTTTATTTATTAAATGATTATACCTAAATGCTTTTTCTCGAAAAGCGGTTGCAAAGATAGTGTTTTTATTTGAAAATAAAAAAGAATTAGAAAAACAGCTTATTGGCAACTTGTTAATTTTTGATATAAACCCACGCTGTTTCAAATCGAGGATCGACTTTTCGAAGGTTTTTCATAAAGCCTAATGCTTTTTCTTGACTTGGGAATGATTGGATAGCTACGCGATAAGTTTTAGTTGAAGCTAAAACGTGAGCATGAGCAAATTTATCTTTGATCAGGTCACCGCAGACTTTTTCTGCCGAAGTCTCCGACGGTAAACTGGCAACGATAACATGATAATTGTTCTGAATCTCACGATCGGTAGCTTTACTGGCTTTTGTCGGAATGATAGGCTTTGTATTGTTGATTGTCTCGTTTTGTACTTTAGTTTTCGAAATAATTTTAGTTGTTTCTTCTTCTGTAAATCCGGTAGTGTCTTCACTTATCAGTTTGACTGGATTTGCTTGGATGCCATTGCTCTCTATATAATGAATTAACGGTAACGATCCTAGACTGGCATTATCAGTTTTTTGTAAGTCACTGATGTGCGGAGAAACTAAAAATAATCCGGCAAGTAACATGGCTGCTACTGCATATTTTGAAACTTGACCAAAAGGAAAACTGATTGTTATTTTTCGTTCTTCTTTCAGTGTGTCGCTTATCTTTTTAGTGATATATAATTCAGATAAACCCAGATTTTGGGGTAAAAAGTTTGATTTGTAAACAGGATTGAATGTTAGTGATCCAAAGTCGCTTTTTTGTAAAATACCCACATTCCCAATTACAACACTTCCTGCGTTATTCAGTTGATTCTTGATTTTTTCTACTCTCTCATCGATGTATTCAACTGCTTTCCGATAACTGATTTGTTCGGATCTTGAAATTTCAATGGCCAGTAATCCATCGGCTTGATTCATTAATATATTAAAACAAATGGTAGCACGTGGTGGTGTGATGCGATCAGAGAGAATTCTGGCTGATTGCATTTGTACTGTAAAACCACCTAAATTTGGTACGACGACATAGTCATGTTTTACCAAAAGATTTTCGATATGTTGATAGAATTTTTCCACATTGCAAAAGTATGATAAAGGAATTAGACAGCGATTTTTTCCTCTCAAAAGTTATCAACAAGTTGTTAGACCCAACAAAAGGATGTATCTTTGTGTTGCTAATATTAAACACACTTAAATGAAAAAAACGATTTTAATAACTGGTGGTGCCGGCTTTATTGGCTCACATGTGGTTCGACTATTTGTTACAAAATATCCCGATTATCAGATCATTAATTTGGACGCATTAACTTATGCAGGTAATTTGGAAAATTTGAAAGATGTTTCTGATGCTCCGAATTACATGTTCATAAAAGGTGATATAACTGATGAAAAGTTTATTCCAGGGTTGTTTGCTAATTATCAATTTGACGGTGTTGTGCACTTAGCGGCTGAATCGCATGTTGATCGTTCCATTGCAGATCCATTTTCGTTTATTCGTACCAATGTTTTTGGAACGGCTAATTTATTGAATGCAGCTAAAGAATCTTGGAAGGGTAATATGGGTGGCAAACGATTTTATCATATTTCCACTGATGAAGTTTATGGCTCGCTAGGTAAAGAGGGTTTCTTCACTGAAGAAACGGCTTATGATCCACGTAGCCCTTATTCATCATCCAAAGCTAGCTCCGATCATTTTGTACGTGCTTATTATCACACTTATGGTTTGCCGGTAGTGGTTTCGAATTGTTCGAATAACTACGGTGCTAATCATTTTCCGGAAAAGTTAATTCCGCTTTCTATCAATAATATAAAGAATAAACTTCCTATTCCGATTTATGGAAAAGGTGAAAATGTGCGCGATTGGTTGTGGGTGAATGATCATGCCCGCGCTATTGATACTATTTTTCATACTGGTGTCATCGGTGAAACTTATAATATTGGCGGAAATAATGAGTGGACCAACATTGATCTGATTCGTGAACTATGTAAAATAATGGATAAGAAGTTAGGGCGTGAACCGGGTGAATCGGCTAAACTGATTACTTTTGTGAAAGATCGTGCAGGACATGATTTGCGTTATGCTATTGACTCTACTAAATTACAACACGAATTAGGTTGGAAACCGTCACTTCAATTTGAAGAAGGACTTGAAAAAACAGTTGACTGGTATCTGGCTAATCAAAGCTGGATGGATAATATTATCAATGGCGATTATCAGAAGTATTACGAAAAGCAATATTCTGAAAGATAAAATATTTGAATGCAAAAAAAAATGGGCCAATCAAACTTAGATTGGCCCATTTTTTATACTAAAAGTTTCAATTCCTTTATTTTGGGGCAGTGTTGTATAAATAGATTCCAACCAATAAGAAAACTATATTTGGCAACCATACGGCAGCGAAAGCAGACATAGTTCCACTTACAGAGAAAGAGGTGGACATGGTGGAAAAGAGGATATATAGTGAACTTAGGGCAAGCCCAATTCCGAGATGTAAACCCATTCCTCCCCGGACTTTTCTGGATGATAATGAAACTCCAATCAAGGTCATTATAAATGCGGCTAAAGGCATTGAAAATCGTTTGTAATATTCGTCTTCAAATCCCTGAATGTTGCCAACACCACGATTTCGTTGCTTCTTTAAATAACTTCCGAGTTGCATATTATTCATTTGAGGAGCTTCCTGAGCAGTAATAAAGAATTCTTCCGGTTGTACATGGATGGTGGTGTCTTTACTTATACCTTTGGAAATCTTCTCGTGCATTCCGTTAAAATCCCGTTGCAAATAGTTGGTTATTTTCCATCTGCTTACAGAATCCCATGTAATTGTTTCGGCAGTAAGCCTCGAAGCAAGTGTTTTTCCCTCAAATTTTTCGAGAGAAAACCGATAACCAGTGTTATTGGAAACTTCGTAACGTTCAATGTACATGATTACACCTTTTTCTACTTCCATTTGTACATTTCGTGCATTGTCCTGTTTTATTTTCCGCACATATTTGTCTTCGAATGTAAGCATCTTTTTGTTAGCGGGCGGTATGATAAAGCCGCCAACGACAAAGGATATTGATGCAATAAGAGCTGCAGAAAGAAAATAGGGGAGCATTAACCGCCGAAAGCTTACGCCACTGGACAAAATTGCAATAATCTCCGTATTACTGGCCATTTTAGATGTAAAGAAGATTACGGCGATAAAGGTGAATAGCGGACTGAACATATTCATATAAAAAGGAATAAAGTTCATGTAGTAGTCAAAAATGATAGCTTTTAAGGGGGCATTGTTTTCAACGAAGTTGTCTAGCTTTTCCGTTAAGTCAAATACCACGGCAATGCTCAAGATAAGCACAATAGAAAAAAAGTAGGTACCTAAGAATTTCTTGATAATGTAGGTGTCTATTCTTTTTAGTCCCAGTGCGTGATAATTGATTTTTTTCATTTTCATTGTAAATTTCAATTAATTACAGTCTTCTGCCGAGCTGTTCGATCATTCCTTTTTTCCAGCAGGAAAAATCTCCGTTTTGAATGTGTTTGCGTGCTTCGCTAACTAACCAAAGATAAAATGCCAGATTGTGGATGGATGCTATTTGCATAGCTAATAACTCTTTGCTTACAAAAAGGTGACGTAGATAAGCTTTGGAATATGTACGATCAACGTATGAAGTGCCAAATTCATCGAGAGGTGAAAAATCATTTTTCCATTTTTCGTTTTTCATGTTCATAATTCCCTGCGAGGTAAATAGCATTCCATTGCGTCCATTTCTGGTTGGCATAACACAATCAAACATGTCCACACCGTGTTCAATTCCTTCTAAAATATTCTGAGGTGTACCGACGCCCATTAGATAACGCGGTTTATCTTTTGGAAGAATTTCATTGACGACCTCTATCATTTCATACATCTTTTCTGTGGGCTCGCCTACGGCTAATCCGCCTATTGCATTACCGTCACGATTTTGTGAAGCTATGAATTCAGCGGATTGACGGCGCAAGTCAGGATAAATACAACCTTGAACAATTGGAAAATAAGTTTGTGAATATCCGTATTTAGGTTGAGTCTCGTCAAAATGTCTTAACCCACGTTCCAACCAACGGTGCGTTAACTCCATAGACTTTTTTGCATACTGGTAATCAGCAGTTCCCGGTGTGCACTCGTCAAAAGCCATAATTATATCGGCTCCGATAGTGCGTTGTATGTCGACGACATTTTCGGGAGTAAAAAGGTGCTTACTTCCATCGATGTGTGAACGAAAAGTAGCACCTTCTTCCTTTAATTTTCGGTTGGCTGATAATGAAAATACCTGATAACCACCACTATCTGTTAGTATTGGTCCATTCCAGCTATTAAATTTATGTAATCCACCTGCTCGCTCCAGCGTATCAATTCCCGGACGTAAATATAGATGATAAGTATTTCCAAGTATTATCTGAGCTTTAATATCTTCTTTTAACTCATGAAAGTGAACAGCTTTTACCGATGCTACAGTTCCCACTGGCATAAAAATAGGTGTTTCAATAATACCGTGGTAGGTGGTTATTTTGCCGGCTCTGGCATTGGAACTTGGGTCGGTATATTGTATCTCGAAGGTCATTTAATAATAAGTTAAGTTTCAGATGACAACTAAAGTATTGATTTATGTCTGTTCTTTAATCCAGATGTCAATATTTTTTAGATCTCCCGGATAAAATTTTCCAGAATTTTTTGTCCTAATTCGCCGGATTTCTCCGGATGGAATTGTACGGCATAAAAATTATTCTTGTGTACTGCAGAGCTGTATTTTTGAACATAGTCTGTTGTCGCAATTGCATTCTCACAATTTTCTACATAATAGCTATGTACAAAATACATATAAGCATTTTCAGGAACGCTTTTTAAAAGATTCGATTTTAAATTTGTAATATTATTCCAACCAATTTGAGGAACTTTGAGGCCTCTGCTTGGGAAAAGCTTTACTTTTTGATCAAATATTCCAAGGCAGGTAGTATTATTCTCTTCTGAATGAGAGCACATTAACTGCATACCCAAGCAAATCCCCAACACGGGTTGAGTGAGTGAACAAATGAGTGTATCAAGCCCTTTTTCTTTCAGATACTGCATGGCTGAAGATGCCTCGCCTACGCCTGGAAATATTACCCTGTCGGCAGAACGTATTTCATTATGATCATCAGTCACAACTGCATTTACACCTATACGTTCTAATGCAAAAAGTACAGACCGAATGTTACCTGCATTGTATTTGATGATAACGACTTTCATAAATAAATAGGTTGTAAAGTAAAAAGTTTATTTGGGAGAAGCATCTTTTGCTTTTCTATTTGAGGAACTTGCAGGCTTGTTTAAATTAGCTTGTTGGTTGCAGTGTCAGGAAAGATTATAGCCGGTTTAAATGTCCGAGCTTCTTCCATTTCCATCATAGCATATGCCATGATGATGATGATATCACCGGGTTGTGCTTTACGTGCAGCAGCACCATTCAGGCAAATTACTCCGGAATTTCGCTTGCCTGGAATGACATAAGTCTCCAGACGTTCGCCATTATTGTTATTTACGATGCTAACCTTCTCGTTGGCGATTATATTAGCGGCATCCATCAAGTCTTCGTCGATAGTAATACTACCTATATAATTTAGATTAGCTTCTGTAACAGAGACTCTATGAATTTTAGATTTTACTATGTGTATTAGCATGTTATTTCACTTGTCGTTGAACAGCTTACCGTAAGCTGTTGCTATTTGGTTGTTTTCAATGTTTGATTACAATTCTGTAATTAAGAATTGTATCTGATGTTATCAATCAATCTTACTTCACCGCAAAAAACAGCAATGCATCCAACTGCAGGTTCTGTCCATGAATCCAATATCTGAAGACTTTTGGAATTTACAATTTCGTAATATTCCACTTTGAGATCAGGCACTGTGTTCATTTTATTAATAATCCACTCTGTAAGTTCTTTTGGTGATAACTTCGGTGCAAAGTTACGACTTTCAATCAGAACTTTAGATATTTCGACGGCATTTTTGCGTTGAGCCTCGGTTAATCGTTCGTTTCTGCTGCTTAATGCCAGTCCACTTGGCTCACGAACAATTGGACAATCGATTATTTTCACTTTGAAATTCAGAACTTTTACCATATGGTGAATGATGGCTAGCTGTTGAAAATCTTTTTCTCCAAAATAAGCTTTATCCGGTTGAATGAGGCTGAAAAGTTTACTTACGATTTGAACAACACCGTTAAAATGTCCAGGTCTGAATTTCCCTTCCATTACTTTGTCTAGTCCGTTGAAATCGAAACTAAATTGATTACTCATTTCAACTGAATCATAAATCTCTTCTGGATTTGGAGCAAAAATAAGTTTACAGCCAGCCTTTTCAAGCATTTCTGCATCACGTTCAAGATTTCTCGGATATTTTTCTAAATCTACAATGTTGTTGAACTGCGTCGGGTTAACGAAAATGCTGACAATGCAAATGTCATTTTCAGAAACACAGCGTGTAACTAATGCCTTATGTCCGTCATGTAAAGCACCCATAGTAGGTACAAACCCTATAGTCTTTCCTCTTTCTTTAAATCCCTTAATTGCAGCGGAAATTTCGTTTTTAAATCGAATTATTTTCATTATTTTAGTTGTGTGAGCAAGGTTACAAAAAAATAAAATTTGTACTCTATAAAAAATTGCGTGCAAAAATAGTAAAACTTATTTGTATAATTAGTCAATTAGAATGCATAATATTATGGATCGTTTTTTTTATTGCCATTATTTAATGCCGATAAGTTGGGTTTAAAACCGTTTTTAACGAAAAAATAAAAGGTAAGGAGGCAAAATATTTCTAGGTTAAACTTTTATAAATAGATTGTTACTTGGAGTTAACAGTCAATCGAAGCCTTTATGTTAAATATTTGAAACCGTGTATTATAGCTGCTTTTAGATTGTTTATACTTTTTGTATAACTTCTTTTTCTGATAAGTGAGCTTAACATTCGGCTTTTGATGTCTTGTTTATATCCAATTTTTTTTATATATCTTTGCATAACGAAAAATTATCTCAAAAGCATCTGAATAGAAGAGCATGAAAAAAATTACAAAGGTTTTGTATATTTCGCAAGAGATATTTCCTTATTTGCCAGAATCTGAATTGTCGAATATGGGGAGGTATTTACCTCAAGCGGTGCAAGATAGGGGACGTGAAACTCGCACTTTTATGCCAAAGTTTGGAGCGGTAAATGAAAGAAGAAATCAGCTTCATGAAGTAATCCGGTTATCGGGCATGAACCTTATTATTGACGATACAGACCATCCATTGATTATTAAAGTGGCTTCAATTCAATCAGCACGAATGCAAGTTTATTTTATTGACAATGATGATTATTTTCACAGAAAAAATACGATATCTGACGAGAAAGGTGAAGAATATGAAGACAATGATGAACGCACAATTTTTTTTGTGCGTGGTGTTATGGAAACAGTAAAAAAACTTCGTTGGACTCCAGATGTGATTCACTGCCAAGGTTGGATGACAGCATTGGCTCCGTTATATATAAAAAAGGCATACAATGATGATCCGTTTTTTAAACATTCGAAAGTAGTTTATTCTATTTTTAATGATGGTTTTAAAAAACCGTTCAGAAATTTATTTGCAGAAAGACTTTTACTTGAAGGAATAGAAAAAAAACATGTTGTTCAAGTGAAAGATAAAGTGATAGATTTTGTTGCTCTTTCTAAATTGGCTATTGATTATTCCGATGCAGTTATTCAGTCAAGTCCGATTGTAAATCAGGATGTATTAGATTATATATCTTCAAAGAAGGTGAAATTTTTACCATTTCAAAGTGGTGAAGACTACGCTGATGCTTATGTTCAGTTTTATGATAGTCTTTAGTTGACTATTTATTTTTTCAAGTGATTTTTAATTTTCTATTCAGCTAATTTTATTTCATTTTACATGAAATCGTATCAAATTATCGTGCTTTTTTTCTTGTCGCTATTTATTTTTTCTTGTACTGATAGTTTAACTGACATCGGCTCTGGAGTTCAACCAACATCTGATCAGATAAAGGTTGGAACGGACACCTTTCATTTAACAAGCATAACTGAGCCTGTTGAATATATAAATTCTCGTCCGGATTCATTTTTGTTGGGATCATTTTATGATGCAAAGTTTGGTTCTACTCGGGCAGATATTTTAGCTCAGTTAAATTGTCCTGTCGGGTTTAAATATCCATCTAACGCTATTGCTGATTCGGCTGCGGTTATAATGTATTATAAAACATGGACAGGATCTCAAAATTCACCATTAAATGTGAATATTTATGAAATGAATAAGGGCACTTTTGATTATACATCCCTGTATCACTCAAATATTGATCCATCACTTTACACAGATCAGTCTATAAAACTTGGACAGCGAATATTTTCTGCGAAAGATGCAGTGGTAATTCGTGCAGATTCTACTGCTATTCGATTTAAATTGTCGAATAGCTTTGTAAGTCGATTTGGTAATGATGCTTATTATTCAAGCACAGACAACTTTCTCAAATTTTTCAAAGGGCTATATATCACTGCAAATTATGGTGCCGCAACTATGTTGACCATTGAACAAATTGATTTACGATATTATTATCATTACACATATGATTCAAAAGATATTAATGGAAAAGACTCTTTGGCAACGGTAAATAGTTATCTTATTTTTCCGGCTAACTCTGAAGTTCGCCAGGTAAATCGTTTTTTACATGATGATAGGGCTTCTGTTAATCTGAATCGGGACAGTGTGAATTATATATCTTCTCCATCCAATTTCCAAACTAGGGTCAATGTTCCTCTAAAGCGTATTAAGCAGCGGATGGATAGTGTGACTACTGGCAAAAACTTGAAAATAAATAGTGCTTTAGTGAAGGTTGAAGTGACAGAAGTCGCGGAAGACACAGCTTCATATCATAAAGCTCCGGAATATTTGTTGTTGATGAAAGAATCTGCTAAAAGACGATTCTTTGATGATAGGGAAGTGCCTTCTGATACTTGTGCAATTCAAGGTTCTTATACAACGGAAGAGATAGGTACTACCGGGGTTTATAAACATTATTATTCTTTCAATATTGCAACACTAGTTGAAAATGAGTTGAAAGTAGCAAAAGAAAATGGTACTACATTACCGGATAATTTCAGTTTGCTTTTGGTCCCGGTTAAAATCTCAACAGTAACAAGTAGTACAACCGGGCTTACGTCATATCTATATGTTAAGGAAAACCATCTTCTGCGAGCAGTTACAGTGCGAAGTGCTAAAAACGCATATTCGCCCATGAAGATAAGTCTGGTGTATAGTGGCTTTTAGTGTTGATTGATGCTATTATACAAAAAATGCAGCAGAAATATTTCTGCTGCATTTTTTGTATAATAGATTTTGTGTTTATTTTTGTCTGATAAATATCTGGATAGGAGTACCTGTAAAATCATATTTTGACCGGATTTTGTTTTCCAAAAAGCGTTTGTAAGGATCTTTCACGTATTGTGGCAGATTGGCAAAAAACACAAATGTCGGAATCTGAGTACCGGGTAATTGAGTTACGTATTTTATGCGGATGTATTTTCCTTTTAATGCTGGTGGAGGATAGTTCTCAATCAGCGGCAACATATATTCGTTTAACTTAGCTGTTGGAACTTTACGTTGTTTGTTTTCATAAACCTCTACGGCAGTCTCCAGTACTTTTAGAATACGCTGCTTGGTAGTGGCCGAAGTAAATATGATAGGAAAGTCAACAAATGGAGCTAAGCGTTCACGAATTGTGACTTCGTATTTTTTGATGTCATTGGATTCTTTATTTTCTATTAAATCCCATTTATTGACACAAACGACGAATCCTTTTTTGTTTTTTTGAATCAATGAGAATATATTTAAATCCTGACTTTCTATACCACGGGTGGCATCAATCATCAAAATACAGACATCGCAGTTTTCTATTGCACGAATGGACCGGACAACAGAGTAGTATTCCAAATCTTCGTTTACCTTCGCTTTTTTGCGGATTCCTGCCGTGTCGACCAGATAAAAATTATGTCCGAATTTATTGAACCGGGTGTAAATAGAATCACGCGTTGTTCCGGCGATATCAGTTACGATAGTTCTATCTTCACCAATGAAAGCATTGACAATGGATGATTTTCCGGCATTAGGACGTCCAACAACGGCAAAACGAGGAAGATCGTCGTCAATGTCTTCTGCAAAATCAGACTTAAAGTGAGTGAGTAATGCATCAAGAAAATCACCGGTTCCCAAACCATTCATTGCAGAAATCATGTAAGGTTCGCCTAAGCCGAGTTTGTAGAATTCGGCAACGTTGTATTGCCATTCAAAGGTATCGGCTTTGTTGGAAACAAGCATGACCGGTTTGGTGTGACCCCGTAAGATTTGAGCTACTTCCAGATCGTAATCGGTAATTCCATTCTGAACATCAACCAGAAAAAGGATGACATCAGCTTCTTCGATGGCTAAAACGACATGTCGTTTAATTTCACCTTCGAAAACATCCGACGAATTTATTACCCAACCACCGGTGTCGATGACCGAGAATTCCCGACCTTCCCATTCGCTTTTACCGTATTGGCGGTCGCGGGTGGTACCTGCTTCGTCATTTACTATGGCTCTACGACTATGTGTGAGCCTGTTGAAAAGGGTTGATTTTCCCACATTTGGGCGACCTACAATTGCTACAATATTTCCCATTGTTTTTTTTATATCTATTAAGTTAGATATTTACATTCCATCTCTTTATTTCTGTCTGAATTTTCCCAAATTCGATACAGCGGGTGCAAATATTTTGGTGGCAAAGGTACGTAAATTAATCAATATGTCAAGATCAGGGTTTGTGAATCAGCCCGGATTCTATCCTTAGAGTCATTTTAATACTGAATTTGATAATTATTTGTTGTAACAAGGCTTTTGATTATGAATATATTAATTAAAGTCGATTAATCTGTTCGATCGCTTTTGCCCTAAATATATTTCCGGGCACTTGCAGAATACAAAAAAAGCAGTATCTTTGCAACGCTTTTGGAGAAAGGTATTACAATCCGAATACACATTCGGGCGTTTAGCTCAGCTGGTTCAGAGCATCTGCCTTACAAGCAGAGGGTCGGGGGTTCGAATCCCTCAACGCCCACTTCAAATTCGATATCAACAAACACAAACATTTCGGGCGTTTAGCTCAGCTGGTTCAGAGCATCTGCCTTACAAGCAGAGGGTCGGGGGTTCGAATCCCTCAACGCCCACGGACAAAAAAGGTTTCACTTTAATGGTGAAACCTTTTTTTTGTTATAGCAAGTTTGATAGTTTGTTTTCATCGATGCGCATGCATGATTTTATGGATGCGCATCTACGCGTTTGTCGGTGCGCATCGACAAATTGATGGATGCGCACGCACGAAAGTGTATTTCTATAACACTAATTCTTTAAATAATTTTTCTACTTCTGAATCTAGGTTTTCGGCATATCCGGGGTGTGGGCGCGAAGTCTGAATGCAGGAACTACGCACAGCTGTAAGCCAGCGGAAACGTTCGGGTATGTCGAACTGAGCAATGACACCTCCTTCCTTGTGTCCGCAGCAAATTTTATCAAACGAAAGCAACGTATTTTCAAGCAAATCGAGATCCAACTCGCTGGAAAAAGAATTCAACCGTTGCTTGTCGAGCTTGTACAGCATGCGGATATACTTTGCCCGCTTAGAGAACAAGACAATGCCCACATTGATGAATTCTTCGCGTTCCACTTTGGGCAACACGCGAATGACGGCATATTCAAATAAGTGTTTTCCTTGCATGGAGAGCTTCGTTTAAAAAGTTAGCAGAGTTTTCTACTCTTCGGGATAAAAATTGATAATATACCTCGCGAATGTCGTTAGCAGACAAACCTTCCTCTGCGTTGGTTGCCCATTCGTCGGGAATCATATCCACGACTTCACGAATAACATCCGGAGTGAGTAACTGCCTGAATTCGGCGTCTACGATTTCCAGTTTATCGGTAAAGGGCAGAAGCACGTGATCTTTAATCAGTGAAAACGGACTGAGCGCCTGTTTTTCCCAGTTTGTCCAGGTATGATGAAAATAAAGAGTTGCGCCATGATCGATAAGCCACAAATCTTTATGCCACATCAGCATGTTGGTATTGCGTACGGTGCGGTCCACATTAGTCAGAAAGGCATCCATCCACACTATTTGCGAAGCCTGTAATCCATCTACCTTAGTAGTGATAGGGTCGAAGGTTAGTGCTCCCGATAGAAAATGCAGCCCCAGATTCAAACCGCGACTACTTTGCAACAGATCCTGAATTTCTTCATCACCCTCGGTTTGTCCGAAAGCTTCGTCGAGTTGCACAAAAACCAGTTCGGGTATACGCAGATGCAATAATTTGGCCACTACTCCGCCAATTAATTCCGAGATAAGCGCTTTAGCTCCATGTCCGGCTCCACGAAATTTGACTACATAATTGAAGCCGTCATCAGCTTCGGCTAATGCCGGTAATGATCCTCCTTCGCGCAAAGGAGTGATATAGCGGGTTACATTTACGATGCGTAAATCCATATTTTTTCTTTCTATATTTGTGTTTTAGCCTTTAAAAAGTACCCTGAATGCCTCTTCCACCTTCTTAACCTGTACCAATTCAATGTTGAGTTTGGCACTGTTGATGCTTTTCAGGTTGATTTCCGGAATAATCATTTTGCGGAATCCCAACTTTTCGGCTTCCAGTATGCGTTGTTCCATCCGGTTGATGGGACGTATCTCTCCCGAAAGACCGACTTCGCCAGCCATACAAAGCTGTTTTTCAATAGAAATATCCATGTTTGACGACAGAATGGCCGAGATAACCGCCAGATCAATAGCCGGATCGTTTACCTTGATGCCGCCGGCAATATTGAGGAACACATCTTTCTGCGCTATTTTGAATCCGGCACGTTTTTCGAGCACGGCAAGCAGCATGTTGAGTCGACGCAGGTCGAAACCGGTGCTGGAGCGTTGAGGTATGCCGTATGCCGCCGAGCTCACAAGTGCCTGAACTTCGATGAGGAAAGGGCGAATACCTTCGATGGCCGAGGCAATGGCTACACCGCTGAGTCCTTCGTGATTTTGCGACAACAGCAGTTCCGACGGATTACTTACTTCGCGTAGCCCGTTTTGTTGCATCTCAAAAATTCCGAGTTCCGACGTACTTCCGAAACGGTTTTTTATCGGACGAAGAATGCGGTACATATAATGCTGATCACCTTCGAACTGGAGTACGGTATCTACAATATGTTCCAATACTTTGGGGCCGGCAATGCTACCTTCTTTGTTGATATGGCCGATAAGTAGTACGGGCGTAGCGGTGGTTTTACAAAACTTCAGCAGGTTGGCGGTACATTCGCGCACTTGCGATACCGAACCTGGCGACGACTCGATTAGCTCGGTAGAAATGGTCTGAATGGAGTCGACAATCACCACATCGGGCTGAATGTTCTGGATATGTACAAATATTTGTTCGAGCGATGTTTCGCTCACAATGTAGCAGTCGGGATTATCAAATTTCAACCGTTCGGCGCGAAGCTTGAGTTGCTTCACACTTTCTTCGCCCGAAATATATAGCGTTCGTTTTCCTTTCAGGTTCAGCACTACCTGCAACACCAATGTGGACTTACCAATGCCTGGCTCACCACCAATCAGTACCAATGAGCCCGGCACCAAGCCACCTCCCAGCACCCGGTTCAGCTCATTGCAACTGGTGTCGATGCGACTTTCTTCCGATGTTTCCACATCCGAAATGAGTATGGGCTTTTGCTTGGTCATTTCAATTCCACCCATGTGAAATTTAGGTGTGGTATCTTTGCTGATTACTTCCTCAACATAACTGTTCCACTCGCCACACGACGGGCATTTGCCTATCCACTTCGGGGAGCCGGTACCACAATTTTGACAAACGTAAACGGATTTGGTTTTGGCCATGATATTAATGGGGAATATGCTGATTTGATAATGTTCTAATGAAAGAGAAATACAAAAATAGGAATTTTATTTTGATATTATGTCTACAAGATTTTATGCGAAATTAAATGTTTTGTGTCGAAAGTGTGATTTCATACCCATAATTAGCACAAAAAGGATGATGCGTTTTATGACTCGCTCATTGATTCCGAATCGCGGCTTTTTGCAGCAAATTGAACTTTTTAAATTTTGTCAATAATTTAAATCTCTTTCTTTCTCCAGTTTCCTTTCAGTAAGTACCAATATCCGAGTCCGCCAATGATGCTCCAGTACACAAATTCCGACATCCATACCACGGCCACGTGACTGGGGTGTATGATGGTGGTATAATACACATAACTGAGGTAAAAAAACAGGGTCAGGAACTCGATGGCAAAGGCTGTGCGCGTATTTCCGGTGCCTGAGATGCCGTTGAATATGATGTTGCCCACGGCGCAGAATATCATAGCTACCGATACCACGCGCATGACGGGTACGCAGGCTGCTATGAGGTCGGGATTGTCGGTGTAGATGCGTGCAAATAGCTGTGGAAACAGAAAAGTGAGTGCCAACACGGGGATTACCAGCAATAAGGCTATGCCCACCACACGTTTGATAAACGGTAGTACTTCTTCTTTTCGGCCTGCCCCGATGAGGTTGCTCACCAGTGTGTTCACAGTGGTAGAAAGTGCCGATCCCGGAATCATAAGCAGAGTGTAGAGGCTGCGACCGATGTTGGTAACGGCCAGCGGACGTTCGCCCATGCGTTCGATAAAGATAAAGAACATAAACCAGGTGGATATGGAAATAAAATACTGGAACATGATGAAGATGGACAGATCCAGAATAGATAAAATGGTTTTGAGTTCTACTTTTCGGAATTCAAACAGACCGTATAGCTTCATGTCGGTGCGGTAGACGGTGTGCCAGATGAGGTAAAGCAGGGTTACGAGCTCGGCAATGACCGATGAGATGCCAGCGCCTTCGATGCCGAGGCGTGGAAAACCAAAGTTCCCGAAAATAAGCAGATAATCGAACACTATATTGGTGATGGCCATCAGCACAGCCGACACGGTGAGCACCCGGGTTTGGGTGATGCCCACATAAAGTCCGCGGAAAATGACGTTGATAAACGAAAAGAAGAAACCGTAGATGCGCCAGTCGAGGTAAGCAATGGATGCTTTGTATACATGCTCCGAACTGACGAGCAGTTTCATAATATGTGGAACGCCTTTAACTGAAAAGCCAAAAATAACAAGGCTTATTAGGAAGTTAAACAATAATCCGTTGTTGAAAATAGGTCCTATCTGCGAAAAATTCTTTTCGCCGTTGCGACGGCCAATCAATATCTGAGCTCCCTGGCTGAATCCGAAGCCAATCATATAGATGGCAAAGTAAAATACTCCGCCTATGGCCGATGCGCCCAGTTCCACTTCGCCCACACGACCTAAGAAAGCGGTGTTGGTGACATTGATCAGGTTTTGCGCCAGCAGAGTAAGAAAAATAGGATAGGTGATGTTGAATAGGTTTTTATTCGAAGTCATATAGGTTACAGGGTTTAGAAAAACAGGAGTTGGAATGTTTTGCAAAGGTAATAAAAATTCAAGTTTGATACATATTTTAATGCTTGTCGTTTTGAAACAGCTGTTCATTGGCTGCTATTCTTTTTTGTTCGGTTGGATGTCGCCAGTTTGTGTTGCTGTTTATCCGGCTTTTGGTATTATATTTGCGTTCAGTTGATCAAAATTAAGTAGTTTCCAATATTTAATGATATATTTCTATCACATAGCACACATAGAAATAGTGGAGAAGAAAAGACTTAGGCCACTAAGTAAA
>JAATGT010000208.1 GCA_015654525.1 Bacteroidales bacterium
TGCCAAAATAAAACAAATTATTTTTCGGATCTGAAATAAATGAATTCCTATTAAATTCATTATCAGTAAGGCCATTTGTGGTGGCATAAAAATTATAGAAAGCTTTGCTTTTTATATCGCAACTACTTAAACCATTATAAGTACTGATCCAGGCGCGGCCTTTATTAAAGAGAATGTCGTAAGCAGTGTTGGAACTTAAACCGGATTGCGTATTCAAAACCATAACGCTATCATGCTTGGCGTTAAGTATGTTTACACCGCCGCTTTCGGTACACAACCAAATATATCCGTTATCATCAACACCAGCGAAATTGATAGTGTTAGAAGATAAAGCTGGTTTAGTTGCAGTATTAAGATGCGACAACTTTCCCGAAGTGGAGTCTAATTCGTAAAAACCATTGCCTGTACATAACAATAACTTGTCGTCCGGCATTACATGGATGTATCTTATTTCTACATTGTCATTGGCGAATTCCTTTACCTTAAAGACTTTCACCAATTTTGTATCAGGATCATAAGTTGCCAGGCCAAAGTTAGTACCCATCCAAAACTTACCTTTATGATCTAAAGCCAATGCAAAAATCTGATTGCCCTTTTCGATAGAACTGTCTTTATGATAGAAATTATCGTTAAGTTTTCCTGTTTGTTTATCCAAGGTATAGAAATGAAATTCTTCCTCGATAAAATAAATGTAACGTCCTTTCACATTGATCATCGAAAACGGAATTTGATCGCCAAGCTTCACCCATTCCGTTTGGTTCTTTTTCAATAAGAAAAGTCCGGAGTAAGTACCGGCATATAAATTCCCCGATTCATCGATGCACATTGTTCTTGTACTAACGGTAGGATACTTT
The DNA here is from genome assembly GCA_015654525.1 of Bacteroidales bacterium. GTDB lineage: Bacteria > Bacteroidota > Bacteroidia > Bacteroidales > Paludibacteraceae > Paludibacter. Next base: position 855 of record JAATGT010000208.1, read on the forward strand.
ACCAGCGTGGTTTTGAACAATTTCGGCTGTGTAATAATTTTTATCAAACCTTTATTGGTACCCAACCAGATTATATCATTCTGATCTGTATAAAAGCTTCTTACCAGCCGTCCTGTAAATATATCAGACGCTATATTTGTACAGGTATGGGTCTTAAAATTCACCTCATAAACGGTGCAAGGTCTTGAAAAAACATATACAATATCATCTGAAGCATATTGTACAGAAGCCACGTTGCCGATGCTTTTTACATCCTTCCAGAAAGGCAACAAAGACGGATTCATTTTTATATCCACCTTATAAATCCTCGAACCTGTTTCATTGCAAAATTCAATACTGCTATCGCTTTGCTTTATTTCGGGAGAAACCGTTTTGTAAATAGACGTTGGTAAGAAAGTTTGCTTATCGGGAGAATATACATATTGAATATTAGACGCTCTGCAAGTCACCATCACCCCGCCTAAAGCTTTCCGTATATCAAATGGATATATTTTACGGATGTCACCCGTAACAATTTTTGATATCTTCCTGCCGACGCCGTTGGGCTGCATATCAAAAAATTCACCTTCCTTATAAGCAATATAAACATGGCCATTATCTTCTGCAAATATTGCTGTTACAGGGTTTTGAGGTTGCAGGCCATTTGTCAGCATCCTTATTTTAAATGTAGTGCATTGTACCTTAAACAAACCTTTGTCTGTGGATACAAAAAGTATATCCTGGTCTTTACTGTATACCATTCTTCGTATACTTTCCTTGTTCAAAAGAGAAGTAGTAAAAAGCTGTTTGAATTCATATCCATCATACACGCAAAGTCCCGATTGCGTGCCTATCCACATGAGGCCATGTTTGTCTTTGCATATCACATTGATGCATTTATCCGGCAAACCCGGGTCCTGCCTGATCTCCAGCACAACAGCTCCGCTTCTGAAAACGGTCATCAATAATATCAAGACAAGTATATGTCTGACGAAAAAGGGCATACTATAATTAAAGGCTATAAGTAAGATATAAGTTGAGATCATGTTACATGTAGCATAAAGCTGCATGAATGATTTACTAGCCACCACAAAATAACATTTAGAAAGCAAAAAGCGATGTATAGAATCGATTTACATTCAAATGTAGTTGCATCAACTGGCTTATAATTTTAGTTTTGATTTCTTTAAATCCTTGCGGGAAGCCATATTCGGCTATTTCTGCATTTGAAAACACAAGTCAAAATAATTGATATCTGCATTCTTTCATCTTCCAGTAATATAAGAATAAGTCGTTAATTAGGTGGTTCATTAACAGAGGGGTAAATCAAAAAATTACCTCTGGGCGGTCTTGAGAGGGTCCGCCCTTTCTTCTTTAATATAATTTTTTTCAAAAGTATCCTACCTTCTTACTACACGGAAGCACTACGCAGTGTATAAAAACCCTTTAAGTATTGCGATTTTAAAATGTTATTTCTCCGTGATAATCTCGTGATATCTTACTGGTAGGTTTGCTTATTGAAATCAAAATAATTATTTTAAACACAGAAAATTCAAAAAAATGAAAA
>JAATGT010000132.1 GCA_015654525.1 Bacteroidales bacterium
CTATGTGTTCTTAGTCTTATATCTTCTATTTAAAACTAGTGTGAACTATTGTGGTAAAAAACATATCAATAATAATTATCATTTACTTAAGAACTTGAACTATTGAAAATCATTCCGACTAGTCGGAATTAAAATCCGTATAAAAATCCGCTATATCCGCGTTTATCCGCGTTCTAATCTTTTTCCATTTCTATATTTACTTATACGACATTATATTTATCTAAATACTTATCAAAAACAGAATAATCAAATCAACTTTACATATTCTGTAAAACTGATGTATTCTGTGTACCAAACTAAATGACATCTATTCAATTTAAATTCTAAAACAAATTATCATGTCACAATCAGCTATTTTTCTATCAATAAGTGCTATTATTATTTCTTTTTGGGCTATCAATACATTTATCTCCCGGGGAAGTACAATCCGAAAAGTTTTAAATGTAGTGGTTGTGTTGGCTCTGATCGCATTTTTCGTAAATGTCTTTGTTGGCTCTTAATATAAATACAAGTCCTAATAAGTAGTTTCCAATATTTAATGAACTATTTCTATCACATAGCACAATAGAAATAATGGGGAAAAAGACTTAGGTCACATAGTAAAAGTATCTGACGATACTTTTGCTTAGTCTGAAATTATCCCGGTACTCGGGATAATCTATGTGTTCTTAGTCTTATATCTTCTATTTAAAATTAGTGTGAACTATTGTGGTAAAAAACATATCAATAATAATTATCATTTAATTATAATGTAGCATTTACAAAAACATTCAGAAAACGATATTCACGTCATATTATTTATTCACTAACCCGACTTCCGGTTATGATATGAAGTTGTTTAAAGTCCAAAAACAGTTGTAAAAATGCTATTATATATTTGATTATCTGATAAATAATTGTTATCTTTATAGAAAACAATCATATATGATAAGCAGTAAAATAGTAAAAAAGAGTTATGTTCTCATTTGACATTTGGTAATTCATGGAATAATACAAAAGTAAAAGTATATCAAGTAGTTCAAGCCATTCTTTATCGTTTGAAAACTGGTTGTCAGTGGAGAGAATTACCAATGAAACAATTTTTCAAAACAAAATACAGTTGGAACAGTGTTTATTTTCATTTTCAGAAATGGTGTAAAAATGGCAGTTGGCAAAAACTTTGGCAAATGCTATTAGTCAAGTTTAAATCAGTATTGGACTTATCAACTATTCAGTTAGATGGCACTCACACTCCTGTAAAAAGAGGTGGAGAAGCAGTCGAATACCAAGGCAGAAAGAAGTGTAAAACAAGCAATATGCTTATTCTTGCTGACAACAATGGGATTCCAATTGCATTAAGTGAGCCAATAGCTGGGAATCACAATGATTCCTTTGAGCTTGTTACTAACTTTGAAAAGATGATACGTCCACTTAAAAATAGTAATATACGTCTTGATGGTTTATTCCTAAATGCAGATGCAGGTTTTGACACAACTGAATTTAGAGAATGTTGCTATAAAAACGATATTGTCGACAATATCAAACACAATAAAAGAAATGGAAAGAATGACGCTTCACTCCTTGATGATGAACTTTATAAAAAGCGATTCGTAATCGAAAGAACCAATGCTTGGTTAGATGGTTTTAAAGCAATTTTAGTCCGTTTTGAAACCAAAAGTTTACATTGGAAATGTCTGAATATTATCGCATTTTCTATTATTTTACTAAGACAACTTTAAACAACTTCTATATGAAGTTATTAAAGGAAATACTCCGTTAGGAGTTATATATCAATAAAATAATTTAATAATTAAGATCTTTTCTCCGTAGGAGATTTACAACAAAAGACTTGTTGATGTCCTACGGACAACTATTTCTTAATCTATTGTTTTTTCTATGGATATTGATTGCCTACGGCAAATATAATTAGCTTATATATTACACTATAAATTAAATTCTTATCCCAAACTCAGGTTACTACTATCTTTCATTGCAAGAGTGCTACCCTTCCACCGAAGAGTAATGCTCTTTTTTTTAGTCATACCATCATTTTTATTCAGGTTAGGTATGGTTTTATGCCAATGTGTGAATGTTACAACTCTTAACCTGAATTGTGTAAGTCCTGCACTATTGCCGTGCTCTATCTTTGTAGTATTATAAATAAGCTTTTGAGATCAATCAATCTGCTTCTATGTACTTACTTGAATCTAATTATAAAGTCAAACATCATATTAATTAATTAAAAAACAAAAACATGAAGAAAAAACTTTTTCTAGGCTTAATGCTTAGTACTGCTGCCTTTGGTTACAGCGTTGCTCAAGAAGTAATTACAACAGTTCCTGCGCAAGCAGTAGTTACCACTACCACCGAAACAGGTCAGCAAACAGTAGCCGTAGTACCGGCTCAGGTAGACCTTATTAAAACTCCCACCATGTGTGCATTCACTCCCGTGTCGCATTGGTCGTTTGGAATTAAAGGTGGTGGCAATTATTTTCGTGTAGCTCCGGGTGCTACATAGCGGTCTGATCAATTCCATTTCATAGTTGGAGGAACATTGGAATATACTATTAATCCACTCGTGGGCATTGGGTTGGAATATATGTATAATACCTACGATCACGACTATCAACTTAATGCCACTCAAAGAGGTCAGATGGAAGGACGCACACACGATGCCGTTATATACGGATCGGTAAACCTGACCAACCTGTTGATTCCTTACCGTACTGCTTTCTGGAGCAAAATGAATATTTACGGCGATGCCGGAGTAGGAGTGGGCTTCTATCAGTTTAAACTATCCGATGCGGCCGGCAATGTAATTGTCAATTCGCGCGATGGAGGCGATGGAGTACCCGAAACACCTATGGCCAAACTGGGTTTAAACCTGGAATATAACATAAGCAGAGTAATTGCTCTGGGTGGTGAAGTTCAATATCGTTATTACGACAGAACAAACTTAGGAGGTTATAACATATCAAAAGGGAATAGTGATGCACTAACTGCTACTATTGGTCTGCGGTTTAAACTGGGTGCTACCGGTAGCAAACAACATGCACGCAATATTACCATGTGCGAATATTATCCTAAACCAGCTCCTGTTATTATCGAAAAAATTGTAAAAGATAATACCATCGAAACTATCAACAGACTGAATGCGCTGGAAGCCAAGAATGATTCACTCAATGCCGAACTCAAAAGGATGAATGATAAATTGGATTCACTTCCCCGCAATGGAGGAGGTGTCGCAAATGCATCTTTTCAGAATATTGAATTTGAATTTGGTTCTGAAAAACTTACCAGAGAGTCATATCCGGCTTTGGATCAGATTGCCATTTCGTTGAAAGACAGATCTGCCAAAGTAAGATTGAGTGTAGCCGGTTATACCGATTATATTGGAACTGATGAATATAATCAGGGACTATCGGTAAGACGTGCTAATTCGGTAAGAGCTTATTTGTTGACACAACACGTGCCTGCTTCAAGCGTTACCATTATTGGTTACGGCGAGAAAGATCCTATTGCAACGAATAATACATCCGAAGGTCGTCAGAAAAATCGTCGCGTAGAATTCCAAATTACAAAATAAAACCGGCTACTTATTAGTCTTGTTTATTTTATAAATAGAGTGCTGTTCTTCAATCCGAAGGGCAGCACTTTTTTATAGAGTAATATTTGATAAGTAATGTGAATCAGTAGTTGAAAAAATTGTCTGTAGGACTTAAATATCTATAAAGTAAAGAGATATGCAGATTTGTTGTCCGTAGGACATTCACATTTTTCTATGTTTATCCCCTACGGGGAATTGGTTGTATCTGTTCCATTTTCTATTGATATGCATTCCCTACGGGAAAAAATTAATTATAAAATGAATGCGTATGTCTGTAACTCCTGATTAGCATAAGTAATAAATAGACACCCTACACTCTAAATTACACCCTACACTTTACACCCAAAATTACACCCTATTAATGTGTGAATGTTGCAAGTCTTACCTGAAATTGTGTAAGGCTTTTTTTGTTTAAAGATGCCACCTTTGTAAGGTGAAAATAATTTCACCATTAAATTAAATAATATGAAAAGGAATAAGCTACTTTCAACCCTCGCAATCATATCGGTTGTTCTGTTTGCCGGTTGCAAGAATGATGATTTTGTTGCAACGAATGTAGGACCTTGTCCGGTGGTGATATCAGTTAGTCCGCTTAGTGGGGCAACTCTGGTTGGTCGCAGTAAAGTAGTTTCAACTATCGCCAGTCAGGAAGCAGCACGGGTGAGTATTGTAACAGCTACCTTTAATAAAAAAATGGATCCGAAAACGATCAATGAATCTTCTTTCACACTTAAAGTTGCCGGAGGATCGGTCGTGGCAGGAACCGTTACGTATACCGATTCAACAGCCGTTTTTGTAGCTTCATCCAAATTTATTGATGATAAAACTTTTGAAGCCCGAATTACAACGGCTGTAAAAGATAGGACCGGAAATGCATTACAAGCCGATTATGTATGGACTTTTAGTACCGGTGCAACTATATTGCCTGTAGTTATTGCAACCGATCCATTGAATTTAGCCACAGGAGTTGTTCTTAATAAAGTCATAAATGCAACTTTTAGTATGCCAATGGATCCAGCATCCATTACCAATACTACTTTTACTTTAATGAATGGTACATCTCCGGTTTCGGGGGCGGTTTCGGTAATCGGAACTGTTGCAACCTTTACACCAAGCGCAACACTTAGTCCAGCAACCGTCTATACTGCTAAAATGAGCATGGCTGCAAAAAATCTGGATGGCTCTACAATAGCAAAAGACACGACATGGACATTTACTACCACCAGTATTTATACATTAAATATTGTAGCCGCTAATGGGACGGTTGATAAAAGTCCGAATCAACTGACATACAATAGTGGCGCCAGCGTAAAACTTACTGCAACTGCCAATCCCGGTTATACGTTTTCTTTCTGGAGTGGAGATGCCACAGGCATTTCAAATCCATTGACTGTAACCGTGAATGTAAATAAGAATATCATTGCAAACTTTACTTCCAATGCTAGTAATTTCACATTAAATATAGCTGCTGTAGGAGGCTCAGTTTCAAGAAATCCGAATCAACTGACTTATCCGAATGGAACTAATGTAGTTCTTACTCCAACTGCCAATGTCGGTTACACTTTTGATTCATGGGGTGGAGATGCTTCAGGTTCAGTAAGTCCGTTGACGTTAAATATGAATTCGAATAAAAATATCACTGCAAACTTTACGGCTCCATTAGGAACTGGTCCTGGAATTGTAAATCTTGGAACATCCGGCGACTTTAGCATTCTGTCAAAAACAGGTATTTCTACTACTGGTGTTACTTCCATTACTGGTAATATTGGTGTGAGTCCGGCAACTGCAACAGCCATAACAGGTTTTTCATTAATCATGGACGCTACTAATCAGTTTTCAACCTCGCTTTATGTCTCAGGTCACGTGTTTGCTTCTGATTATACACTTGCTCCTCCGTCTAAAATGACCGCTGCTATTAATGACATGCAGACCGCATTCACTACTGCAATGGGTATGACCACAACTGTTATAGTGGATAAAGGTGCCGGCAATATCAGTGGTATGACATTAGTTCCCGGATTATATAAATGGAGTACCGGCTTATTGATAACTAATGCAGGTGTAACCTTATCGGGTGGACCAAATGACACCTGGGTTTTCCAGATTGCAGCAGGTCTTACGGTTGATAACACAGCTATCATTCATTTAACTGGTGGTGCTCAGGCTAAAAATATATTTTGGATTACTGCTACAGATGCTGTTATAGGATCGAACGTTGATTTTAGCGGAAATATTCTTAGCCAGACACTTATTTCACTGAACACAGGAGCAAAAGTTACCGGAAGGCTATTAGCCCAATCTGCAGTAACATTGAACACAGCCACAGTTGTATTACCTTAAAACTAGTTTATTCTTATAAGAATACTAAATCAAATAATTCAATAGAATATGAAATCAAATTATAATATCAAAAAGGAATCGCGCTTAGCGCGGTTCCCTTATGCTCTGGGTATAAAAAGTGTTATTCTGTTTGCTTTAATTCTGATAGGAATTCAAACTCCTATGCAAGCACAGGATTCAATTCAATATTCAAAACCGTCGTGGTATTTTGGAGTTGCAGGTGCCGGAAATATTAATTTCTATCGTGGTTCAACTCAGCAACTGAATGCAGACCTAACAGTTCCGACTACTTTTCATGATGGTAATGGCGTTGGTCTTTTTCTTGCACCACTTATTGAATATCGTCCGGCCAATTCTCATTGGGGTGTAATGCTTCAGGCCGGTTATGATAGTCGTAAAGGAAAATTTGAAGAAGTAAAAACGCCATGTAATTGCCCTGCCGACTTAACTGCCGACGTAAATTATATTACTGTAGAACCAAGCCTGCGCTTTGCTCCATTTAAATCAAGCTTTTACTTGTATGCGGGTCCACGGTTGGCTTTTAATATAAATAAAGAATTTACGTATCAATTGGGCTTAAACCCTGCTTATCCCGATCAGTTGGCTACAGCTGCAGTAAAGGGAGATTTTAGTGACATTCATAAAAACCTTATTTCCATGCAGGTTGGTGCAGGCTATGATATTCCACTTTCGTCACAATATCATAAGACTCGATTTGTGTTTTCTCCTTTCGTGTCTTTTCAGCCTTATTTTGGTCA
>JAATGT010000165.1 GCA_015654525.1 Bacteroidales bacterium
AGCTTCAGGGCTTCGTTGCGGAATTCAGGCGTATGTTGCTTGCGGGGCTTTTTGCTGGTTGATGCTGATTTTGTCATGAGTCACCTCTGGTTGAGAGTTTACTCACTTAGTCGCGTGTCCACTATTCGCGGGTAGGATCACGGGGCTACCTCGCTTATCAAGGGAATGCCCAGTCGGTATTGGGGTTTGAGGGCCAATGGAACGAAAACGTACGTTAAGAGTGTAAGTTATTGATAGAGTTTACAATAAATAAAAGAAGGCTCCTTTTGGGAGCCTGCGGCATGGTGTGTCTGATGCTATTTTCTTCTTTTCTTTTGAGTGCTTTTAATAGCCATATATGATGTTTCATATAACGTTAAAAGTTTCCCCATCTGACTATCTATAGCGTCATGTTTCTCAGGGTTTCTTAACTTCTGCAACAGTTTAGATATATATTTTGCAGGTAATTTTATTATTAATGAATTATGAGATTGATACATTTCTTTTGTCCAATCCAAATCCTTTCCCGTTCTCAACAATTCACTCTCTTCTCTATTAATGATAAATCCTAGTTTTCCATACGGTCCTGTCAAATATGATTGCAATTGCCTATACTCAGATGGACCTAATTCTTCAAAGTTCTTAGCATCAAAAACAACTTGTCTTGTTTTATAGTCTTCCAATACTCGCTTCCAAAAGTCTGATTTCCCTCCATTGGTACCTATGATATCTCGTCTCTGAACTGCGTTACCGTTTGGATGGGGCTTTATATGGGGGCTGATGCTCAGTGGAACGAAAACTCACGTTAAGCAATGTTTCCATCCTCTGACCTCTCTTTAATGGCCGCAGATGTCCTTTCGTCACCAGTTCTGCCAGTGTGAATATAATGGCCGAGCATATTGATATGTCCGAGGCAAAGCGCTGAGAGGCGTGCAATATCTTCATCATTCAGGGTTTCCTCCTGTGTCCGGAGATGATCCAGGACTGTCTGCATAGTAATAGTATTTTTGAGCCTCAGACCTCTTATCAGTGGTAATGAAAGAGGTCGATCCTTAAGTTTTAATCTTCTCTTATTCATTAATGCGTTCTGATAGTTAAGCACACTTTATTTGATTTCAGTCAATAAATTCTTGGAGTGCTGTTTATTTTAACGATATGTTCATGTTTAAGTATAATTTCATTGTATTAGAGATATGGATATTTAAAATGACAAAAAATTTTATTTTCGATAAATCCAGACGTGATCAGTCTAATGGTAAAAGCGGTAAACTTAAGGAAATCAATGGTGTTAATGGTACACCTCGCTCAATAGCCCCTGGTTTTCCAGATTTGGAAGACCAATTTAATCAACTTGGTATACGACATTTAAGGTTTCACGATAATCTCGGGTTCGGTGATTTAGATAATTATTTCAAACCTGATGATGATAATAGTCAGTTTGCACCAAACATTCCTTCTAATATGAAACAACAGACATTGCAACTTATTGCTGATATTGGTAATCGAAGGACAATATTTCCAAATGCAGCAGCTGGGATGCGTATCCATAATGTGGATGTTGCATTCCAGAATGCAAATTATGCAATGACAGATGCTCACTTTAAAGAAGTGTTAAATAATAACCCCTCTGTTAACCCTGGGAATTTACAGAGAGAAATAACATTTAGGATTGGTCGGACAAACCGTGGTGGTGCAGAACTTCCACAAGATTTTGATATTTACGCGACTTTAGTTAGTACTTTAATCGACAGGTATTCATTGAATTTTCAAAAAACGGGCTTACCTAGGAAAGTAGCTTACTGGGAGGTATGGAATGAGCCAGACTTAACCTTTTTCTGGAATAATAATGATCCTCAGAGATACTATGAATTTTATGAAAAAATTGCGCGAATGATAAAGGCTGTAGATCCGACGGCTAAAGTCGGAGGGGCTGGGGTTGCGAATGGTTATAACCCTGGGGGGGAATATATTGATGGTTTGCTAAATTATTGTAAATCTAATAATGTTCCCATTGATTTTTTATCATGGCACTATTACGGAAATACAACATCAGATCCTCAGAATATCTTAGATATCGGTGATATGATACAAAATACTTTAAATAAGTATGGCTATAATACTATCGAAAGCTTATGCACTGAATGGAACTCAAGTCCCTTCGGGAACGTCAATACTTATTCTAAAGTACAAAGCTCTAAAAACGCAGCTTATATTACATCTACCTTTATATATATGCAGTATACAAAAGTCGATTTGGCGCACTACTACAGAGGTGATGCATCTTCTTTTGGTCTGTTTAATGATGAGCCCGGCTTTTGCACTTATGCAGGACAGGCATTTTCATTATATTCAAAAATGTTTGAGACACCTAATTTATTGACTGGCGATAAAGATTTTTCAACTGGCCTCACTGTTCTCGCTTGTGATAATGACCAAGGTAACCTAATTAATGTTCTGGCAGCTAACTATATTGTTGAGCGGGATTTTTCAACGGAAAACCCTCCCAGAGAATCCCCGATTTATAAACAGCATTATGTTGATGGAAACAGTTCCATAAATCAATTAACTGATTCATGGAGTCTTCACGAGTGGTTTGGTGATATAAATCCTAATACAATTAACCCTGATAATGTTGTTACACAAAACAATCCAGTACAACAACTCCCCGGGCATGGCTCTTTATCCGCAAAAACGAGGAATTATACAGAAAGTAATACCGGGTTAAATATTCAAATTAATAATGTCGGATACACTTCATGTTTATTAAAAGCATATAGAATCAAGGAGGGAGGTGGACTTAATTCCGTCTTACCAGATGAAGTAACTAATGAAGTTAATTATAGTATTAACAATGGGGTGTTAACAATAAATGATAATGGCGCCACCAAATCTACCGTAACGCTATACACCATCTCACTTGATAATTCTAACCCAACCCCTAATCCAGACCCTAATCCAGACCCTAATCCAGACCCTAATCCTAATCCTAATCCTAATCCTAATCCTAATCCTAATTCATCAACACTCGAATATGACGTAGAAGTATATAATAGACAGTCCATTGGTGACCATTACGCAGGTTTTCTCTCCGCCTTGCCCCGAAACTATTATTTTGAGAGTGGGGTTCAATACAGGCTTGAAATTACAATGCCAAGAGGGGTAAGTATTGTGACTTGTCCTACAGGTGTTTTCATTAAAGGGAAATGTACAACATCAAAAAACCGTGAGTATACTTATGTAAATGGTATATTCACACCCCTCAAAAGTGGAATTTTGAAATTTGATGGAGCAAAATTATATGGTGATAAAAACTTTAAGGTATCACCTCGAGTTAATGGTTATATACATTGTAAGTTGACAAAAATAAGTTAACTAATTTACATTAAACCGACAAGGATTATACCTGTCGGTTTAATGTAATCACCACGGCGTATCAATGAATATTGAGAGCGGCACTCTGGCAAAGAAAATACGACATACTTACGCATCACCAAATATTTTATAAACCGTGGAGCGGGCAATATTCAGTCGACGGGCTATTTCAGATGCACCCAAGCCTTCCTGCCGTAGAGCCAGCACCTGTTCCCGGTTGACTGTTCGCTTACGGCCGAAGCGAATACCTTTCTGTTTTGCTTCCTGCCTGCCCTCGTTTGTACGTTCCAGAATTCTCTGCCGTTCGGCTTGGGCTACAGCTGAAAGAATGGTGACCACCATTTTCCCCATTTCACCGTCTGTGCTAATCCCGTCGTCAATAAACCGGACAGCCACACCTTGGGTGTCGAATTCTTTTATCAGTTGGATCATATCGGCGGGGTTTGAGGGCCAATGGAACGAAAATTTTCATAAACAACTCCTTTTGAGGATGAAACAGCTTAGTGTAAATTTATGTAAAGCTATTTATTATTAATCTACTTTACCTAAAAATTCAAGAGGTATGATGCAATAGGTTAACTCATTGATATTAAATGCTATATAAAGTTTTCGGTAGTTTCATACACACTACTACGATGAGGTCCGTCAATTAACCTATTTTTCGGATTCAAGAATTTTATAAACAGTGGAACGGGCAATGTTGAGCTGCCGAGCAATTTCCATTGCACCCGTGCCCTTCAGGTGAAGGGCACGCACGACGCCCCTGTCGACAGTGCGCTTACGCCCAAATTGGATGCCTTTGAGCTTCGCTTCCTGCCTCCCCTCATTCGTGCGCTCCAGGATCCTTCTTCGTTCAGCCTGTGCCACAGCTGAGAGGATAGTGACCACCATTTTTCCCATGTCACCGTCAGTACAGATACCATCGTCAATAAACCGGGTAGAGTCTTAGGACGTGGTGTAAATTCGGCAGGATGGTGAGAGCCATCGGCTTATCCGGTAAGGTAATGGTTAATC
>JAATGT010000211.1 GCA_015654525.1 Bacteroidales bacterium
GCCTGATGTAGATTTGGAGATACTTGATAGAAATGGCATGTCGATATATAAAGGCACAACCGGTTGGGATGGTTATTATCACGGTAAAAAGATGCCTGACGATACCTATTATTATGTAATAAGATATAAAAATATAAACGGACAAGTACAAACACAAAAGAGCTTTGTAATGTTGATGCGCTAACAGAACAATGAAAAAACTATTTCTTATAAACTTATTGTTGTTAAAATTTTTTATCTTTGTTCCCAAATGTTATTCGCAAGCCGATATTAGCATGGCTACCAATTGGTACAACAGGGCTAATTACAATCCCGCATCTATTGTCAGGGAGGATTATATCTATTTATTTTGCAATATTCAACGACAATGGCTCGGCGTAGGTGGCTCTCCTACAGTTTTTAACGTACAGGCATCACAATATATTTATAATTTGCACTCGGCATTTGGGATTTCACTTGTAAGCGACCAACTGGGGTTAACAAGCACAAAAAATACACTTCTAACTTATGCATACCGAATATCTGGTAGTTCAAATTGGTCACTGTCAATGGGCCTATCTGCAGGTATATTTTCCAGATCCATTGATGGTTCACAGTTTGAACCTGGGACAACGAGAGATCCTGTTATTTATAATAATCTGTCCACAACACTTGATCCAGATGCCAATTTAGGAGTCGAATTTCAATCATCCTATTTTGTTGGAGGTTTTTCTACAACACATCTCTTCTCAATAGGAAAAAACAATTACGCTTTCTTGAATTCCAACCATTTGTACAGTTATTTTATTTACAGAAATACAGAGTCTGAGCTAATGAACTTCAATGTGGGATTTCAGATGGTAAATGGCACAGTTTCTTCAACATTAGAAGGGAATGCATCTGTTCGTTTTAAGAGACCTACTGGACTTACAACAAAACCTCGTGAGATTTTTGATGTAGGGTTAGGTTATAAAACTTCAAAGCAAGTGTTGTTGATGCTAGGTGTAAATATAATGTCTGATTTCAGAGTCGGATATGTATATGACCAAAGCTTCTCGATTGGCTTCAATGCAAATTCAACCCATGAAATTATGCTTGAGTATCGTATTCCAAGTAAAGTGTCAGCTGCTTGTAATTGCAAAACAGAAAGCTACTGGTATTAAAAATATCATTTAAAGGTAATTTTCCCATTAACACGGGTTTCCAAATGGTGCCATATAACTCAAATAAACAATACAACAATGATTAACATGGCGCAGGTTACAACTTACGCCAGCAGAGAGAGTGCAAGAAGAGAGCATCAGTAATATATCATGTCATCACGGCATGAAAAAAAAACGAAGGATATAGATAATCTTTGTTCGACGTAGCCTATAATCTCGTATATGACGTTGAGCTAAAAAAAACAATGTCTAGCTTTGCAGATGAAAGAACTTAGTTATAGTAAGACTTCAAGCCATGCTACAACTAAGATCTTTAACGAATTAAGATTATTTCAAAAAATCTCTTACCCAAAGGCCACTATCTTTAATTATTCTGGTTTGCTTTAAAAAATCGGTATAAACAATTCCGAACCTGGAGCGAAATCCGGCTCTCCATTCAAAATTATCCATCAATGTCCAGATAAAATAACCACCTATATTCATTCCATCGTTTTTGGCGCGGAGTACTTCGCCCAGGTACGACTGGATATACTGCACGCGTCGCTTATCGTGCACCCTGTTTCCTTCCAGATGATCGTGAAATGAAGCTCCGTTTTCAGTCACTATAAATTCTTTTATCGGGTACTGAGAGAATTGTTTCAGAATGCGGTACATGCCTTCCGGAAAAACTTCCCAACCATTGGCCGTAAGCGGACGGTTCAGCTTTCTGAACGGAACTACAAAAGCATGTAAATAAGGAATAAGCGGATTATCATAAGCTACTACCGAAAAATAGTTTTGCAAGCCGATAAAGTCAAATTTGAATTTGATCAATTCATCGTCGTAGGGATGAAAATATTTCTCTATCCGTTCCAGCACAGGCAAGTCTTTGATAGGGTAGCCCATTCCGAGCAGAGGTTCTATATGAAGCCTATTCAACAGTGCATCCACACGCCGGGCAGCTGCTTCCTGCCTTGGACGATGGCTAGCCGGAGCTACATACGAGCAGGAAATGGAAGTGCCAATATATGCATCGGGTAAATTCAAGCGTATCCGACGTGCTCCTTCGGCCTGGCAGAGTGTGGCATGATGTACAGCCGGCAGGTAATTATGCATTCCAAACCGTCCCGGAGCATAATAACCCGTTAAGTATCCGAGCCCTGTAAATGTAAAAGGTTCGTTCATCACTATCCAGTTTTTCACCCTGTCGCCAAAACTCTTGGAACACACATCGGCAAAGCGGATAAAAGCGTCAACAACAATGCGGTTTGTCCATCCTCCCTTCTTTTCCAGGGCTAGAGGCAAATCCCAATGATAGAGGGTAATCCAAGGTTCAAGTCCGTATTCCAGGCAACAATCAATCAGCCGGTTATAATAATCAAGTCCGGGTTGATTTACTTCTCCTAAACCATCGGGGATAATTCTGGTCCACGATATGGAAAAACGAAAATGAGACAGGTTAAGTGATTTAGTAAGGGCAATATCCTGTTCATAGCGGTAATAAAACTCACAGGCCACATTGCCGTTTGATCCATCCTGAATGCGGTTTTTACGATTCGAGAAATGATCCCAAATGGATGGACCTCTGCCATCGGCTTCATAAGCACCTTCTACCTGATATGCGGCAAGTGAAACACCCCACCTGAATTGTTCCCCGAAATCTTCCTTTGAATACATTTATCAAATTTATTGCAAATTAAGGAATAAGTCGTGAAGCTGATGTTACAACAGTGATACAAATCCGTTTCATACTAGAAATGCCTGGTGAGCATTTTTTTGTTACAAACAAATGACCACCGATCCCCTCGTTTACAAACGAGGGGAAGGGGAGCCTTTTTTAATTTCAAGACCTACTATATTGTTTCGGCTTCATCCCGATATGTTCTTCAAA
>JAATGT010000166.1 GCA_015654525.1 Bacteroidales bacterium
GCAGTGCCTACCGTTACCCAACTTGTGCCGTTATACTTCATCACGGTAGCCTTGCTGCTGTTGCCAGCATCCATGTAAGCCACATAAGGCGTGCCGCTACCGTCAAAGGCAAGGGAGGTGTAAAGTGCCACCCCGGCCGAAAAGCCGGCCACACCCACCGTTACCCAACTTGTGCCGTTATACTTCATCACGGTAGCCTTGCCGCCATCAAAGTAAGCTACATAAGGGGTACCGCTGCCGTCGATGGCAAGAGAGGTGTAAGCTGCCTGCCCGGCCGAAAAGCCCGCAGTGCCTACCGTTACCCAACTTGTGCCGTTATACTTCATCACGGTAGCCTTGTAGCTGTTGCTGTTATCCTGGTAAGCCACATAAGGGGTGCCACTGGCGTCAAGGGCAAGGGAGGTGTAAAATGCCACGCCTGCCGAAAAGCCGGCCGTGCCCACCGTTACCCAACTTGTGCCGTTATACTTCATCACGGTAGCCTTGTAGCTGTTGCTGTTATCCATGTAAGCCACATAAGGGGTGCCGTTGCCGTCAAGGACAAGGGAGGTGTAATCTGCCGACCCGGTTGAAAAGCCGGCCATGCCTACCGTATTCCAGTTTTGGGCGTGTAGCAAAGAAACGCCCGCCATGCTCACTAAAAAGAAAAAAAGCGTAAATATTTTTCTCATGCTCATCTGTTTTTATTATTGTTTTATTTTTATTAAGTACTTAGATAAATATAATGTCGTATAAGTAAATCTGGAAATGGAAAAAGATTCGAACGCGGATCGAAGATTCCCGTCACGGAAGAAACGCTGATATAGCGGATTTTTATACGAATTTCAAGCCCGATAAGTCGGGATAATTTTCAATAGTTCAGATTCTTAAGTTTCTTACCACATAGTCCACACTAGTTTTGAATTGAATATATAAGACTAAGAACACATAGTATTATCCCGAATACCGGGATAATTTAAAACTAGGCAAAAGTATCGTCAGATACTTTTACTATGTGACCTAAGTCTTTTTCCCCATTATTTTTATGTGTGCTATGTGATAGAAATATATCATTAAATATTGGAAACTACTTATCTGTCATGCTTGCATGACTAAAATTTGTTTTAGATCCGTTTAATTATCATCCGTTTTTATCCGCTCAATCCGTAAAATCAGCGTTCCATTCTTTTTTTTAAATACGACATTATATTCTTCCGCTTACTTAGGTCTCTTTACTCATACTGATCTCTTTTTATATTATTCCCTAAAGCCATATTGTCTATTATCTTCAGGCAACATTTTATATAAAATGTCTGGCGTCTGTAAGTTATCAGATTGATCATTATAAAATTTATATCCTTCAGCTGACCAGCTGCTCCATTCATCAAACTGTCTACATCGTTTATAGATCTGTCTACTTCGATCATCAAAGCGGCGGCTTTAGTCACCAAGCCATCTACCTTAGTCACTAAACCGGCTATTTCAGTGAGCAAGCCATCTACTTCAGGCAAACCAGCTGCTCCAATCATCAAACCGACTACTTCGGTCATCAAATCAATTGCATTGGTCACTAAACCGGTTGCTTCGGTCATCAAACCGGTTGCTTCGGTCATCAAACCGACTGCTTTAATCATCAAACCTCCTGCCTTCATCATTAAAACTTTTACGTCGGCCATCAAATCAACATATTTCAGGCGTGAAACCTACAGTCTGATTGATTCTAGCCAAACAACTATTTTTTATATCAATATCAATAATCTCTAAAAATTCAATCGAGATAAGTACTCAATAATATAATGACATGTTTAGTTATGATCCCCAATCCGTCAGCCGACATAGGGGCTTTAAGGCGTCGTTTTTGAGACTTATTTGTATATTCAATGATTATTCGACGCACTCCTAGCCCCATTTGGGAGTTGGAGGTCTGGAAACATAAAGAATTTCCAACTCGTTTAGAACATCACTTCATTGTGCTACTTATAGCTACCAACAGATCAACGGCTGCCTGATAATGTTTAAACGGACCAACCTGCACTTTAAAATAAGGAGCGTCCTCCAATACAAAACAGCGAACCGTAGCCGGTAATATCTTACTTATTTTCTGCATTAATATATTTGCCTGAACCCGCGTGCCGGAAGCTGCCGCCTGTATCACATATTCGTTATTCATACTCCGAATAAAAGGTTCTTTAGAGACTCTTGGGAATAGAGGATGTTCTTTTTTTTTTTGCAAAGTATAAGTAGCCGATAGATTGCCGGAGGAGGAACGTTCCTCCCTCTCCCTTGTTACGGGGAGGGAAGATACACGACCGTCCGTTTTTTTATTATTGGCCGGAAAAGGAAATTCAGGAGCAAAGAAATTGTCGGGCAAAGATTTTGGATCAATCACATCGCCCTGCTTGTATTTTGTATCGTCTATAGTTGTCTTGATAGATTTACCGGGAGTCTGCTCAAATCCGGAAACTTTTATTTCCGAACGGCGATTGATCTGATCAGTTTTCTCACTGGTGGCAACATTGCTGGAATCAGCTTCAATCAAACGACTCTTGCCATAACCCCGGGCCTTGATGCGCACAACACTCACACCTTTGCGCACAATGTAGTTTACGATAGCATTAGCGCGTTGCTGCGAAAGCCACAGGTTATACTCCACCGTTCCCCGTTTGTCGGCGTACGAACCAATCTCAACCCGCATCATCGGGTAGGCTTTTAATAGAGTAACCACACTGTCAAGTATCTGATAGGCAACAGGCTGAATATCCCATTTATCAAAACCATAGTAAATAGTATCCAGCTGCCACGCTGTGCCGAGGCTCAGTTTAGTTAACGAAAACTCATTATGAGGCATATTATTTGTGCTGTTATGAATCGGAATACCGGCACTTGATTCATTAAAAGCCCTATGCTGAAAAACGGTATCGTAAGGGTTAATAACGGCCTTTACATACGCATCACCCCCTTTGCTTACCCGCACCGAATAATTTCCATGTTCATCCGTTTTGTGTACATACACCTGCCCTTTTTGCTTATCATATACAAAAACGCTGGCATCAGCAATCGGGTCACCTGTAAGCCTGTTTTTCACCGTGCCCGAAAGCGTTACTTTGGGCGTATAATGAAAATTGTAGATATTGTCATTCGAATTTGCACGATCCGAAGTGAAATAGCCCGATTGGTTATCTTTATACTGTGCCCAGCCATAATCATCACCCGGACTATTAATTGGAATGCCTAAATGTTCTACGGCTTCTTTATTATCCAGCGCATCAGTCAGCTTAATTCTGTAAATGTCTAATCCGCCCAATCCGGCCATACCATCGCTACTAAAATAAAGGTAGTCATCAGGCGTAATCGTTGGAAATACCTCGTTGCCGGCCGTATTGAATGACGATAGATTTTGAGGTTTACTCCATTCCTGTGTTTTGTCCTTTCGGGTGCTGGCATAAAGATCATATCCACCACGACCACCTTTTTGGTCGCTACTGAAAACAAGTACAGTTCCGTTTTTATTCACGGCAGGATGCATAGAAGCATAAATGCCACCCCACTTACCCAGGTTTATCTCCTTAATATCCTTCACTTCGGCTCCGGTATATTTTCCCTCTTTCAAGCGTAAATTATTATTCTTATCAGTGGTGGAGAAATAAATGTTCCGGGTACTGTCCATTGAAACAGAAAGAGCCTGATAACGGGAATTCTCAAATCCTGCCACGGGCTTACCTTCGAACTTTTCATCCAACACAAGCGACTGCCTGATTTTATAAGCATACCGGTCTCTGCGCTGAACAGCCACATCCGCTATTTCATATACTCCAGCCAGCCGTTTCTTTACGACCTCATTCTTTACAAACTGCATAGGGTCGCGCTGAGGCTGCTTAGTCACCTCCGGCTCTTTGGGCACAGCCGTGAGGCTAACCTGCCATAGCTGACTAACAGCAGCGCTATTAAAGTCGGCAGATTGATTTTTTGGTATAGAGGGGCGGTTGCTACTAAAAAGGAGGACACTGTCAACCAATGTAGGAGCAAACATCCGGTACTCCGGGTTAATGTTTAAGACTTTTACTTCCCAGCAATCAGAATCACGCTCCATCTCCAGCCGTTTTTTACTGTCATTATATCCCTCCGCTTTGACTTCATAGCCGGGTATTCCTTTTAGCCACTTGTAAGCATTGGCATAGTTTTTTGTCCGCGCATACAGTTCAGACAACCGGATATTGTCTTTGTTTCCTAATTTTGGATGATTGTATTTGAACATGGTTTCATACATTGTTAAACACTTATTAAATTCCCGCAACTGCCAGTAACAATCTGCCTGCTTTAACCAAACAATAGCAGGCACCTCCGATTCCGGCGTAACAGTTAAATATTGCTTATAATAAGCCTCTGCCAAAGTCAGATTTGCTGCTTTATAAGCATCATCGCCTTTCTTAATTACACCGGATGCACTCAATGCACCAGCTACTTCAGAAGATTGGCTATAAACAGTATATCCAAAAGCACTGACAAACATCAGTATAGTTACTCCAATAGCTCTCACAGTAGTCTTTTTCATTTAATCTTCGTATATTATTGTAATATGATTCGTTCCGTTTTTATTCATGCAGATAATCTCTTATTGGTATAGGTGCTTAGACCGCCCTATATATATTATTGCTCATAAACATATTAATTTGTTTGTTTTACTCAAATATATGCATAAAACACATTTTGTCATGTGAATCCAAAACCCGGTAAGGGTTTCATGTGAATTGAAAATCGGCGTAAGCCAATAACCCCCGGTAAGCGAAGCACAACTGGGGGTTAATAACACCCTCAGATACATAACCCCGAAGCGGGTTGAATGTTATTCTAACATTGATGTTCAACCCGCTTCAGTGTTGTAGATGCTGGATTATTCGCATCCCCCAGTTAAGCAAGCTTACTGGGGGTTATTCACATTTAACTCCTTCGGAGTTGTTCTTTGAATTTTTATTATCACAAATAAAAGCGGTCTAAGCGCCTATACCAAATATCTTATTTTAATAGTTCGGTACACTGTACTTTTGCGTTCACACATCAACCTACCCGCGATTTGGAATTACTCCCGTTGGTTCGCGAGACCCTATTTCGCTTCCCACTCTGGTTCCCTCTCACCAAGGAGAGGGCCAGGGTGAGGTCATTCTTCCATCAACCTCTAAAAAACACATTTTATTATTTACCCGTATCCTTTGTTACCAGCCCCTTGTGAGAATACTCCGAGTTCGGAATTTCCCAACGAAGCATCACTTCGTGTGTTCCCTTGCTATAAGCGCGGAAATCGGAAATAGTATAATCATAGGAATAACCCAACCGCAGTTTAGGGCTAATCTGAATTTCCAACATGCCCACCACCGCATCGGCATGCCGGTAACTGATACCTAACCCTAACATATCCTTAAACCACCAATTCGTATTCAGGTCATACTGTACGGGTGATCCTTTAACTGCCTTGATCATCACCGAAGGTTTCAATTTCATATTCTCATCTAAAACAAAATCATATCCACCTGTCAGAAAATAATGGTTACTGGCACCAAAACCACTCGTAGTCACGGAACCAGCAGAAGTAACTTTGGTGTTCAACAAGGCCGGAACTGAAAGACCGACATACCATGCAGGGGCAACATACACCAGGCCGAAACCTGCTGTTGGTAACCAACCATTCACATCGGCCTGAAACACGGGATCGCCTCCCGTATTTGTTTGCGCTTCGCTATAGGCTGCCCGATAGTTGAGTAATCCTCCGCTAAGCCCCATGGACAAATAGGAATTTTCAAAAGGAATGTGGTATGAGTAGAAGGCCTGAAATCCGGTTGTTGTTTCTACACCCAACTTGTCACTATATACTTCCAGCCCATACCCCACATTGCTGTCATCGCCACGTCGGTCCCACGAGATAGTGCCCGTTTTGGGAGCTCCTGGCAGACCCACCCACTGGTTGCGGTACAGCAGGGTGATATTATCGACTGCACGGCTTCCGGCATAAGCTGGATTAACATGTAGCATATTAAACATATATTGCGAATACATGGGTTCTTGCTGAGCTTTGAGCAGACCACAGGTGCAGAGCAAACAAACGGTTACCAACGATAAAAGCGATGGCTTAAAGCTGCGGCTTCTCCCGAAAATCATTTTATGAATTAAAGTTGTCATTGTTATTGTGCATTAAGTATTGATTAGTTCAGCATTTAAGTTTTCTACTGATAATAATGCGAATCAGTAGTTGAAAAAAATAGTCCGTAGGACTTATATATCCATAGAATAAACAGATGTGCCTGTTTATTGTCCGTCGGACATTCACATTTTACCTTGTCAATCCCCTACGGGGAATTGGTTGTACCTGTTTTCATTTTCTATTGATATGTATTCCCTACGGGAAATAACTCATTATAAATCGAATGTATATGTGTGCAACTCCTGATTCACATTATTAATTAATATTGAGTTCGATATAAATATTAGTCCGTTATGACTTAAATATCAATAGAAAACACATCCTATTTAGATTAATTTCCCGTAGGGAATTGATATATTTATCCCCTAACGGGGAATTTAATCACTGAAATGACATATTCTATGGATATAAATTCCCTACGGGAATGATGATACATGTATTTCAATTAGTTATATAAATTTTTATATCGAATTCACGTTAATTAATATTGAGTTCGATATAAGAATACGAAAGACTTTATTCAGTTTTCTTATATCGAACTCTTGGTACCTACCGCTTAAGCGTGATAAATCCTGAATATTTCTTCACCTCATGCGTTGTCTTGTGTGTGGTTTCTACTATATAATAGTACGTGCCTTCAGCCAAGTCGCTTCCAAGCAAGGTTCCCGTGCCTTTTCCGTCCCATTCGTTTTGATAGCTGCTATTTTTGTATACCCGGGCACCCCAACGGTTGAACACTTCGAAGCTCACCAATAGGTCGCTTGAGGTATTGATTACGAAGGTATCATTAAAGCCATCATTATTCGGCGAGAATGCATTAGGAATCTTAACATCAATCACCGGTATGTTGGTAACCGTAGGACGGCGAGCCGCCGTGCTGCCCGTATTAGCAGGGTCATCACTCAGTACGTTGCTCACCACACCCAATACACCCAAGGTGCCATCAAACTCAGCCTGATTGTACACCGGCCCTACATATTCATGCGGATCGACTTTTAACTCAATGGTAACAGAATCTTTTGTATTAGCTGCCAGCGAGCTTACATCCAGCAACAGATTTGTGTGGTTGACACCATCATACAATGCGTTGGCATTCAGGTTTCCGGTAGCTGTAATGCCTGTAACGGCAAAGGTAATCGGACTGGCAAACACCTTGCTCAGATCATCCGTTACATGAACAGAGTCAATGGGGGTGGTTTGCACATTCGTCATGGTAATAAAATACTTCCAGATAAATGTTCCATCGCCCTGCAACACCGGTTCGCTCGAATGTTTGTTTACGAGCAGGTAACCCGATATGGGTTGGATCGTGATGGTGGCTGTAGTGGAAGAACTGCTTCCGGATGCATCGGTCAGCGTATAAGTGAAACTATCCGTACCACTATAATCCGCATCAGGCGTATAGGTAAAAGTACCATTGGTTTGCATCGTCAGGCTGCCGTGTTGTGGATTCACAGTCACCGACCAGGTATTCACTCCCGCACTCACTAGGTCATTCAAAGATACATTCCCCGCCAGCGTTGAATTCTGCACCATAGAATACGTATCGGTTACAGCTGTGACAGCACCGGTTACCGATGCCAGTGTAAACACCCCATAGCCCGTTACATTGGCTGTAACAGACCCTTCGGTGGCATCGCCCGTAGTGGATATATTTCCTTCGCTGACCCATTGGGTGCCGGTCCAGCGTACCACCTGCACTTTAGTCAGGTCGGTAGGCACCGAAGCGCTCGTCTTAGCGGTATTCCACGTAAGGGTTATTTGCGGTGCAGCGCTTCCGGCTGTTCGTTGAATGATCCAATACTCTTTATTGCTTACCGTGCCCACACCATCCGCTTTTAGCGTGCTCGCATAACCGGCCGACGAAGGGTCGGCATACAGATAGCGCGCACTAAATACATCGGTGGCAGTGGCAGTAGCCGAAATGGCAGCCGGACGGTAATAGCCCCCGTTGCCTACGGGAAAGGTAAAAGCCGTGTTACCCGTTTTCTGAACAAATCCGTCCACATAGCAGGCATCCGAAGCATTGAGCCACGACGAACCAGCAAGCATCTGTACACTGTTCATCAGCGTTTCCGGCGTAGTTTGCTGCGAAGTAACTATTCCTTTGTCGAAATCAATCTGATTGGCAATCTTTATGGTTTGCTGAAGGCTAAAGGATACCCCCGAGAACAACAGATTGTAAAACGAGGAGGTACCCGTACCCGAAATAGTCTGCGCCGAAGTGCCCTGAAAGCGACTCAGACCGGGATAGAGCAACGTGCGGTCATAATCTACCGTTCCATCATTCTGAAAATTACCGGTATACCAGATGGTACCGTTATTCATCAATGTCCCCGCTGCGGTATTGACAAAGTTCATCCCCGTTAGTTTCAGCGTGCTGGGATGCACCCAATTGTTGCCGGCATTGTATTCGCCAACCGACTCACCACTTACTTTCGACGAAAAAAGCAGGGCTATCAACAAGGTATAAAGTAATAAGTTTCGTTTCATATTTTTTCAGTTTTCAGTGACACAGTAAGCGGTAAGCGGTAAGCGGTAAGCGGTAAGCGGTAAACAGTAAACAGTGAGCAGCAATCAGTAAGCAGTTATCATTTCCTATTTCCCATTTCCTATTTCCCATTTCTCCCATTGTTCATGAGTTTAATCAAGAACCATGAGTTTTCGTAATCTTTGGCAATATCTTCAACTTTGCTCCCGGAGTGCCCTGGGCTGTCGTTGCCTTTGGCGATATCTTTAACCTTGCTTTGTGGACGCCATTGGCTTTATTTATTTTAGCCTTCTGAGCCCTAAAGTAAGAAGTGCAATTTTCATATTGATGTTGTGTTAATATGTATTTCAACCGGTCGTCAAAGCTTGACTCTTCACTCTGAACTAAATCGAGTAGATTACGTAAATCCTCTTTTGCTTTCACTATCTTTTCTTTCGCTTCAACCAAATCTTCCTTATGCCTGTAATAATTCTGTAGAATTTTCAAGATTTCAGCATGTTGTCCTTCTGTGAGCTGTGTCAACACATCTAATTTTGCAACTTCTTTTACAGCATTACTCGACAGACTATCATTCTGGGCAACAGCAAAAAATGTATTACATACAGCCCAAACAATAAAAATCATTTTTTTCATATACCTATATATCTATTAATTTACACAAACAATCAAAATCAGTGTTATGACCCCCAACCCCTAGAAATGACCCCAAATCCCTAAAGGGACTTTTAAGTTAGTTTCGTCTTCTAAAGACAGTATGTATCAATCCATATCGTTTCGTCGCTCCACTCTTCAAGTCCCCTTTAGGGGAACCAACGGTCAATGACCGAAGGGAGATCGCTCGGCTTTGCCGCTTGGCTTGCCAAGAATTAGGGGTGGCTTTTTCCTACTAACTAACAGTTTATTAGTAGCGTTACTAACCCGGATTCGGAATAAACTACATAAAATTATCAAAGACAATACTCCGTTAGGAGTTATATATCCATAGAATAAATCAATAGTTCATCTGTTTTCTCCGTAGGAGATATACAATAAAAAACTTATTAATGTCCTACGGACAATAAACACATATAGCTCTTTGTTCTATGGATATATAAGTCCTACGGACTATTTTTCAACTTTCGACTCATAACCTTTAAAGAGGCTACAAATGACCCCTAACCATATCATCCCGGTATCCCACTCTTCAAGTCCCCTTCAGGGGAACCAACGGTCAATGACCGAAGGGAGATCGCTCGGCTTTGCCGCTTGGCTTGCCAAGAATTAAGGACGGTTCGCTCTTATCCCCAAAAATAGGTCGGTGCTCTGCACCTTATTTATACTTTTTATCACGGTTGCTACAAACAGTTCGGTGCGCTGCACCTTTGCGTTGATATTCAACCATCTATCTCTAGACCCCCAACCCCTAAAGGGGAGCAAGCTAGTTTCGTCTCCTAAAATGACC
>JAATGT010000261.1 GCA_015654525.1 Bacteroidales bacterium
AACTACAGGGCGGCGAACTGACCATTGAATGGAAAGAATCGGACAATCACGTATATCTGACTGGCAGCGCAACAACTGTTTTTGAGGGTGAGGTAGCCCGCTAAATTCCCCAGAGGGGACTTATATATCTCAACTACAGAGTCGAATAAGAATTATTAATATCAAATAAAACTGTCTTCTAGTCACCCTTGTGGGGAGCTAGGGGACATTAAACAAAACCATATGGCACAGATTAATGAGAATTTCATAAAAATTCCGGCTACCTATCTTTTTTCTGAGATAGCAAAACGAGTAGCACAGCACAAAGAAGAAAACCCTGCGGCACCAGTTATACGCATGGGCATTGGCGATGTAAGCCTTCCCCTACCCGACGCTGCTGTGGATGCGATGATAAAAGCCGCTGACGAACAACGCAACGCTGCTACTTTCAGAGGATACGGACCGGAACAAGGTTATGATTTTCTACGTAATGCAATTGTTGAAAATGATTTTACGTCAAAGGGAATCAACATTGAAGCTGATGAAATTTTCGTTAGCGACGGTGCCAAAAGTGACACCGGAAACATTGGTGATATATTCGACACAAACAACAGAGTAGCAATTACCGATCCATGTTATCCGGTATATGTAGATACCAACGCCATGGCCGGTCGTGCAGGCGAACCGACTGCAAGTGGCGAGTGGACCAACCTGGTTTACCTGGCTTGTAATGCAGAAAATAACTTTGTACCGGCATTACCTACGGAGAAAGTTGACCTAGTTTATCTATGTTATCCAAACAATCCGACCGGAACAACGCTTACCAAAGACCAACTGACCGTTTGGGTAGAATACGCCAAAAACAACAATGTAATTATATTATTCGATGCAGCTTACGAAGCATTTATTACAGAAGACAATGTACCTCACAGTATTTACGAAATAGAAGGAGCCAAAGATGTGGCTATCGAATTCCGTAGTTTTTCTAAAACGGCCGGCTTTACCGGAACACGTTGCGGATACACTGTTGTACCAAAACAACTGATGGGATACACCCAAAGTGGCGAACCGGTGGCTTTGAATAAACTTTGGAATCGCCGTCAGTGTACCAAGTTTAACGGAACTTCATACGCCGTACAACGTGCCGCCGAAGCAACTTTCAGTACAGAGGGTAAAAAACAGGTAAAAGCACTGATTGACTTTTACACCGAGAACGCCAAAATCATTCGCGAAGGACTTCAAAAGGCAGGTTATACTGTTTTTGGTGGTGTAAATGCCCCTTATGTATGGGCAAAAGCGCTGGAAGGAATGGGTAGTTGGGAATATTTCGACTATTTACTGAAAGAAAAAAATATCGTAACAACTCCCGGTGCCGGATTTGGCGCTAGCGGCGAAGGTTATGTTCGCTTTTCGGCCTTTGGTAGTCGCGAAGCTACGATTGAGGCGATGGAGAGACTGGATAAATAATGATAAATGATTAACGATAAGTTGTTAATGATAAATTATTAATTATCATCTATTAAATGCAAATGATTAATGAGACCCGGGACATGTTCCGGGTCTCATTTTTTTATGGTGCCGGTAAAAAATACCTGTGCATAGCAATACAGTAGTTATTGGCACCAACAAAGAAGTTACGAATGCTTACGAAAAAGACAAAAGAACAAAGATGAAAGAGTAAAGACAAAAGAATAAAGATTACTGAGGTCTAAGAGATGTTGTGAGCGCCTATTGTTTGATTGTGTGGAGCAACAAGGTATCAGCATCTTGAATTTCCATAAAAGATTACTATATATCCACTTCAGATGGTTCTATTTTCATATCAGAAGTCTCTATATTTATAAAATAAGTAGCTATATACATAACTGTAGTATCTATATTCAAAAAGTCAGTGTAAATAATCACTAAAGATGTATAGTTTATCTTACTTTCAGTTTTGAGATTCTAATAAGTATAATAAATATACGTTAAAGCAGGTTGTATATCCGTTAATTCATAAGATTATTTCTAAACAGCAGAAAGAATAAACATAAATGATTTTGCAAAAAGCAGCGTTATGAGTGCCGATACGACAATTGCAGCTAACGGTTATAAAGATATAGCAGTTGTACAGATAAAAATAAGTGCTTAGAAATTCTATTCTCTAAATTATTCGGCATTACTATCAAAGCGCTTTAAACAAATCAGCTTTACGTTAAAGCAACTTAGTGCAGAGAAAGAATTATTTTACGACTTTAAATACAAGGGAAGAGATTTGTTTGTAATGCGAATTTCTGGCTCCGAACACGGATTTGATATAAACCTTTACATCGTAAGCAATATCGACCAGACCGGTGATATGCGTGTAAAGTACGTGATTGCGGGCAGCACGTGCATTATCCAGATCAACTTTGGCAACGATAACTTCTTTGTTTTTAATTTCAAGGTTGGCTTGATAAGCACTGAGCGCGTTTAGCTGCAAGTCGGGTTCGTTGGGCGCATACTCCGGTATGTTGGCCAAAAGACCGATAAGTTTGCTGAAGTTCTCGACTTGATAATCATACCCGGTTTGGGCAGATGATTTTTCGACTACCGTTACACCCTGCTCGGCTAATACTTTTTTCTCGGCATCGGTAAGCCGTGGCTTCACCCTCCTACCCTGAATTTTTCGAACAAGCGATCTGGCCGAGTTGTCCATATAAAAAGAGCTTTCGGTGGATCTGAGGGAGTTTAGTACCCGTGTAGACAAAGTTCGCAGAGGTGCGAAGGTTTGTTCGCGACTATCGACAGCAATGGAATAAGAAGCAAGAATTATGTCGATGTTTTTGATAGTTTCTCTGGCCTGCAAAAGTAGGGCCTGGAGTGCCGGCAAGGCAATAGCAGCACGTGAGGGATTGTAAGAAGGCCCGAGAGATGCAACAAAGGAGACCAGAATCTCGAAGTGGACTACATTTCTGTTGTGACCGGTTTCATTTACAGAAGACATAACTGATTAAATTTATTAGATTAGAAAGCAAGGTTACCAAGCGAAAATCAATGTTGTAAATTATATAAAAGTAAGAATTAGTGAAAAATACGACACTAAGACATTTTGATTACTTAACGTTGCAATTATAAATAATTATTTTTTACCGAAAATAAAACGAGACGAAGATTTAAATAGATTTAACCCTTATTCAACAGGCATTATACAAGTAAGGTTTTTACAAGTAAACAGTTACGAGTTACAAAACTGTATTACTACTTAGTACCCCTCTGTTTTTGTAATTGTTTGATTTTCAATTTGACTAGTCAAATTAAAAATCAATGCCGTTTATTACTTACAAATAGAAAAGCCACAAACAGCAGTATGTTTGAAATAAAAACAACGAACAAACAAAACAGGAAAGGATGTTCCTACAGAGTTGAGAATTGAGCTTTTCAAATTCAATTGTTTTCAAAGGGAAAATTGTTAAAAAATACATTAATGTCGCTTTTTACGCTCCAAAATGAAGTTTTTAAGAGATTCTTCGGCTTAAAATCATAAAATAGCACCTAAAATGTAACTTATTTCGCCGAACCAAGAAGAACAATTAGGCAGGCATTCATCAATACAAATATCATTTCACAACATATATTCAAATTATAATATCAATATGAAATAATAATTATCAATATATGATCATTTTGGAACATGACTCTTTTATTTTCCATTATTTTTCAGACAGCGCATTGCGCGCAATGACATTTTGATTATTTTTGCATCGTATTAAAAACAATATGATATTTCTTTTGATGTATTTATTGCATTTTATCTAAGTATTTCCAATATCAGTTGACATAATACAAAAGAGCAGTTTTTATAGTAATAAACTTTTAAAATTTTCAGGTATGACAAAAACTAAAGTTTTAGCAATCTGCGCGATTGCATTGTTATCTACAGTGAGTGTTAAGGCTCAATTTGCAACAGGTGCTGACATTGTAAGTTCATATGTATGGCGTGGTATTCCTCAAGAAGACGTTACAGGAAAAACAGGAGGGGCACCCAACATTCAACCTTATGCATCATTCACAACAGGTAAACTCACGTTAGGTTCATGGGCTTCGAGCAGCTTTAGCAGTGGTCTTAAAGAAGTAGACTTAAATGCTACTTATGCTATATCAAGTGCATTTGCCATTACGGTGACCGATTATTATTACAACTTTGCCAGTCAACCAAATTATTTTAAATATAAAAACGGAACCGGTCACGTATTTGAAGGAACACTGGCTTACACCGGATCGGCATTCAGTGCATCGGTAAACACCATGTTTGCCGGAGCTGACAAACTGAACAACGGAGACAATGCATTTTCAACCTATGTAGAATTGGGTTATCAAATAGCTCCGGTAGCCAAAGTATTCATCGGTGGATCATTAGCCAACAGTAATACGTACGGCACAACAGGTTTCGGCATTACCAATCTGGGCTTAAAAGTAAGTAAAACCATTGCCATTACGGACAAATTCAGTCTTCCGCTATATGGAATTGTAGGTGCAAACCCCTACTCAAAAACTACATTCTTTGTAGCTGGCATTACACTTTAAATAGTTACGAGTAAATAGTTACAAGTTACAAGACCGTTTATAAGCATTTTGTTTTGGAGAACATATCATTAAATATTACACATCGCTTCATGAGCTTTTAGTCTTTAGCGAAATACAGCTCCACAATAAACGCATCAATAATAATTAGCACTTCCTTAAGATTAAACGTGAGCAGACTTTTAATTATAAGATCAAGGATTCAATATATTAATTAAAATATTTATATTATGAGTAAAAACTTAAGAAACACAAGTCGAGCAGACTATTTTTCCAGATTCGTAGAAAATATTTCTAAGCCAAAAGATTGGAAGCTTTTTGCCACACTCTTTGTAGGTAAAATGTTGGGGCTGGCCGCGGTTATTGCAGCCATGATACTTCTTCCAAGTTTAATTTCAGGCACCTCAGCTCAAGCTGCCGAAGTTTACACGGCACACGAAACAGCCGTAATTAATTCGCTGAATACAGTTTGGACACTCGTTGCCGCCGCTTTGGTATTTGGTATGCAAGCAGGTTTCGTAATGCTCGAGGCCGGTTTTGCAAGAAAACGCGAAACGGTAAACATCCTGGTAGAATGTACACTTGATACAGCCATTTGTGGAGTTTCGTTTTGGGCCATCGGTTATGCATTTATGTTTGGAGCAGGTAATGCCTTTATTGGAACTCAATATTTTTTCCTACAAGGTGCTACCGCTACTTACGGTACTACCGGCGTTGCCTTATTAGCACACTGGATTTTCCAATTTGCTTTTGCTGACACCGCTTCTACTATCACTTCAGGAGCTATGATTGGCCGTACAAGCTTCCGTGGCGATATTATTTACAGCATTTTCGTTACAGCTTTCATCTACCCTATCATCGGTCACTGGGCATGGGGTCCTGATGGATTCTTAGCATTGATGGGAACTCCAGGACACTTCTTGCCATCACTGGGCCAACCCTTCCGCGACTTTGCCGGTTCAACTGTTGTACACACAATCGGTGGTATGGTTTCATTGGCCGGAGCAATCGTTCTGGGACCACGTATCGGACGTATTTTTTTACGTGACAACAAAGAAAAAGGAGGATTGCCTGCAGCTCACAGTTTGCCTCTAGCTACGATCGGTGCTTTCTTATTATGGTTCGGTTGGTATGGTTTTAACCCAGGTAGCACACTTTCAGCCATGGATTATGAAGGAATCGGACGTGTAGCAGCTAACACTACTCTTGCAGCTTGTACCGGTTCATTAGCCGCTTTACTATGTGCCCTCTGGATAGGACCTTTCAAAGGAAAATTTGATACAGGTTTTGCATTAAACGGTATGCTAGCCGGTCTGGTAGCTATCACATGCCCTTGTTATTGGGTATCTCCATTTGGTTCGGTTATCATCGGCCTTGTTGCGGGCGTCATCGTATTTTGTGGAGTTTATTTATTAGAATATCTTAGAATTGACGATCCCGTTGGAGCCGTTCCAGTTCATGGCCTGAATGGTATTTGGGGAACTTTATCACTTGGTTTATTTGCAAGTGGCCAATACGGAGCTACAGGTGCTACAGGTGCCGACAACTCAGCTCCAGTCAAGGGACTATTCTACGGTGGCGGATGGGATGTTCTTACCGCTCAAGCAATCGGAAGTGTTACAATAACAGTAGCGACCTTAATTGCTTCGTTCATTGTAATGTACGCAGTAAGTAAATTACCATATCCATTCAAATTGCGTGTTGAACCAGAAGGTGAAACGGGACCTGGTGGACTTGATCTTTTCGAACACGGCGCTGAAGCTTACAACGACTAATAGATATAAAATTTGATACAAGAAAGAAATATTGCAAGCTTTATAGCCTATTTATAAGTTAAACATGTATAAAGCTGTAATATTTCTCAATCAAATAAAATAGTTTTGTAAGAAGTTATTATCAAAAAGTTATTAAATATCTAATTTGTATTTATTATGAAAAAAATAGAAGCAATTATCAGACGCTCAAAATTCGAAGAAGTCAAAGCAGCATTACATACAATTGACATTGATTTTTTCACTTATTCCGAAACTTTTGGAGTAGGCAACGAAAGAAAAAGAAAAGAAGTTTTACGTGGGTCATCCGATACTGAATTTATTTCCCGACTAACGTTATCTATTGTTGTTCGTGACGTTAATTTACAGAAGACCATAGACTGTCTTCTAGAAAAAGCTTATACGGGTGAAATTGGTGATGGAAAAATCTTTGTATCTCCAATTGATGAATCTTACCGCATCAGAACGAAAGAAAGCGGAGACGAATCGTTATATATGAAAGAGTAATTAAGCTTACTCACAAGAAATAAGTTCCTTGCTTTAAGCAGTAGAAACAAGGAATTTTTCCCAAACACGGTGAAACTGCTTACAACTAATCGTGTGTTTTTTAGTTTTATTGTTTCAGGCAGGCTATTTCGTGAGAAATGGCCTGTTTTATTTTTTAGCGGCAAGAGGTAAGCAGTAAGAAGTAAAGATAAACGAGGATAGACTTTGAGATTATTCAGGCTAATCCAACAAAGTCAAAGTACTTTGCAGACAAACAAACCTCGATGACTAAACACATGCAATACAAACATCACTTTTAATATCTTTTAGACATGATTATTTGACATCATATATCATTTCATCTTTATAATTGAAAATAATTTTGTACTTTTGTTTTGTAATCACTCAAAATTTTTTCTTTCTGATAATTTCGGAGTTTATAAATTTGCCGTATGAAACATTTTATCATTTTTGGGTTATTAGTTGTTGCTCTTATTGTAGGAGTAGCCACTGCATCAATGCCCAAAAGTGAAAATCCGGCACCTAAGCACAAGGCCATTACCGCACAGTTAAATTTGCTACACAATCACCACAAAACCAGCATAAATGCCAACAATCAGCTTTTAGGAATCGGAGTAAGAAGTGGACAAATCCGACACCAAAATTCGTTTCAATATTTATCATTCAGAACTCTACCATCGACTTCAAAAGCTTCACGAATCAAGCATTCGAGCAGACTTGAACACCAAAAATACATCACCGGCTACACTCTGCTTTTATTGAAGTCGGCTTTCAACCAAATAAATGGATACCACTTATACCATTTGCACAAACTACTGATTTAACTCTTTTCCTTTTTCCAACAAAAGGAATAACACCCTTTCTTATTCAATTAACGTACGTTCGAAATAACAAACTACGTGCTTAATTGTAATACACTCAACATACATTTTCTATAAAGAATCTTTATCAATAGAATTATATATTTCTACTGACGAAGTCTCGTCAGCAAAATAAATAAGCCGATTTGATATTCATTCCGATATATTACAAAAACGAAAAACAGGTCCGAAGTATATACTATTCTTATTGATACATAAGTCATAACAGGCTAGCTATCATACAGAGCTTCGCATTTATTTATAAATTCAAGTAAGCATTTAGCGACAAGTGAATTAAGAAGGTATATAGTTCGTTCAGTCTAAATCAACAAAAAAAGAAAGAAAATGAAAAAAATAGAAGCAATTATACGCAAATCCAAATTTGAAGATGTAAAACAGGCACTTTATGATGCCGGCATCGAATGGTTTTCCTATTGGGACATAACAGGATTGGGAAAATCAACAGAAGAACAGGTTATTCGTGGCCAGGTTTTTAAATCAGGCTTCATTCAACGTCGCATGATTTCAATAGTAGTAAGAGATATTAATTTAGAAAAAACAGTAAATGCAGTTCTAAATTCCGCATGGACAGGTGAAACCGGCGACGGCAAATTATTTGTTTATGATATTCAAGAAACCTTCCGAATCAGGACAAAAGAGTCAGGACCCGATGCACTTTACAACAAATAAGAAGGAAGATAAAACAAAAAGAATCAACACGTTTAAGTAGTTACAAATAAATAGTTACAAGACTATTTATCTGTATTTTACTTTCAGAGAATATATCATTAAATATTATAACTTACTTAAAATAAGGAAAAATGAAAAAATATATAATTACCCTTACAACTTTATTGGCTTTATTCAGTGCGAAGGTTTCAGCACAAACAAGCACAGTTGCGACACCAAAAATCGATAGTGGAGACACAGCATGGATGATCGTTGCCATAGCATTTGTATTGCTAATGTCAATTCCCGGGTTGGCTTTATTTTATGGTGGTCTGGTCCGTCGCAAAAACGTACTTAATGTATTTATGCAAGTACTTATCCTCGTAGCTGTTATCAGCGTTGAGTGGGTAGTTACAGGTTATAGCAATGCATTCAGTTCTAACTCTATTGAAGCACTGAAACCTTATATCGGAGGATTCGACTGGGCACTTCTGAACAATATTGGCATTAATGATCTAAGTCCATATTTTATATCACATTCCCAGACAGCTGCTGATGGCAGCACAACAGGAACAATACCACACATTGTATTTATTATGTTCCAATGCATGTTTGCTGTAATTACTCCGGCTTTAATCATTGGAGCATTTGCCGAACGTATTAATTTCAAAGGTTTTTTAATTTTCTCTATTCTATGGTCAATAGTTATTTACAATCCTGTAGCGCACTGGGTATGGTCGGGCGATGGTTGGTTATTTAAATTAGGAGCCTTGGATTTTGCAGGTGGCACAGTAGTACATATTAATGCAGGCGTAGCTGCAATCGTAACAGCCATTATGCTTGGAAAACGCCGGGACTACAAGGGACACGCTATACCCGCTCACAATATTACGTATGTAGTAATAGGTGCAAGTTTACTTTGGGTAGGTTGGTTCGGATTCAACGCAGGAAGCG
>JAATGT010000190.1 GCA_015654525.1 Bacteroidales bacterium
ACTAAAAAAGGAGACTGTTTGTAGTCTGGAGAAAAGAGCTTAATTGATTAATATATGAGAAGGATTACAAATCAATTGCCCCACTCATTAAATCTCCTGCCCGCGTTGTTTTTGTTACTACGGTCGGCTATCCACATCAGCCTTTCGGCATTTCACTCAAAACTCTCCCTTCAGTTATGAGCTTCCGGGAGAGTTTCTACATAAACGGGCAGTGAACAAAAATATTTTTGGAGAATCAGACTCTTTCGAGTTTTACATCAATCACACACAATTTGGTATTATCCACAACCGTGCTGATTTTTTGTGTTTGGAAGCCTACTTTGGCAATGGTAACTTCGTAGATACCTTCGTCAAGCGATTTGATCATAAAGCCACCCTTTTCGGCGGTATATTTTTCGATAACTACAGTAGTTTGACCACTGAGGCGGAATATAAGTGTTGCTCCGGCAATGGGTTTTCCGGTGTCGGCTTCGGTAACCGTACCCTGTACCTGTAACGAACCCGAGCCCTGATCGATTATTTTACGTGCATTTTTATATCCTGCATAAAAAACAGGTTCAGTAAGTTTGACAATCTCCACCACGCTATCCAAACTCCCGATAGCTTCATCGCCTTTTTCGAAGCCCTGATCGCGAAGTTCAATATTTTCGTGACCCTGCATCTGCGCCTGTCGTGGTTGTGGAATGGCAGCAGCAAAAGCATCAATGGCTGAGCGATATTGTAACTGGGTATCGGCAGTTAAGCCGTAAGAAGTTACATCAGCCAGGTGGGTGTTAATAATACCGTATTGCACGTTAGCAGTTTCGGCTAATAGAAGACCACCAATAGCGTCCAGATCTGTCTTAATGAGCTTGACTTCTTTCTGCAAAATGGTATTGCGAATGTACTTGGCGTAAGCCGTCATCTTGGCCGATCCGTCCATCATCAGAGTAATGAGGAGTTCTCTCAGCTCACTTTTGTTATCTACCAACCCTTTTCCAGTTAACTGTTGTTGTTCGCTGTTGGTTTGGATTTGAGTAATGGCAGCATCGAGTGCGGCTAAAAACTCAGAAGCATTTGGGAGTTTGGCTAAAATAGCCGGATTTGCCAGCAGAAATATCCGCAGGTTCAAATACATTTTTAATTTGGATTGTTGTTTGGCGTTCATAAATCATAGCATTATATTGAATAAAATAGAGAATATTCTATAGAAAAAATTCAAAAACACTCAACCTCACACAGTCAACTTAACGTAATAATGCTGCAAATATAAAACAGAGTTTTCTAATCTCCAAATATTTTGAAAAGAAAATTCCATTTTATTTTGTTTATTAGCTTTAATACCCTATTTACTCTTTAAATTATAGCATTTATTATGACAAAACCGGATTAAAACCACAATTATTCTAAACAACATTCATACAGCATTGCAGATATGGGCATAAATACAGGTTGACAATTATCGGGTAATTATGCCCTCACTACCTTCAGACAAAAAAAAGGTTACTATCATATAGATGTGTTGTGTATTGTAATATGGTCACTTGGCTACTGTAATCGGTTCACTTGGCTACTGCAATTGGTCCACTTGGCTACTGCAATCGGTTCACTTGGCTACTGTAATTGGTTCACTTGGCTACTGCAATCGGTTCACTTGGCTACTGCAATTGGTCCACTTGGCTACTGCAATCGGTTCACTTGGCTACTGTAATCGGTTCACTTGGCTACTGCAATTGGTTCACTTGGCTACTGCAATCGGTTCACTTGGCTACTGCAATCGGTTCACTTGGCTACTGCATTCGCTTCACTTGGCTATTACATTCGCTTCACTTGGCTATTACATTCGCTTCACTTGGCTATTATAACAAAATGACTAAAAGCAGCCAAATAAAAACCGGACGAATGCATTTACAACGGCTAAAACGAATAGTATGACGGATATTTAATTGAAATCTATTATCTTTGGCGGCGAATAACAACAAAACGATGGATAGAATAACCGACACTTTCAAAGCTATTTATACAAAGTACCCTTACCTGTTGGTGCTTTTTGTGAGCATGCTGCTTACCTTGCCCTGGATTATGCAGGGGGAGTTTTACACCAAAGGCGAACCGCGCGAGGCTACTGTGGCTACCTGCATGCTGAACACGGGAAATTGGGTTTTGCCGTCCGACTATGCCGATGAGGTTGCTTATAAACCTCCATTTATGCATTGGTTTATAGCGGCTTTCTCACTTCCGGCAGGGCATGTAACCGAAACTACCGCCCGCTTGCCGTCGGCTTTGGGGCTGATAGGTATCGTGATGCTATTTTTTGCGTTATTATATAAAAGGAAGTCAGCTTTTCGGGCTGCACTGGCTTCGATAATACTACTCACGAGCTTCGAAATGCACCGGTCGGGCATAGAAGCGCGGGTTGACATGACGCTTGCTTTCTTTATGATAGGGGCATTAATCTCTATGTTCAGGTGGGAAGAAAAGGGACTTAAGGGTTATCCGATACTTATCCCGGTGTTTTTAGCCGGAGCAGCATTGGTAAAAGGTCCGGTAGGTATTGTGCTGCCTTGTCTGGTATTTGGTGTTTATTTACTGTTATTACAGCGTTATTCGTTGTGGAAAATTATTGTGAAAAATGTGATTGTAGCTCTACCGGCACTGGCTATCCTGTTATCGTGGTATGTATTGGCTTACAGACAAGGGGGTCAACATTTTCTGAATCTGGTATATGCCGAGAACTTCGGTCGCTTTCTGGGCGAAGACAGTAAAAAGCTGGGTATATCGTACGATCTGGGACATAAAGGTCCGTT
Source organism: Bacteroidales bacterium (assembly GCA_015654525.1). Lineage (GTDB taxonomy): Bacteria > Bacteroidota > Bacteroidia > Bacteroidales > Paludibacteraceae > Paludibacter. The sequence continues at coordinate 2,787 of JAATGT010000190.1, forward strand.
CTGGTATTACATACCTGCTATTCTGTTGGGTTTTATGCCCTGGTCGTTGCTGGTGGTTTTCAGTCTCTTTACCGTTTCGTTAAAGAAACGGATACAGCGCGGCGCTCTCCGCTCCTCCATACTCCAACGACTGGCAGGGTTGGATAAGCTGACGCTGTTCAGCATTGTATCGGTGGTTATCATACTGGGCTTTTACGCCATTCCCTCGTCCAAACGAAGCGTGTATATTATGCCCGCCTATCCGTTTGCGGCTTACTTGCTGGCACTATTATACGAGTGGGCAATGGCTGCAAAACCGAAGCTTATCCGGCTTATGAGCTACATTGTGCTGACAATATCGGGACTACTGCTGTTGCTTGTCGGTACGTTTCATTTTGTGGACTTACTGAGCGTGGCTACTCCGTTGGTACACGATGCAAAAACATTGCACGATGTAGGTTTATTCTCCGTCGCATTTCAAAAAACCAATGTGCTGAATATAGAAACATGGTTGATATTACTGGCTATTTTTATATTCTGTCTGACTACGTTAAAGAAACAGAAAGCCGACATTATACTGGTTGCAACATTGGGTCTGTTTATTTGGACACAGGTTTTTCTGGAACAACTGGCTTATCCGGTATTCAAGGATGCTTATTCATCACGCCCGTTTGCCGAAAAAATTATGGCCAAATACAAGCTTAAGGGTAAAACCTATGTGATGAATGATTTGAGCAAGTATATGAATTTGTATGGTCTCAACTTTTATATGGATAATAGCTTAAAAAACTTTGATAAAGAGCAACCCGAAAACGGGTATTTTATTGCCGGATCAAAGTATATTAGCGACATACGTATGAAATATAATGGCGAATATGCTTTTATCGAATTGGAGCGTACAGCCGACGAGTACAACGACTATGGAGACGTGATGGTATTATATAAAATCATTAAGCTTAAGCACCTGATGATTAATCAGGAAAATGCAGCGCAAGATCCAAGGTTACGTGACCCCTTTGCTATACCAAGATAGTGTATCGGCAGCTAAATAAGCCGTTAATTATTACTAACAAGGCAGACCGTGCACAGATAATTGCACTATTTTTGTACTGCATATTAAATAAATGCAGGTTATCCCCGTTTACTAAAGCAAAAGAATAATTATAAAAATACATATAATTCTACGAATGATGAACTTACTTTCTATTTTACTTCAGGTAACTACTGATTCTATTGCCAATCCGGCTGCTTCTGCAGCCACCAATACCGCTGTAGCAGCGGTTCACAACCAAAACTATTTCGAATTATTATTAAAAGGAGGCTGGGTTTTACTGCCTCTTTCTATTTTATTAATTGTGTCCAATTACGTTATTATCGAACGTTGGGTAGCCATCAACATACTGGGCAAACTGGATCCACTGTGGACTGCCCGGGTCAATGAGTTTGTAGCCGAAGGAAAAATAGAAAAAGCAATTAAGTTCTGTAACGAAAAACCAACCGTATATGCCAAAGTGCTCAGCGCAGGGTTGGAAGCCAGCTACGGCGAAGACAATGAAATTCAGGATGCCCTACAGGCCGAATCACGCCAACAGATCACCGAACTGGAAAAAACGATGAACTATTTGGGTATTTCGGCATCCATTGCTCCCATGATGGGTTTCCTTGGAACTATTTTGGGGGTAATCAAGATCTTTTATAACATATCTATTACCAACGATTTGAACATCGCCAACATCTCGGATGGTTTGTACCAAAAGATGATTTGTTCGGGTGCCGGTTTGTTTGTAGGTGTTATTGCCTACACCGGGTTTTATATCCTCAACGGACGGATTGATAAAGTTGTGTCGAGATTAGACAAGGCTTCGAACGATCTGCTGAAAGAGATCAGAAATTACAAACGCGGACAAAACGCCTAAACCTCTAAGTCAAAAACAAAGGAATGAAAATCGAACGTCGTAAGGTAAGAACAGCCGAGGTGTACACAGCCTCATTGAATGACATTATGTTTTTCTTGCTGTTATTCTTCCTAATCGTATCTACGCTGGTAACCCCGGCAACTATAAGTGTACTATTACCAAAATCGAAAACATCGGAAGATGTGGTGGTAAAAAAGCAGCTGAACCTCACCGTTACAGCCGATCATAAGTATTATATTGAGAAAAAGGAAATCTCTTTTGAAACCATTGAACCCGAACTGTCGGCAGCACTTGCCAAAAAGTCGAAAAAAGAAGAGATGATTGTACTGCTTCATGCCGACAAATCGCTCAACTTGCAGGATGTAGTTAGTGTAATTGATATTGGAAATAAGTTGAAAATTAAAATGATTCTGTTCACCCAAAAGGCAAAGAACTAAATCTGGTGGATGGTTTTATGGTGTAAGGTGTACAGTTTATGGTTTCTGGTGTAAAGTGTATAGTGTAAAAGGTACAGTGTAAGGTGTATGGGGAAGAATCAGGAATGAGAGATGCAGAGTCAGGAATGAGGAATGAAGGTTTAAGAGGCTGTAGAGTTAGTAAAGTAAGTAGTAAAACAATATAATTGTCGTATTTATCACTAAACACATTCTATTTATAATGAGTTATTTTTTTCCCGTAGGGAATAATATTATATCAATAGAAAATAAGAACAAACCCAATCAATTCCCCGTAGGGG
>JAATGT010000285.1 GCA_015654525.1 Bacteroidales bacterium
ATTGCTAACTGTGTGGCTCCTGAATACAAACAAATGCTGACCGATTACGTGAAGCTTTCGGCAACAACTCATACTCCTCAAACACTGTCTGCTTGTTTCGGCATGCACACTCAATTTGCTAAAACAGGAAGTATGTTGGGTACAAACTGGGACGATTTCAAATAATCATCATTCCACAATAAACCAAAAGACCCACTCAATGTATGTTGAGCGGGTCTTTTTGATTTTGACACAAAACAGATTAAATCAGTATCCTCATTTTGCTGTAATTTTCCCGAAATTCTTTAGGCGTATACCCTTTACGTTTCTTGAATATCCGGTTAAAGTTCGACAGATTATTGAATCCACACTCGTAGCTAATCTCCGAAACCGACTTATTGGTGTCTACCAAATGACGCGAAGCAATGCCCAGACGCAAATCATTGAGATACTCGATATAATTCTTTCCGGTACGCTTTTTCATAAAACGGCTAAACGAGACTTCAGACATATTCACATGACCCGCCACATCTGCCAAATGAATTTCACGTTGGTAATTGGTATTCAGATAACCTATAACTTTTTGTATTCGCCGGCTCTCACACGAGTCATCCCGCTTATTAAAAGTACTACTGCAAAGAATCCGTGGTTTCTCATCGATAGACAGGTCGTACAATATGGACAATAATTCCAACACAGAATAAAATCCATTCGGGTTTTTATTTAATGCATCCAGCTTATCCTTTACTTTTTCGACAACCGGACGCGAAAATACAACTCCTTTTTTCGCATTTTCGAACATGACAGCCACCGAGTGAAATTGTTTTTTGTTCAACAAACTCTCTAAAAACAATTCTTTATGAAACTGGATGGTAATTTCGTGGATTTCTCTTGAGTTACATTGATGATTGACCCACGCATGCTCCAAATCCTCGTTACCAATCAAGCAAAGTTCCAAATCATCAATATCTTCAATAGAGTCGCCAACCACGCGTTGTGCCCCTTTAGCATTTTCAATAAAATTCAGTTCATATTCAGGGTGAACATGAACAGGATAAGTAAATTCTGTTTTGGTTCGATTGATAATCACAAAACAGTCTTCCCCAGAAAGGGGAGTAACTTCCCTAAATACATTGGATGGTTGCATAGTAATCATGATTTTTTTCGGTTTACAAGAGTACAAATAATAGTTGAATAAACAACCACACAAGTAACTTAAACTATCAGAATTATGTCAAAAAAGTATCATTCGGGTGTTTTTCCAATATTTCAAGCAACTATGGAGTGGACTAAATATAATGTTCTGTTATAATGTTTGTGAGACTATAGTGTTTCACATTCTGCTAAGTGTACGGAGTAGGATTTCAGCTGTTTTACCATTCCAGAATTATTTTCTAAAGGGGATTCTAAATTGGTACTGCATCGTATAAATCCTGTTTTACAAAATAAGATATTCTTTGTTCCCAATCACTTATTTATTTCTTTCGCGAATAGAAGACCGACTGATCCGGCCCCAGCTTTTGAGTAAGCCATCGTCCCAGTTCCCTTCGGAAGAAGCACGCGGAAGCAGCATCGAGCAAGTCTCATTTTTATCTGAAACCGACCATACAATCCAACTTAAGTTACGCGCATCCATCCAGTTGAGAAAAGCTTTCCACTCGGCTTCGTCTACCGGACCATCGCCTGTAGCTTCCATGCCGGCGCATTCGGACACAAACACCGGAATGCCTTTGGCCATAGCGGCATCGGTCCGGTCGCGCAACCATTGTTTGTGGGTTCCGGCATAAAAATGCATGGTGTACATAATGTTCTTCTGCCCTTGAATAGGGTCAGCGGCCACAGAATCAATATCCTGATCCCAGTGTGGATTACCAACAAGAATAAGATTTTTGTCATCAATGGCACGTATGGTTGAAATAAGTTCTTCGGCATATTGCTTCACAACTGTCCACGAATAAGTATCGGGTTCATTCCATATTTCGTAGATCACATTCGGGTTGTTTTTGTATTTCTGCGCCATGCCGGAGAAAAAGGTTTTGGCTTCTGCGGTGTGTAGTTTATGGCTATGAAAATCGATGAGAACGTAAATACCCTGTTTAATGGCTCCGTCAATGACTTTAGTCATACATTCCAGGGCATATCCGGGATTTTCCAGGTAGCTGTCGTCAAGCCCTACACCCATAGAAGCACGTATAACATTGCATTTCCAGTCGGAAGCAAGCCACGCAACTGCTTTTTCGTTGTAAAAGCGTGGCCAGAGGTTGTGCCAACCTAAACTGGCACCGCGCAATACGAGTGCTTTACCATCTTTGTTCGACAATTGGGTACCGATAACCTGCAATTGACCGTTCAAGGCCACCGGAGAGTTTTTAGGTGGGTTTCCTGTGGTTGTCTTTGACACTGCATAACAAGATGTCAGTGGCATCAGAACAACCAAAATCAAGGCGATTTTAATTGTGTATTTCATCATGTATGTTATTTAAAGGTTATTCGAAAATCAGTGTGATGCCGCGAGGATCAATCGTGAATACGCGACATTAGTTCCAGACACATTCGACTGTTATGATACGGACATTTCCAGAATCCGGCTTTATCGTTCGCAGTATCAGCCTTGCCTGCTGCCGATACCGACCAATACCATTCTCCATTCTTTTTATCAACCAGATTATGGTTGATAAATTCCCAGGCGGCCAGTGCCTTCAGAGCATAATTTTCCTCTTTAGACGATTCATAGGCATTAAAAAAGCCCACCACAGCCTCGGCCTGAGGCCACCAGTCACAATTGCTGTCAACATGCCCGGTTTCGGAGTTCTTCTCATTTATAATCGAACCGTTAGCCTGCAATCCTTCGGCTGCCGCATTAGCGATGCGAAGGCCCACTGCATGAACTTTGTTGATCATATCAATATCGCCCAGCACCACAGCTGCTTCATCGAGCAGCCAGGCTGCTTCAATATCATGTCCGTACGAAAACAGGGTGGATTTGCAGTGCCAGTTTTCATCGAAGAACAAATCCAAATGATGTGTTTTACTGTTGACGATCTTATCTAAAAAGATCTCAATTAAGTTACGGAGTTGCTTTTCCAGCAACGGATCATCCCAAACACGGAACAGGTTTGTATAAGCTTCCAGAATATGCAAATGCGTATTCATCGTTTTCTTTTCATTGGCATCTTTTTCGCTCAGGCGCAAGTCTTCAAGCAATACCCAGTCTTTACTGTAAGCTTCAAAGTAACCATTCCGTGCGGCATCAAAGCTATGTTCCTCCATCAGGCGAAAAAGTTCAATAGCTTTATCCAAACACTCCTTATCGCGGGTAACACGGTAATATTCTACCAATCCGTAAATAAAAAAAGCCTGACTGTAAATCTGTTTTTTTGTATCGGCAGGTGTTCCGTCGGCATTCAGCATCCAATAAGTACCACCATTTTCGGCATCAAAGAAGTACTTGAAAATATATTCCTTAGCTCGCTTAGCATACTCGATGTAAAGCGAATCTTTGAAATACAAAGATGCAGACGAAAAAGTCCACAAAATACGGGCATTCAGAATACCGCCTTTAGGAGCATCGGGAACCACCTGATTTCGTCCATTCATCTGACCATAATAGCCACCGTGTTCGTCATCCGTCATCTTATCCATCCAAAAAGGAAGAATATTGTGCGTTAGCTCTTCTTTGAGTTCTTGTTTAAGTTGCAAAAGTTCGTATTTCATATAGCCCACTTTAATTCCCCAAAAGGGGAAAACCTGCCTGGTTACGTTTTTTAATTCTAATTTTTATTTAAGCCCTGAAGTTCACCTTTGGTGAACTTCAGGAAACTTGTTACATCAGTACTTCTACCTTGTAAGTACCACCTACAGGCATCAATGGAATAATATTTCCGTCGATACTTTTGCCATCAACCAAGATAGAAGAAACGCCTTTCATTGCTCCGTTCGGATTGCGGACTTCAATCTCGTAAGTGGCTCCACGGAACTTACGGGTAACCTGAAAACCTTTCCATTCAGGTGCAATACAAGGCTCTATTCGTAAGCCAGTGTAAGTTGGTTGAATTCCCAGGATATATTGCGTAATGGCATAATAGTTCCAGGCGGCTGTTCCGGTCAACCAGGAGTTTTTAGCTTCACCGGGTTTAAAAGCATCTTTTCCGGCAATCATTTGTGCATACACATAAGGCTCTACCTTGTGCAGCTCACTGATTTCTTCGGTATACGAAGGACATATCTTGCGGAAATATTCCCAGGCACGGTCACCACGTCCCTGAACGGTTTCACCAATGATAATCCAGGGATTGTTATGGCAAAAAATACCGGCATTTTCTTTATATCCGGGAGGATAACTGGATATCTCACCGTATTCAATATAATATTTTGTAAACGGCGGATTATTCAACACGATACCGTGTTCGCAGTCCAGACGTTCTTTTACCGAGTCGAGCGCTTTCGCTACCATGCCTTCTTCCAATCCAATACCTGCCATAGTACACCAACCGTTGGATTCGATAAAGATTTTGCCTTCTTCGTTTTCTTTTGATCCTATTTTGTTCCCAAAGTAGTCGTATGCACGGATAAACCAGTCTCCATCCCAACCATTGAGTTTGATAGCTTCCACCATAGCATCAATATGTTTTTGGGCACGTTCTGCTTCTGCGAAATTTCCAATAGTTCTACACAATTCCACATAATCGCGTCCGTATACGACAAACAGTCCGGCTATCATCAAACTTTGTGCCTGACTTCCTTCCGACTTGTTTTCGGTAGTCTGGAAGCTTTCATTCGGATCATTGGAGAAACAATTCAGGTTCAAACAATCGTTCCAATCGGCACGACCACTCAACGGCAAGCCCAAAGGTCCGAGGTTATTTACCACATGGTCGAACGAAACAGTGAGGTGATGGAAAAGCGACACTTCCGACCCTATTTCGTTATCAAATGGAACCGGTTCATCCAAAATAGTGAAGTCACCCGATTCTTTGATATAAGCCGTTGTTCCCAGAATCAACCACATTGGATCGTCATTAAAACCTTGTCCGATTTCATTGTTTCCTTTTTTAGTCAGAGGCTGGTATTGATGATAACATCCGCCGTCAGGAAACTGCGTGGAGGCAATATCGATGATACGCTCGCGGGCACGTTCAGGAATCTGATGTACAAAGCCAACAAGATCCTGATTGGAATCACGGAAACCCATTCCACGTCCGATACCGCTTTCGAAAAACGAAGCCGAACGCGAGAAACAGAAGGTAATCATACATTGATACTGATTCCAGATGTTTACCATCCTATCCAGCTTTTCTTCGCTGGTCTTCACGGTGAATACATTCAACAATTTATCCCAGTAATCTTTCAATTCGGCTAAAGCAGCATCCACTTTTTCGGCCGTATCGAAACGGGCAATAGTAGCTTTTGCTTTGGTTTTATTGATGATGTTTTTACTTTCCCATTTGTCATCCTGTGCATTTTCAACATAACCCAACACATACACTAAATCTTTCGATTCGCCGGGTTGCAGGGTCACTTCTACATAGTGTGAAGCAATAGGCGACCAACCGTGTGCTTCCGAATTGCGTGGAGCTCCTTCGAGCACGGTTTGCGGTTCGTCAAAACCATTGTACAAACCGAAGAATGTTTCACGGTCGGTGTCAAAACCCTGCATAGGTTCGTTCACCGAGTAATATGCAAAATGATCGCGACGCTCTTTGTATTCCGTTTTGTGATAAATTACCGAATCTTCTATTTCCACTTCACCGGTAGAGAAGTTCCGCTGGAAATTTTCCATATCGGTGGCAGCATTCCACAAACACCATTCTACAAAAGAAAATATTTTGAGCTTTTTTACTTCATTCGTGGTATTCCTGAGGGTAAGCTTTTGAACTTCGGCCCATGTTTTCAACGGTACAAAATACAAAGCTTCAGCTTCCACACCATTTTTTACACCTTTGATAGTGCTGTAATTCATTCCGTGACGACATTCATAGCTATCCAACTCCGTTTTGCAGGGCTTCCAACCCGGACTCCACACCGATTCGCCATCGTTGATGTAAAAATACTTTCCACCACTATCCATCGGTACGTTGTTGTAACGATAGCGCGTAATACGACGGAACTTGGCATCTTTATAAAAAGAATATCCTCCTCCGGTATTGGAAACTAAACTAAAAAAATCCTCATTGCCCAGGTAATTAATCCAGGGCCATGGTGTACGAGGGTTGGTAATGACGTATTCACGTCGGTTGTCATCGAAATGTCCGTATTTCATTTTCTATTTTAAAGAACTCCTGCTCACCATCAACTGACAGAGAACAGGAGTAGTTAGTATTTATCAGGCTTTGGAATTAGCTCTTTTTATTTCAAGTTCTTCCGAAATTTCTTTTACTCTTTTATCTGAAAGTGGGTAGAATAACATCCCGACAAAAGCCAGAATGCAACAAACGGCAGGCATTAAACTAATCATGATGTGCTCACCAAAAAGTGTTTGAGAACTTTGTTGTACTGCATCCGGAACATATTTGAATACAGCCAAAATCCATCCGCTCATTGCTGCACCTAAGGCCCAACCAAGCTTTTGAGACATAGAAGAGGAGGAGAAAATTAAACCCGTAGCGCGACGCCCGGTAATCAGTTCCTGATGATCTACAATATCGGCAAACATTGACCACAATAAGGGCAGAACATAACCTGCAAAGAAAGAAATCATGAACTGAAAGGCAAGAATCCATGTAATATTTGTTGGTATAAAATAAAAACACACACTTAACATCCCTGCAATTAATATAGCAATCATATATGTTCTTTTCTTACCATACTTTGCAGAAACTGAAGGCGCAACCATTACGCCTATCAAGTTGGCTGCCTGACCTACCAGAAAGTAAATGGTTGTCATATCCCATCCTGTTCCAAGCATTTTATAACTGGATTTTACATAATCACGGAAAAAGTAGATAGCAACACTATCACGAACCGCATTGAAGAGCAATGCAGCCAGACCGGTTGCTACCAAAATCCACCAGGGAGCATTGTGAAACAGGTTTTTCAAATCTTGTTTCACTGTCACGTTTTCTTCACTTTCAATTTGTACTACCCTTTCTTTTGTCCAGCTAAAACAAAGTAAGAATAAGACAACACAAATAATTCCTATTGACCCAACTCCCATTACCCATCCAATAGGCGAAGTACTCATACCGGATTTTACAGCATGAACCGCAGCACTACCTCCAAATGTTTTTGAGTAAAAGTCGATCATTGGTTGCAACAGCATAAATGTTACAAAGCTACCCATGAATGCAAACGACATACGATAAGAAGAAAGCGAGTTCCTCTCTTTAGGATCCGAAGAAATAGCTCCAAGCAAAGAAGCATACGGTACATTAATTAATGAGTACACAATCATCATTAATGAATAAGTTATGTACGCATAAACCAATTTTGCCGTTTGACCGAAATCAGGAGCAAAGAATGTAATGGCACCCATAACCGCAAACGGTATAGCAAACCACAATAGATACGGACGGTATTTTCCATAACGACTTTTAGTACGGTCGCTAATAATTCCCACAAAGACATCAAAGAAAGAATCCCACAAACGTGCGACAAGAAACATGGTTCCGGCTGCAGCTGCCGTAATACCGAAAACATCAGTATAAAAAAACAAAGAATACATTCCGAAGATTTTCCAGAACATAGAAGATGCGGCATCACCAAAGCCATAACCGATTTTTTCTTTGAGACTTATTTTTTTTACATCCATAATATTAGTGTTGTGTTGATATTAGATTATATTTTTAAAGCGTTACAAAAGTATCAGTTTTTAAAGAATTAAAGAGTATAAAATGTTTCCAAAATAGTACTGTTTTGAAAAAAACAACTTTTTATTTAAACAGTTTCAAACAGAGAACGTCATGGGCCGGAATAGTTGTTTTCAAAGTTTTACGGGTATCACCTATATTCTTTTTCAGCCATAAATCACGAATCTTATACTGTTCTCTGGTGGTAGTGTCAAGTATCCGGTTCGATAGCGAATCAGTAACCGAGAAAGTTTTCCAATTAATCTCCACAACTCTTGGACTTGTACTGCGATTGAGCAAACAAACCGCCCATGCACCATTATTCAGTGGTTTTAGCCAGGTTTCCACACTGTCCTTCACTGCATACCTGAAGCCCTGAATACCCAACGAATCCTGATCAATAGCGATTACTTCTTTATTGGCCAACACACTTTGCGTTTCAGAAGTCATTTTTCGTAAATCATTCCCAGCTATAAGCGGAGCAGCTAACATGGCCCACATAGAAAAGTGTGCACGAGCTTCGTTCGACACCATCCCATTACCTACTTCAAGCATATCGGGGTCGTTCCAATGCCAGGGACCTGCATTTTTACTCAGCCCATCCTGTTTGTCTATGATTTGCATAACGCCAAAAGCTTTCCATGTTCCGTTATTTTGCACACAATCAAAGCAATTGTAAATATCACCGGTTGTTCTCCATAGATGCCCTACTTCTTTTGCCCACAACTCCGGCTTATTGTTACCCCATTCGCATAAACTGAAAACGATTGGTCGTCCGGCAGCATATAAAGCGTCACGCATAGTGGTATAAGCACTTATTGCATTTAAGTCCTCTGTATCACACCAGTCATATTTCAGATAGTCAACACCCCATTTTGCATACGACAAAGCATCCTGATATTCATGTCCGCGCCCGGCAGGACGACCACCGCAGGTTTTATTTCCGGCACAAGAATAAATACCGAATTTCAGTCCTTTTGCATGCACATAATCAGCCAACGCTTTAATTCCTGATGGAAAACGTTTCGGATCAGCCACAATAAAACCCAGACTATCGCGGCTTACCTGCCAGCAATCATCAATCACAATATATTCGTATCCGGCATCTTTCATACCTGTAGCAACCATGGCATCGGCCGTTTCGCGAATCAACTCTTCGCTCACATCACAAGCAAACTTATTCCAGCTATTCCATCCCATAGGAGGAGTTAGAGCCAGACCTTGAAATTTCTGTGCATGAAGAGGAAGTAATGAACCTACCAGAACGACTAATAGTAAGGTGTATTTTGTATTTTTCATATTAATTGTATCCTCCCTGAATATACCAAAGCAGAATTCAGGGGCTTGTTCTTATTGTTTTAAAAATGCTTTATTCTTTGCGACCAACTCTTTGATTGCTTCAACGGATTTGAATGTACGATAACCATCGGCAGGTGTATTTATGCAGTAATTCAATAATTTATCAATAGTTGATGTAGCCACGTGCATACGGGTATCTGACGAAGCGTAGTAAATAAATACTTTTCCATCTTCATCGGCAATCCAACCGTTGCTGAATAACACGTTCGAAACATCACCAATACGCTCTTCGCCTTGCGGAGCCATAAAGAAGCCGGCAGGTTCAGCGAGGAGTTTAGTAGGATCCTGCAAATCGGTGAGGTAAAGATACAAAACATAACGCAATCCCGCAGCACAATTACGAACACCGTGTGCCAGATGCAACCACCCTTTTTCTGTTTTTATCGGATGCGGACCTTCACCGTTTTTCAATTCTTTGATTGTATGATAATAACGATGATTAATAATAGTTTCTTCTTTTACTTCTGCGTGGGTCATATCATCAACCAATGCCCAGCCAATGCCACCGCCTTTACCGGTATCGATAAATCCATCTTGCGGACGTGTGTACAAAGCATATTTACCATTTACAAATTCGGGATGAAGCACCACATTACGTTGTTGGTTTTTTGTTTTCAGATCAGGAAGACGTTCCCAGGTCAGGAGATCTTTCGTTCGTACAATACCTGCCGTTGCCACTGCCGATGATAAATCACCATCAGGCGCATCAGGATCTTTACGTTCGCTGCAAAAAACACCGTAAATCCAACCATCTTCATGAGCTGTAAGACGCATATCATATACATTGGTATCAGGATCTTCAGTTTCAGGTAGCATTACCGGTTCATCCCAAAAACGAAAATTATCAATTCCATTAGAACTTTCAGCAATAGCAAAAAACGACTTACGATCATTGCCCTCAACACGAACCACCAGCACGTATTTACCTTTCCATTTCATGGCTCCGGCATTAAGAGTTCCATTCACTCCGATTCGCTCCATGAAATACGGATTTGTTTCCGGATTAAAATCGTAACGCCATGTAAGCGGTGTATGTTCTGCCGTTACCACCGGATTTACATAGCGATCATAAATCCCGTTTCCAATTGCAAGCTGTTCATTTTTTCTTCCTAATAATTCTTCGTGATACGCTTTAAGCCTTTTCAAAGTCTCTTTAAACTCAGTCATTCTTGTTTTTATTTATTTTTGTTTATTGTCTGTATTTGGTTAGCAAGAGCAATGTATTTCTTATCTGATTATTTACTTTCTGATTGAACCGGAGTATACATAGCCGGCATATTCTTATTCATCAAGATCTTTTTATTCTCTGTGAACTTTTTAAAATCTGCTGCAGAAGTATGCCCTGCATAGGGCACATAAAAATGACCCGGATTATTAAATGCATTACGCCAGAACAATATATAACTGATATTATAGGGCTGAATTATTGGTAATAAAACGCGCGTAAAATAATCATTTACTTTTATTCCTTCCATACCTGTTTCGGCCATCACCGGAATTTTTCCGCTTTGTGCAGCATACTTTGTAACAATCGACAAACCCGTGTTCATTTTTTGTTTATACGCATTCAGGTCTTTGGATTCAGTTCCAAAAGCATAGGTATCAAATCCGATAATATCCACCCATTCATCACCAGGATAGCGTTGCAGATATTCCTGTTCGGTAGCAACATCAGTCGGTGAAAAGGCATACAGCAGGTTATGAACCTGCTTGGTATCACGCAGATATTTCACCGTCATACGATACAATTGATTATATTCATCGGGAGTACATTCTTTGGCTCCCCACCAAAACCAACTACCGGTATGCTCATGGTACATGCGGAAAATAACCGGAATAGATTCACCTTTTTTATCCTTCAAGTCATGAAAAAATGCAGCTAAACGATCAAGATACAACAAAAACTTTGCATGGTTACTCCCTCCGGATAAAATACTTTTTACCACCGTATCCTGTGCACAATCCCAGGCTGTTTTGCCAGTAGCAATATTATCACCGTGCCAACTAATGGTGTTAATGCCGCCACGTTCGTATACTTCGCGAATATGCTGTTTCATATCGCTAAAGTAGATTGAATCCAGATTATAAGATGCCCCTATTTCAATATGTCCCAACTCCCAGCCAGTCACCGCCGGATAATCACCTGTTGTTTCCTTTACATCCGACCGCCCTTTTTGATTGTACCAGTTATGCCCGTAAGCTGCATCATCCTGATGAGCTAGCATAATGCCTTTGCTCATATTATTTTTCATATTATGAAATAATGCCTGCGTTCTGGCTGTTGCATTCATATCAACCAATAGCGGTTTATGTTGAATCTGGGCAACATATTTTTTAATAATCTTCACAGTAGCATCTGTGTCAAACACTGCATTTAGCCCTTGTTCTTCCTGTGCAGGGTCGCCTAAATAATCATCGCCCTTTTCCCAGAAAACATGATTTCCGTTGGGGCGACCAAATCCTCCCCACGCCCAGAAATTACAACCGGACAACACATCTTTTTCATTCGAAGATCTTAGAATTTTCTTAAAAACCGAAATATAATAAGCATCGCGCAATGAAGTGGAATCTTTCAGGTTATATTCATGATGATCACGCGGAAACCCAAACTCTTCCATCACGATTGGCTTTGACAATTTACGAGCAACGGCCATGTGGTTATTCATATATTCAGCCGTTTTGTCAATGCTGCTTTGTAATGTTCCGGACATATTTTTTACATCCAGCCAACTCCAGTTTTTAGGCCAGATATGCATGGTCAGGTAGTAGATATTCGGATCTGCATGAATTTGCTCAAACAGCTTCATATCCATTTCACACCCCCATTGTCCTTCGGAGCCAATAGACACCAGGTGATTTTTATCCAACGATTTGATATAAGCCGATATGTCTTTCAGCCAAGCTATAAAAAGAGGTTTATTAGCATCAGAAAATGCACGTGGTTCGTTACCAATCTGCCAAGAAAAAATGGTCGGATCCTCGGTATATTTTTTATTTGTGTAACGATTTGTGCGTGAGACAACGTACTTAATATGGTTTTTCAGCATCTGAAGGCATTCATCGCAACCGGCATACTGTTTTACAAACTCCATATATGCAGGCCAACCATCAACCGAAGGAATTGGATTCTTTCCTTTACCTGCCCAGTTAAGGTACTGGCTGTATCCGCCCGACCATTCCCAGGAGTTGGTAAAAAAAAGTACAGCTTTCATATTGCGCTTACCCAACTCTGACAATAAAAAATCTAATCCATCTAAAATAGCATCGTTATACACACCTGCTTTTATTTGCAACGTCGGTTCTACTTTTGAAGGAATGCCATTGGTCCCGTCAGCACCTATCAACACTCGTAAATTAGCAATGCCCTTTGATTGCAAGAAATCCAGTTCTTGAATTAATCGTTCGCGGTTACCACCTTCACCTTTCGAGCCTAGTATTGCACCATACCAAAAATTAGTTCCGATAAAATAATAAGGCTTGTCATTTACAATAAACTGCTTGTTAGACACCTTAACAAATTCATTTATTTTCCTAGCAAAACAAGCTGTAGACATTAATGCCATAAAACTGAAGATTAAAATTCCTTTTATATATCTCATGTTCATTCTATTCAAATTTAAATTCTAATTCGATCAACAAAAACAAACTATTTCAAAAGAAAACGGGCTTTCAAATCACCTACTTTTACCTCAAATTCTCCCGGTTCAGCAATTGTTTTATTATCGATATTTACAAATGACAATTCCTTTTTACTTAGTATAAATGTTACCGTTTTTGACTCGCCGGGTTGCAGGTTAATTTTATCAAAACCCTTCAGTCTTTTCATGTCCGGAGCCAGCGATGCATATAAATCGGACAGATAAAGCAACACAGACTCTTTCCCCGAAACATTCCCTGTGTTAGTCACTGTTACCGACACTTGCTGGTTCTCATCTTCCGAAATCTCATTTTTTGATAATTTCAAATCAGTATACTTAAAAGTGGTATAACTCAATCCTGAACCGAATTCATATAACGGCGAATAATCCGATTCATAGTTATACATTCCTTCTGCTTTCACTTGTTCTTCGGAGTACTTGTGCCAATAGTTAACCAATGAATGCGAATAACGTGGATAAGTGTATGGTATTTTTCCACTCGGGTTCACGTCACCGAACAAGATATCAGCCAAGGCATCACCTCCAAAGTTACCTGGCAGGTAAGCCAAAACAGTTGCAGCCATTTTGTTTTCAAATTTACTGATTATGCGTGGACGACCTTCATTTAAAACCAGAATGACGGGTTTCCCTGTTGCGGCTAATTCTGTAGCTAAACGAATTTGGAACTCCGACAACGATAAATCTTGTAAGTCACCGGGTTTTTCAGTATAGGTGTTTTCACCTACACACAAAACAACATAATCGACCTTTTGTGCCTTTTCAACAGCGTCAGCAATACCGGTTTCTTTCTCTTCCCAATACTTTCCACCTTCGACGTACGAAACTCCGGGGACATAATTGACATTTTGTTTTCCTATTTTATTTTGAATTGCTTCCAAAATAGTATTGTACTGCTCTGTAAATTTTGCAGTTTTTTCTGCCTGCCACGAATAAGACCAGCCACCGTTGAGCGTCCGCATCGAGTTTGCATTCGGTCCACAAACCAACACTTTCTTATCTCTCGAAAGAGGAAGAACATTATGGGTATTTTTCAATAAGGTGATAGCTTCGGCAGCTGCATTGTACGAAGCTTTCTCAAAGTCCTTCGAACCAAAAAGAGGATATTCTTTCGTATTATCGTATGGATGATCAAACAAGTTTAGCTCCATTTTCATTTTCAGAATTCTCCGAACAGCGTCATCAATACGGCTCATTGGGACAGCACCTTCTTTTACCAATTCAATAAGATTCTTACAAAACTCAAAGTTATAAGGGATCATTGCCATATCAATTCCCGCATTAACAACCATTCTCACCGCATCTTTCGACGAAGTAGCTACCCTATCACGCTTATAGAGGTTTTCAATGTCCATCCAGTCGGTCACAATCACACCCTTGAAACCAAGTTCTGTTTTCAATAAATCGGTAAGCAAGTAATGACTGGCATGTACCGGAATACCATTTATCAAGCCCGAATTGGCCATAAAAGAACTGATCCCGGTATTTACAGCAGCACGAAAGGCAGGTAAATGGTATTCGCGCAATACATTTTCTGAAATAATAGCCGGCGTTCGGTCTTTTCCCGAAACCGGAGCAGAATATCCCAAGAAATGCTTGGCACAAGCAGCAATATGATACTTGTCAATATTATTCGGATCATTTCCCTGATAACCTTTAGTCATTTCGGTTGCCATAGCCGAAGCCAGATATGGATCTTCGCCAAATGTTTCCCAGAAACGAGGCCAACGGGCATCAATACCTAAATCGAGCACCGGCGAAAAATTCCAGGGTAATGAACCTGCACGCGCTTCATAAGCACAGACCTCAGCCCCACGGTGAACCAAGTCTCTATTAAAGGTTGCAGCCATGGCAATTTCCTGAGGAAAAAGAGTTGCTTTATCGGTGTAGGTTACACCATGAATAGCATCTACTCCGTAAACCAGCGGAATCTTCATGCGAGTTTTTTGCGTGTACATCTGTAACTTTCTGACTAGTATACTCCAGGCTTCTTTGCTATGAGCTACATTGTCCCATGTATTGAGAATTGATCCTATTTTGTAGTCCAGAATTCCTTTTCTAAGCATAGAATCTTTCAACTCATAAGTTTTCAGATCGGTGAAGATATCGATAGTCACCTGTGACATCTGACCTACTTTTTCTTCCAAGGTCATTTTCTGTAATAAAGCTTCCACCTTGGAATCATGCTGTGAAAACACAGGTAAACTCGCTAAAAACAATACACCCGAAACATATATCTTATTAAAAACCTTCATCATTAAATTTTTATTTCGCAAAATATTTCAAAACCACTTATCCGTTTTTCCACCTACCACTTATCTGTCCGAAATGGAATAAGCGGTAAACCATTTACGTCAAAAAGATTGGGAATACCGTCATTCGTAAAACAATAACGAACAGCAACAGGCGTTTTGACTGATTTACTTGTTAGTGTTACAGTACCATTTTTTTCGATAAAGGCCGTTGCTGGATAAAAAACCTTATCTTCGCCAGCTAGTTGAAAACTATTAATCTTTTTATCTTTACAAGATAATTTACCGGCGGAACTGAATTTTAAATTTACTTCATTCTTTTGGATGCTGAAACTACTGAATTTAGGGAAATACGGTTTAATATTAGCTACAGCATATTGTTCTTTAAGCACCATGTCTGCCAACCGATTACCAACTTCTCGCTTAATCTTTGGATGAATATTGGTTATGTCATCTACCAAATCACCAACTGCAACCATCCCCGTTTTAGGCAGTGATAATGCTGTTTCTTGTTGTTCACGCAAATAAGCAGCACTATTTTTCCAGTAACCGTTCCACGGAGCTATTTGCACAAAATAAAATGGCAAATCACTCTTAAAAGCACTACGCCAGCCTTTAATCAACCCTTCAAAAAGTTTTCCATAATCTTCCGGTTCGCCGGTATTGGCTTCGCCCTGATACCAGATAGCTCCTGCAATTTTATAATTAACCAGTGGGTACAACATGGCGTTGTAAATAACCGATGGTTCAACTGGTGCCCAATTTACTGATTTGGTTTTGTCGGCCAGTTTTCTTAGTTCCGTGTCATGCTGATATACTTCGTTCGGAGTCCATGCTTGCACGCAGGTTCCACCCCAGTAAGATGCAATTAAACCGACAGGAACTTTCTGCGTTTCATTGATCTTTTTCCCAAAGAAATAACCAGCAACACTCATTGAAGGAGTTGTCTGGGGTGAGCTGATTTTCCATTCGCCATCCGAATCGGTTTGAGGAAAAGAATTGTATTTGTGCGATAGCTGGAAGAAGCGCAACTGATTGTTATCCGACTTAGCCACCTCGTCACCCGCATCAAGAACTCCTTGCTCCCAGTTGAAGGCATATTCCATATTCGACTGACCGGAACAAAGCCATACTTCGCCTATTAAGATGTCGGAAACAATTATCTTTTGTGTATTACTAATAAAGGTAATGGCATAGGGACCGCCAGCTTTAGGTGTTTTCACAACGGCATTCCACGACCAGTCTTTCGCTGGATAAGCGACTACTGTATCAGAGGGGTTCCAGCTACAACTAATTTTGACTGTATTTCCACTTTGTGCCCATCCCCACAATTTCACATCAGCTGATTGTTGAAAAACAGCATGATTACTTATAATGGCTGGCAAACGTAGGCCCCATTGAGAAAAAACAGAAACGGAAAAGCCTAAAACTAAAAAAGAAAGAACTAATTTTTTCATAATAGAGAATTAAAAAGAGAATAAATTTATGTATCTAAGAAAAACACCACAAGTTCAAAACAGCAAAAAAGCACAATTTAGATTCAAAAAGAATGAACGAAAATAATCGACACCACAAAACATAAAGAAACTAATACCTATTTTTTCCAATAAATACCAAAATAAACGGGAAGTCACTCATGAGTACTTCCCGTGTCTACAGGCTCAACCAATTATCAACAAAAGAGCACATAGACATAAATTGTCAAATCTAAACAAGCAACAATCTTGATCAGCCATATTCCTGTTCTAAAATTATTAATTTCGACATTACAAAAATATAGAATTACAAAGCACATTAAACATATTTTTTTATCCTAATATGATACTTTTCTTACATAGAAAAGGACATTTATGCAAGAAAAAATAACGAAATCACAATTCACTTATGATTTTCTATCTCTAAAACCATAAAATAAAATTATAAGTGGATTGACAAACGACAAAGAGCTGACTTTATAGCCAACCCTTTGTCGTTTGTAATCTTTTTGCTTTCTTTCACTTTGCCCGATAATTCATTTGTTTTCTTTCTTTTGAAATAGTTCTATTTTCGAAATCATCAAGATTCACTGTAACTGCTGAGGTAACGAACTCGGGCACATTGTACGAAGAGAGTGAGACATCATAAAAACGTGGGTCCTTTTGAGGTAAAAGGAAAGGTTTTGTCACTTTCCCATTATTATCAATAGATGCAAAGTAAGGACGGGTATAAAGTCCATCACCCCTTCTACTACTAAATACGAACCAATGTGAATTGACGCTCCAATCATGAAAACTTTCAGCCTCAGCACTATTCACTTCGGTTAAAGGGCGAACAGATTCATTTTTTAAAGTCAATAGATAAAGGTCTGCCTCACGATGCCAAATTGAGAAGTTTCCATAATTTGACACAGTGAACATCAGATATTTCCCATCAAAAGATGGGCGTGGAAAAGATATACTTTTCCCCGTTCTTGCAGAAGAAACCAGAGTATCAACCTTGTTTCCAAATTCACCAGTTGCAGGGTTAAATGCTATTTTACACAAGCTATATTTTATTTTTTTGTAATTAGATTGAATATCTTGTTTCTTTGATGAACAAAAATACAATGTATTTCCATCTGGAGAAAAGGCAGGAAATGTTTCAAAATCAGAGGTTTTTAATTGAGGGCAAGAAAGTAGCTGATTTGTCCTAAGATTATAAACAACAACATCTGAAGCTTGATCAAAAACTTCAATCCGCTCGTTGCAAACTGCATGAAATGCTTGTTTTGTCTGATTGACAGAATAGGCTATGTATTTACCAGACGGATGCCAATAAGGATAAACGCATGATGATATTGTACTATCTGTTTTTGTGTTGTACATCTCCATCTTGCTATTTACCCATAACATGGTAGCCCCGTGAGAACCACGAATATGTAAATTCATCGTTGCCGGGTTATTTTTATTAAAAGCATGGCAATTGAAACAAGTTCCTGGTATCAAGGTGTTTTCTACAATTGCCTTTTGTTCGAAATTCGATAAATTTCGCTGATAAATTCCCATTTTGCTATAGACTTCATATCCTGGTGCAATCAGACGATAAACCAATCCATAATCAATCGGATGGGTGCTAATAAAGACGGGGAAAGATTTATATTGTTCCCAGATCCCATGGGTCTTTAAGCTTACAACTACAAGAAGGGAAGATCCTTTATTGTCAGCTAAAAGTTTATGCCATGCATTTTCTGAAAACTGTATGATTTTTTTTCCTTGAACATGCAAAGTTCCTTTAATCTTACCGGTAACTTCCACATCAATTAAATCAAATTTTTCTGTCTTTATTGTAAAGTTTAATGGAGCAATCGTTAACGGCACCGTAACACCAACATAATCTGGATATAAGACAGGAAACTTATCAACTTTAATGGGTGACTTAACAGACTCTTTACAACCTGTAAGAATAATCAGAGAGATTAGTATATATATATAATTGCTTTTCATTGTATTTTAGTTTTGATTACTTTCTAAATTGAAAATAATACCAATATGTTTCTCGAAGTTCATTAGTCTGAATTGATCCCGAATTTAGATTTCCTGAAAAATATTTTGTAAATCTGACAAAATTTTGCTGAACAGCATCATTTATTGTCCATGGCGTACCATTAAGTTGAGATGTTTTATTTGCCCAAAAGTAAATAAGGGCCTCTTGGTAATTAGCCGGAATTTCTTTGTATCCCAGATTTTTACCCAAAGGAAAGTATTGAACAAAATGATTTAAATCTTTAGTAAGTAAAGTATAAGCCATTAAATATTCATACGCCATTTTGTTCGAATTACAATGGACCAAAAGAAGCCCTAACATTTGGTCTTTCTCTTGTTCGCTGAAAAGAAAATCATCAGCAAACTGATATTTTTTTAATGCAGACCATTCTGGATTTTGATTAATTAGTTGTTTATTTCCAATACATTCTAAGGTTTTATTGGCCCAGTCACTGTAAAACAAGGTATGCTGCAATAAACGTAGATATTTTGTTGCAACCCTATATTCCCCATTTAGTAGGTTTATTTCGGCGAGTCTTTTCATAGCGCGGCTACTTTTTTTATAGTCAGGAATAGCTTCCATTGCTTCAAAAGCATAGCGCATGGATGTATTCAGGAATCCAAGGTGATAATAAATTTCACCAACGATAAGGGGCAATGTAAAATCACGTTGAAAAGTGGGCAACAAACCCTCCGGACCATTTTGAAAATAGCGGAACATACAATCACCCATTGTACCGGTTTTACTCAAGGCTAAGTTCAGGCAGGCAACCGACAATGGAGCATTTGGATCCTTGTGATTTGCCATTGAAATAATCTTATGCCAGTCTTGATTCCGAACGTTATAATCATATGCCATTATTTCTTCTTTATTCCAATCAGCTGTTGAAGCTATAAGTTTGTTTGCCAAAACAACGAGTAAAATCACTAGTATTGAAATGACAGATATGTCAATGTGTCAATTTAA
>JAATGT010000075.1 GCA_015654525.1 Bacteroidales bacterium
AAACCACCAAAAAATAATAATGGTATGTAATCATCAATGACAACAGGCTCTCCTGGATTACCCGGACTCTCTTCTTGTTCTCTAGGAACATCATTACCAACAAGAGATGATTGGTCATCCTCTGTTGTTGCTACAATGGTTGGATCTTCCTGTGTTGCTGTATTTAAATTTTGAGAATGTTGATTTTTTACTGTACTCTCCTGATCAAAAATATTATCAGAATACTGAGCAAAAGATATTACGCTAATTGCTATATATAATAAAGTCAAATACTTTCTCATAGGTAGTTTAAAATTATACATAATTTTCGAGGTGTAAAGATATAAAAATTTAACAAAATCGTTTGATCTTAATATTAAATAAAATTAATGATAATTTTATTTTTACTCTATTTAACAATCTTTTTTGTATGCACATCTCCCGAATTTTCTGCTTTTATAATATAAACACCTGAAGGTATTGCAATAGAATCCAAACGAAACTCTTTTTGTATAGTTGATTTGGAGTAAATTAATTTTCCACTGGTGTCGTACAGTTCTACTTTGCCCAGATTCTCAGAAGATTTAATTACAAAATAATCACCATCTCTGTACACTATAAAATTGGATTTAGAATTGTTCTGAGCCTCCAAAGTAATGTTTTCTTCAAAAACAATATCAAAGCGTGTATTGTCTATTCCCTTCACAGATTGGAAAGTATAATCGCCATTAGTCAAATTAACTGTTTTATTAAGAAGTTTATCTTTCAGGTATATAGTTTGGTTTCCGTTGAAGATCCCTTCTGCTCCTTTCAATGATATCTTATAATTTCCGGTTTGTGAGTATACATTCCCCAAACTTACTTTATCTTCTATATTGAAAATGCTTTTTCCCTGTATTGCCAGTTTTTTGCTTCCTAATATAGAATAGAAGGAATCTGATCCTATCACAAATAATTCACCGTCATAATCTATTTCAAAATCGTTAGTTGCTGTGGTCATGTAACCAATCAATATCGTGTTGACAATATTAGCGGGTGAAGTAAATTTTAACCAAAATCTATTTTTTTCAGCATTGGTTTTATTATTAAAGAAAGTACCGCTATCTGTCACTCTTAGAGCATTGGTAAAATTAAGGGATTGATTATTGGCTCCATTTTTTGTTTTGATAATAAAACCTTGTCCTACTTTTATAATATTCGTAGGAATAGGATTCGTTGCCGAATCTTCCGGTTGACCAGGAGCCGGATCAATTTCCACTGCGGGCGCACCTCCTGTAAGGTTGTACATCGCATAGTTGTTTCCGGAATAGTCAGACCCTTGTTGGTTTGTAACGGACATATCATTATTGGTCCAGAAATAGGCGGTTGCGTATATCTTGGATTTATTTAGTTCATACAATTCATCAAAATCAATATTTGAAGGATAAGGATTACCAACAAGATTATAACCTTTGGTATTATTTACAGTATTGGTATTCCTAAGAGGAGAGAAAGAGGCATTACCGTTATTAGGCGTACCTGTAAATGCAAATTCATAAGAAGCCGGTACTAGAAAACGATTTTGTCCGCGGATAGCATAACCTCTTCCTGTCTCGAAAACCGAATTGTCATTCAATAAGAAAGCACCCGTATTTTTGAATGTATCTGTTGACTCATCATAAACAAAGAATCTGTTTTTGGGTGTTCCGTCTGTTGTACCACCATCAGAGAATGTGTAAAGATTCTGTCCGCTCACCGGAGAACTCCAATAGGTATATCCCATTTTTGGTAGCTTCGCAAATCTCTTGGCAACAAAATTATTCGTCAGAAAAGCATTTTCCGCAAACGGATCCAGCTGCTGAAGGTTAGAATCGCTGGCGAGGATTATATTACCATTATTTACAATTTTGCTTTGGATAATTAAATCTGCTGGCAAGCTTGTTTTATTCAAATCATCTGTTATTCCTACATAAAGTGTTTTTCCTGCGTTTATCTGACATTCGCATCCTTCTAATGTACTGTAAGAGGTTGCACCTATGGTATAAGGCAAAGTAAGATCTCCGTCTATAATTGCTTTTTGCAAAGAAGTAGGTGGCAAACCATCACCAGACCAGGCTGTTCCGTCCCAGGTTTTAGTATTATCTACGCCTCCATAAACTCTAACATTATCTATATAAAGGCGTGAAGTAGCGGTTGGTGCTGTAGAATAACTTAGTTGAAACCTGATTCTGGCTAAAGGAATAGTCTCAGGAAGATTATATGTAAAATCTGCACTTGTATTGCTCAGAGCAAATTCCTGATCTCCTAACCATGTTGTACCATTGTTGGTAGAATAAGATACAATCACATTAATACCATTGGTGTTGGCAGCGGCAAAAACTACTTTGGTAACGTTATTAAGATTAAAATTCGTGAATGTATAAGCCTTATTATTTGGCGCGTTCTCATACCACCTCATCTGCATACTTTGCGAACCTTCGATTGAACCTGTACCTGATGGCGTTCCATAATAAGTTCCCCATTGCTTATCAGAAGGACCAGTATATGCTACAGTTGTATTGTTATAGGTTGTATCTGCTGTAAAATTTTCTGAACTCTCAAATCCTGTTTGATAAGCCAGTGTTTCTCCAGCCGCACAAGCAACATAATCCACTGCATTTCCCTGTATGGCAAATGTATAAGGATTCTCATTGTCAGTAGCATCATTATTTACAATGCTTATAATGGCATTTTTAACACCGGAAGAGGTTGGGGCAAATGTAACGGTAATAGCTCCCGTAACTCCAGCAGCAATGGATGTACTAACCGGCGAAACAGTAAACTGGGAAGCATCTGCGCCTGTAATATTAATGGCAGAAATAGTCAGTGCTACATTCCCGGCATTACTGATTACGAATACTTTAGTGGCTGTCGTTAGGTTTGTCGCATTCACATTGGCATTACCTATGAATGTATTATTGGACGGACTAATGTCAGTTGAACCACTCAGTATATCGATCCCATTTCCGGTAACGCCTATTTCCGGATTGTTACCAACGCCCGACAGGGCAAAAGTATAGGATGGATCTGTAAGATCAGAACTTTCCACCGTTACAGTTGCAGTTCTGTTTCCGGCAGTACTTGGATGGAATGTAATCGTGAAATCCTTAAAAGTTCCACCTTCGATAGTGTATGGTGGGGAAGCCGTTATAGTAAAATCTACAGGGTTATCCAAACTAACCGAAGAGACATTTAGAGTAAGACCACCGACGTTTTGCAGACGGAAGGTCTTAGTCTGCGAAGCTCCAATATTCTGGGCAGCAAACAGCGTGTTATAGAATGAGCTAGAAGTAGTTTCTCCATTATTAATAGGGTTAGTTAGACTGCCTGTAGTAAAAACACCT
>JAATGT010000276.1 GCA_015654525.1 Bacteroidales bacterium
ATTTTTATTATTGTTCTTCTCATATTTTACTCACTTCGTTCGCGTTATTAGCACTTCGGGCGATATTATACTTCGTATGTTATTTGTTCGCTGCACTCACATTATTATTCACTTCGTTCATGATATTTGCTACGCGATATTTGCCTTCGGCGTTATTACTCACTCCGTTCGTGTTATTTACGTCCTATTATTCTTTCGGCAAAGCCAAATAACTATTAATATCAACAAAGCGAATATCGCCCGAAGGGCTAATAACAGCGCAGTATAATTTATTTAATCATTGTCAGCAACATCTTAAACTGCTCAACGGCTACCACTGCATGACGAACATTGGCAGGCATGATAATGCTTTCGCCCACGCTTAGCTCAAATGTTTTTCCATCAATAATTACCTCGCCTTTACCATCAAGCACCTGTACAATAGCGTCGAATGGTGCGGTATGTTCGCTAAGAAATTCGCCTTTGTCAAAGGCAAACAGGGTTACATTACCACGTTCGTTCCGGATAATGATTTTGCTTACCACCGAACCTTCGGCATAAGCCACTTTATCTATCATACTGAATTTTTCAGCTGTAGGGAATGCTTTATTTTCCATGATCTTTAGTTTTAAATGTATATTAAACGAGACATTATAAAGTCCACCAAACCAGCAGTTATTTATAATTACACAGCAAAAGTACTCCAGCAAAAACAATAAAAGTGTAACAGTTGTTACACTCATGAAATTTGTTTGTATTTTTGTGACCAAATAAATAAATAAATAATTAAGATGAAGAAAGTAGATTTATCGGCCTGTCCGGTGTGTAGTAAAATAAAGATTGACGACGAGGAAGCTTTTCTGGAAAATCTGAAATATAGCATTAAAGCTTATCCTAAAAATGAACTGATAATAAGACAAGGAGATGTATGCGATGCCTTGTATATGCTTATGGTTGGTTCTGTCAAAACTGAAATGATTACCGACAGCGGAAACATACTTGGTATTGAGATAATCAAAGCTCCACGCCCATTAGCTCCGGCATTTCTATTTTCGGATAATAATCACTTTCCAGTAGATGTAACGTCACTGGAAGATGTCGAGATTATGAAGATACCAAAAGCTGAAATCATGCGGCTAATGACTACCAACCCCGATTTCATGAGCAGTTTTATGACTCATAACGCCAACCGCACGCAGTTTCTTACCAACCGTCTGCAATTACTTTCCATCAAAACGATCAAAGGAAAGTTGGCACATTTTCTACTCGAAAATTCACCCGCAGAAGGGAAACCTTTTGAAATAAACCGCAATCAAACCGAGTTAGCCGACTTCTTTGGCGTAGCCCGTCCATCACTGGCACGGAGTTTATCAGAAATGGTTCAAGAGAACATAATCAGTATCAACAAAAAAGAATACATGATTCTTAATTATAAAGCTTTGCGTGAACTACTGGTGTAATTCACGGAATAGACTCTTAGCTTTAAAAATAAAAATCAACTATTTTTTGATGGCATATTTTACTGAATAATAACTACTAAAATCAAACGGCTGTACCCACTGTTTAGATAATAATGATACGGTGACTTTTCTATTTCAAAAAAAGATACTACTTTTGCTCCCACTTTGGTTTTAGTTCACGATTTCTCGTTAACTGAATTAAAAGGGAAACAGGTGTAATTCCTGTACAGTCCCGCTGCTGTAAGCTCTTTAAACGTTTTGAACAACACTTTTGCCACTGGTATTCAGTTGACAGTTGATAGTTGACAGTTGATAGTTTGAATAAACGAATCACAGATTAACCAATTAACCATTAAACCAAATCGGGAAGGCGTTCAAAACGGGAGTAAGTCAGAAGACCTGCCAGACAACAATCAATTTTCAGAAGCTTTCGAGGAAAAAGCGACGAAACATCAGCAAAAACAATTATCATTTTGCCTTTGTGAGGTCATTTTCGGGAGCTATTTGATCGGTTTATTCATCGTCAAATAGTTACAACTGTGTTTAAAAACTTTCTATTCATCATTGTATTCTTTTTAGTTGGGTCATTTTCTGTATTTTCTGAGGTTCCGGCTACTGATTCAATTCATGTCCGCAACCTAAAAGAAGTCACGGTAAATGGTCAAACTCTTAAAAATGCAAGAGCTTCGATGCCGGTTCAGACCATTTCGGGAAAGGAACTGACCGGACTCAATGCCTCGAATATTTCGGATGTGGCACAACACTTTGCAGGAGTAACAGTGAAAGATTACGGTGGTATAGGCGGATTAAAAACTGTTTCCATTCGTGGGCTTGGTGCCTTGCATACGGGCATTTGCTACGATGGATTGATGATGACTGACGTTCAGTCCGGCCAAATTGACCTGAGCCGCTTCTCCATAGAAAACATAGCTTCTGTTGTGCTCTTTAACGGTCAGCCTACTGACCTGTTACAACCAGCCCGTATGTTTGCCTCATCAGGTGTATTAAGCTTCAATAGTCTACAGCCAGCCTACAGCAAAGCACTGACCGGTGAAGTCAAAATGAAAGTAGCATCTTTTGACACCTATAACCCTTCGCTTTTCCTGAATAAATACCTGAGCTCTAAATGGTCACTCAATATATTGGCCAATGCTATACAATCAGCCGGTAACTATCCGTATATAGAGCAATTGAACAGTAGCGGAACCAATATAGAAAAGAAAAACCGTGTGAATTCGGATGTCAAATCGCTGAACTCTGAAGTGAACTCTCTTTACCACTTCACCGACTTTGAATCACTGAGCTTCAAAGTCAATCAGTATTACTCCGAACGTGGTTTGCCAGGTGCCGACATACAATATTCTACCTACTCCACCGAGCGGGCACTCGAAAAAAGCTATATGTCTCAGTTCCTTTATCAAAACAAAAACTCCTGCTACCTGCAGTATCAGTTTGGAGCCAAATACAATAATAGTACAGCCCGTTACTCCGAAAGAAAGTCAACTTATTCTACCTTGACTGATAATACCCGCATTGATCATTACGAACAAAATGAATATTACCTCACTTCCGCATTTCAGGGATTTCCTACCAATTATCTAACTCTATCGGCCTCATTGGACGGATGGTACAACAATTTATTCTCAAGTTCAAATATTAACTATTATGAGGCAGCTAAACCTACCCGACAAACTATACTGGGTAGCCTGGCAGCCAAATACATTCACGAGAGACTAACTGTAAGTGCCAACCTGTTGTACACATTTACGCATGAAACCAATACCGTAAGTGATGCAGCTGCTGACCGGAAACGCCTTACACCTACAGTGAGCCTGTCCTATCAACCGTTGGAAGATAAGAACCTGCGAATAAGAGCATTTTACAAAAACATATTCCGTCTTCCTACATTTACAGACTTGTATTATAACGACTTTGGATACACTAAATTAAGCCCTGAAATTACTAATCAGTATAATCTGGGTGCTACTTTTACAGAGCATTATTCAGGCCTGATATCAGAGTTGGAATGTAGCCTCGATGCGTATTACAACCGGGTAAGCAATAAAATCAGCATCATGTATGGAGTACCTTACTCAAGTGTTCGCAACATTGGGCGTGTGGATATTAAAGGAACCGATGTTTCGGTAAAAGCATTAAAGAAAATCAATAGTAAAAGCGATTTGAGTCTGAATCTGAGCTATACTTTCCAACTGGCTCAGGACTATACTACCGGTAGTGCTACCTATCGTGATATTATTCCTTACACTCCGGTTCATTCCGGTTCGGGAGCTCTAATCTATAGATTCAAACGTTTCGAATATGGCTATAATTATGTATTCTCGGGCAAAAGATATATAGGTCAGAATTCAAATGCGTCAAATGTGCTGAATCCTTATATTGACCAAAATGTATTCACGCGCTATACATTCCGGAAATTCAGTTGTACAGCAGAAATAAATAATCTTTTCAATGCAAATTACGATGTCGTGAAATATTATCCCATGCCCGGACGTAACTACCGGCTATCTGTTAGTTATAAATTATAAATCAACAAATAATATATATTTATGAAAATAAGAAAAACTCTACCCTTATCACTTTTAGTTTGTATCACTGCTTTTTCGTTTACTTCTTGTAAATCGGATGATCCAGTTGACAGTTATAACCTTACCAATGGTGTTGTAGTTCTGAACGAAGGAAAATACAATGGAAACAATGCAAGCATCAGCTATTACGATTTTGATACACAAAAAACATATAGCGATGTATTTACAGATAAAAACAACCGTGGCCTAGGCGATACCGGACAGGATATGATCAAATACGGTTCGAAACTATACATTGCCGTATACAACTCAAGTCTGATTGAAGTAGTGGATGCTAAAACCGGAGTGAGCAAAAAAAGCATTTCAATGGTCAATGATGCTAACGCACCAAGCTATCCACGGTCATTGACAGCTGCTAATGGAAAAGTTTACATCGTATTGTACGATGGACATGTGACTCAACTCGACACGACCAGTCTATCGCTGGGATCTAAAATTACCGTTGGAGCCAATCCTGATTGCAGCGTGATATCCAACAACAAACTATATGTAGCCAACACAGGCGGTATGGCTGCCGTAAATGACAGTACTGTTTCGGTAATTAACCTATCGACATTCACAGAAGAAAAACGTATTACAGTAAATCTGAACCCATCCACTATTCAGGCTGACAGCGAAGGAGATATTTATGTTGCCTCGAATGGGAATTACGGTACTATTGCCGGAAAATTTCAACGCATCGATGCACAAACTGGTGCAGTCAGCGACATAGCTGTATCCGTGAGAAATTTCTGCATTATGAATGACAAAGCATATATCTATAACTTTAGTTACGATGCAAATTATAATGTGAGCAACAAAACCATTGCCGTATACGATGTAAAAAATGAGAAACTGCTCAACAGTAGCCTTGTTTCAACAACTCTCGACAATACACCTTACTGCATTGCTGTAGATCCAAGCACCAATTACATTTACGTGGGTACAAGCGACTATTCAACGCTGGGTAAAATGTATTGTTTCGATTCAACCGGAGCTTTCAAATATAGCTTTACAACAGGTATTAACCCTAGCAAAGTAGTATTTATCAATAAATAAAAGAAAAACAGGCATTCAATCTAAGCAAATAATGCAATGTTTGGAATAACTGAAACTAAGATGCTGCCATATCTCAGTTCGGTTATTCCTTTTATAATTAAATACAGCTCAAAGCCTAGAACTTTGGAAAAGTTCGTTTAAATACAAAATAATATGAAAGGATATATTCATGTTTATACCGGAAACGGTAAAGGAAAAACCACTGCAGCACTTGGACTTGCAGTAAGGGCATTAGGTGCAGGTAAAAAGGTTTTTATCGGTCAGTTTGCCAAAAGCAAACAGTACTCTGAGCTTGAAACCATCAACAAGCTATTGACCGACATCACAATTAAACAATACGGCATGGGCTGCTTCATTTTCGAAAAGCCTAAGGAAGAAGATGTTCTGGCTGCTCAGCAAGGATTGCAAGACATTATCGAAGCTATCGAATCGGATAAATACGATGTCATTATTCTGGACGAAGCCAATATAGCCGTTTATTATAATTTAATCAGTGTAAAACAACTGATTGAGGCAATCGGTAAGAGGAGTGAACGAACGGAAATCATTATCACCCGACGGTATGCTACACAGGAGATTATGGACTTTGCCGATCTGGTAACCGAAATGAAAGAAGTAAAACATTATTATCAACAAGGCGTACAAGCCCGCGTTGGCATTGAGAAGTGAGGCCCCCTCAATCCCCCAAGGGGGACTTAAAGACTTATTCCTTTTTTATAAATTTAATGCAAATAATTAAATGTGCAATTCAAAAGTCCCCCATGGGGGATTGAGGGGGCTCTCCCCGCTCATGTTTGCCGGAACCGGTAGCGACGTAGGCAAAAGCGTTATTGCAGCAGCATTCTGCCGCATATTCAAACAGGACGGCTACTCTCCTGCTCCATTCAAGGCTCAAAACATGGCCCTGAATTCCTTTGCTACGCCCGAAGGGTTGGAAATTGGCCGGGCACAAGCTGTTCAGGCCGAAGCTGCAGGCGTTCCCTGCCACACCGACATGAATCCATTATTGCTAAAACCCACTACCGATAAGGTTTGTCAGGTGGTATTAAATGGAAAATCGATAGGCAACAAACACGCATTTGACTATTTCACCTCAAACAATAAAGCCAACCTGCGTATAGAAGTGTGTGCTGCATTCGACAGGCTGAAGGCACGTTACAATCCCATTGTGCTCGAAGGAGCCGGAAGTATATCGGAAATCAATCTGCGTGAATTCGATCTGGTAAACATGTCGATGGCTGCACACGCTCGTGCTTCGGTTATTTTGGTAGCCGACATAGACCGCGGTGGTGTATTCGCGTCGGTTTATGGATCAGTCATGCTTCTCACCGAAGAAGAACGAAAGTTGGTTAAAGGAATACTTATCAACAAATTTCGTGGCGATATACGTCTGTTTGAATCAGGTATTAAGATGCTGGAAGACTTGTGCAAAATTCCGGTAATCGGCGTTGTTCCTTATTACCACGATATTCATATTGAGGAAGAAGACTCGGTAATGCTGCATACAAAAAACCGCTTTGCAAAAGAAGGGAAAGTAAACGTAGCTGTGGTATTGCTCCAGCACATGTCTAACTTTACCGATTTCAACCCGTTGGAAAAAGATGACCGGATTCATTTGTTTTATACCAACCAACCGAAAGATCTGGAGAGTGCCGACATCATCATTGTACCGGGAACAAAAAGCAC
The DNA here is from genome assembly GCA_015654525.1 of Bacteroidales bacterium. Taxonomy (GTDB): domain Bacteria; phylum Bacteroidota; class Bacteroidia; order Bacteroidales; family Paludibacteraceae; genus Paludibacter. The sequence continues at coordinate 6,770 of JAATGT010000276.1, forward strand.
ACTGCACGATTTGCAGATTCTGCGTCAGGACGGCATGGCACAAGCTATTATTCAGGCAAAGAACAACGACAAAACAGTGTTGGGTATTTGCGGTGGTTACCAAATGCTGGGAACCGAACTATCCGACCCCAATGGCATTGAAAGTGACATAAAACAACTCCCCGGGCTAAACCTACTCCCATTAAAGACTTTACTCGAAGGAGAAAAGATTACCAAGCAGGTACGGTTTAAACTGCATTCAGGTAAAACCGACTGCACTGGCTACGAAATACACAATGGTCGCACAGAGATATTATCAGCCGACGTACAACCGCTGAACGTACTCGAGAACGGCGATACTGATGGTTGCATCAGCGGTAAATGTATTGGAACATATATGCACGGCATACTCGATAATGCTGAGTTTGTAGATTATCTTATTCAACCTTATCTGGCAGATAAAGCCAGCGTGACAAGCTTTGATTACTTCAAATTTAAAGAAGAACAATACGATAAACTGGCAACTCATGTACGCAAATATGTGAACATGGACCTGGTTTATTCGATGATTCAATAACAGACACTCAAACTCATTACAATCTGAGATATGACTAACAAACACGGAGATGATTATCAGGGAACATTAAAGGCTAACTTCAGTTCCAATGTATGGCACGAAGCCGATAATACGGATTTATATAATCATCTTTCGACGATACTACCAAAAACAATGCGTTATCCCGAAAGCGAAGCGCAATCACTAAAAACAGCTTTGTCCGAAAGATACGCACTTAAACCTTCGCAGTTCAGCATAGGCAATGGCTCCATTGATATTATTTACCGCATAGCACAGGCTTTCAGCGGCAAAAAATCGCTCATCGTCTTTCCTACCTTCTCGGAGTATTCAAAAGCCTGTACGGTAAACAATCATACCATTCAACTTTGTTACCGGGAGAACCTATCAATATCCATCGACATCCATCAACCGGATCTTGTGTGGCTTTGTAACCCGAATAACCCCGACGGCTATTGCTTTGACCGAAAAGAGCTGCAAATACTCTTTTACATCTATCCGCAGGTTACTTTTATTATCGATCAGTCCTTTATTGATTTCAGCTTACAAGAAGCTTTAGCACCAACATCCATACTGGAGTTTCCAAACCTGATACTCATCCATTCACTAACGAAACGCTATACGATACCCGGATTGCGAATAGGATACGTCATTGCTTCCGAATCAATTATCCACCAACTGGATCAGTATAAAATTCCCTGGTCGGTAAACACGCTGGCTATTGAAGCCGGAAAATATATAATAAGGTGTAAGGAAGACTCTTTCAACCTGACAGCATGGCTCGAAGAGAGAAATCGCTTGCAGGAAGAAATCAACAAGCTCGGTTTATTCAAACTAATACCCTCGCAGACTCCATTCTTTTTGGTAACCTTATTAAAAGGTAAGGCAGCCGATCTGAAAGCTTTTTTATTGAAAGAAGATATTCTGATTCGTGTAGCTACCGACTTTGATAATAATGGAATAGAAATGATACGGCTGAATACGCTCTCGCCCGTGCAGAACGATTTATTAATAGACAACCTCAACAGATGGAAACAGAGCTTATCACGTTAGCCGCTTTGGTCGTGGGTTTTCTGCTCGATAGCATATTGGGCGATCCTGCCGGTATGCCGCACCCCATAGTTGGATTTGGCAACTTAATAGGATGGTTGGAAAAACGGTTGAACAAAGGTTTGCACAGGTTCATCAAAGGTGCTTTGAGTACGGTGGTATTAGTAGCTGCTACATTTGCTCTCACGCACTACTGCCTCCTGTTGTCCGAACAGATTTCTCCCGTTATCAGCTTCTTTTTAAATTCGGTTATTGTATTCTTCTGCCTTTCGGCTTTAACCCTCAGAAAAGAGGTAGCTATGGTGTTCGAAGCATTGCATCAGTCACTTTACAAAGGGCGTAAACAGGTGGCGCGCATAGTGGGACGCGACACACAAAACCTGAACACACAACAGATACGAACAGCCGCATTGGAAACGCTCTCCGAGAATCTGAGCGACGGAGTTATTGCTCCCCTGTTTTGGTTTGCCCTGTTGGGTGCTCCCGGCATGTTGAGCTATAAAATGATTAATACCTTGGATTCCATGATAGGATACAAAAATGAGCGTTACATCCTGTTTGGCAAATTTGCTGCAAGGCTCGATGATGTGGCCAACTTTATTCCGGCGCGTCTGACGGCTTTGCTTATGCTTATGGTTACTGCAAAGCCTTCTAAAACAAGATATGTATTTGCAAATGGCAGTAAGCATGCCAGCCCCAACTCGGGCTACCCGGAAACAGCACTGGCAACCATACTGGGCTGCAGATTTGGCGGTCCGAACTACTATTTTGGCAAAGAGGTATTGAAACCCTATATCGGAACCACCGACAAACAACTAAATGACGATGATTTGGAAACATCGCTGATGGTCAATAAACGGTGCGAGCTGGCTATGCTCCTGCTTGTGTCTATTACTTTATTTATTCCGGCTTTATTCTCATGAAAACAAGAAACCTGATTCTGCTTACCACACTATGCCTTCTTGCCTGTACAAATCAGCGCAAGAAGCAAGATATTTCTACCCAACCCACTAAACAAAACAAAGAGGTACACTATGCCAAAGGCTTTCGTATCAACAGATTTAAAGACTATACACAACTCATAGTACGAAACCCCTGGGATTCGACCAAAGTGCTGGACACTTATATACTGGTCGACCGAAATAAAAAGCTTCCGGCACAGTTGCCCGAAGGTACCGTGGTGCGGGTACCCGTGGAGCGCGTAGCCTTTGCCTCTTCGGTACATGCCGGCATGTGGAACCAACTGAACAAAGCACAGCGAACCGTGGGAGTCTGCGAACCGGAATATTTCAGCATACCGGTTATCAGGGAAGGACTCAAACAAGGCAAAATAGCCGATCTGGGAATGGCTACAGCCATCAATATAGAAAAGCTGATATCTGCTGCACCCGAAGTGCTGATTATCTCTCCCTTTGAGAATACCAAACGTACCGAATTTGAGAAAGTAGACATAGCTGTGGTTAAAGATGCTTCGTATATGGAAGAATCACCACTTGGACGAGCTGAATGGATCAAATTTGAGGCTGCATTTACCAATGAAAGCAAACAAGCCGACAGAATCTTTGGTCGGATTGAGAAAAACTATCTGGAGCTTTGTAATAAGGTATCAGCAACCAAAAACCGCCCCACAGTATTTACCGAGAAGAAATTCGGTGATGTTTGGTACATTGCCGGAGGCAAAAGCTATCTGGGACGCTTTTTGCAGGACGCAGGAGCCAATTACTTGTGGAAAGAGCTGGATCAGTCTGGTTCGGCACCCATCGCCTTTGAGAAGGTATATTCCAAAGCCATTAAAGCAGATTACTGGTTGCTCAAATACAATGATGTTCATACCGACATGACTTACGAGTCATTGAAAAACGAGTATAACCTCTACGCCAACTTCGATGCTTTCAAACAAAAGCATATTTTTGCCATCAATACAGGGAAAACACCTTTTTACGAATCAGGATCCATGGAACCCGACCTGGTACTGGCCGATATGGTTCATATATTTCATCCTGAATTATTACCCGGATACAAACCCAGGTATTATTTTAATCTGGAAAAAGATAAATAGAAACACAGCATGAACTCAATGAAAATTATTTTAGTAACAGGAGGACAACGCTCAGGAAAAAGCAGTTATGCACAAAAACTTGCATTATCGCTTTCAGCTAACCCCATCTATCTGGCTACTTCGGCCGTATGGGACGAAGAACACCGACAACGGATAGAACGGCATAAACGCTATCGGGGACCCGAGTGGACCAACATTGAGGAGCTAAAAGACCTGCAAAAGATTGACGTTGCGGGACGTGTAGTGGTCATTGACTGCGTAACGCTTTGGTCGACAAACTTCTTTAGCGAAACTAACGGAGACGTTGAGCTATCGCTTGCAGCTATTACCGAAAGTTTCGAAGCATTTACACAGCAAAATGCCACCTTCATTTTTGTTACCAATGAGCTGGGACTTGGAGGAACATCCAACAATGACTTGCAACGGCGGTTTACCGATTTGCTGGGTTGGGTAAATCAGCATATAGCTGCTGCTTCGGACGAGGTGGTACTTATGGTTTCGGGAATACCCATGATAATAAAACAGAAACAATATTAACCCGATGATGCTGTCTCAAATGCCTTTTTAGAACACAAATAAACAAAATGCACAAATCAACGCAATCTGTTGTAGAATGGAATTCAACTTTATAAATCTTATTTGCGAAAATTTGTGTTGTTTGCGTTATTTGCGTGCTTTTGAAACAACAATCAGGGCTTTATCAAACAAATACTAACTTCCCTACTCCCCTTTAGGCTTCGGCGTGAGCTCAGTCGAACGGGGCTGGGGATATATCCTAAAATTATGTCACACAAAACGTTCAACATCAAATCACCCGAAAAGGAGATTGTAGCACATCTGGTCGAAAAAATTGATAACCTCACCAAGCCCAAAGGCTCGCTGGGACGGTTGGAAGAGCTTGCCATCCAGATTGGCAGCATTCAGCAAACCCTCACTCCTACGCTCACTCATCCGTTTCACATTGTTTTTGGAGGCGATCATGGCATCACAGCCGAAGGAGTCAGTTATTCGCCTGCCGAAGTAACCCCGCAAATGGTATTCAACTTTGTGGAAGGTGGAGCAGGAATCAATTTTCTGGCTCGTCAGCATCACATTGAAATGAAGATCGTTGACTCGGGTATCAATTACGATTTCAATGGGTTGGAACAACTTATCGATATGAAGGTACGTAAAGGTACCCGCAATTATTTACACGAAGCAGCCGTTACGCGCGAAGAATTTGATCTCTGCATCGAACGGGGAGCACAAGTAGTGAAAGACTGTCACGAAGCCGGCTGTAACATTATCAGCTTTGGCGAAATGGGTATCGGTAATACCTCATCATCATCCATGTGGATGACTTGTTTTACACAGATTCCACTTGATTTGTGCGTAGGTGCCGGTAGTGGATTTGACAGCGAAGGCGTGAAACGTAAATACAGCATTCTGAAACAGGCATTGGAAAACTACAAGGGTGATGGTTCGGTCATTGACATTCTTAGCTATTTTGGTGGTTACGAAATGCTGATGGCAGTTGGAGGAATGCTTCAGGCAGCTGAGCTCAATATGGTGATACTCATCGACGGATTTATCATGACAAACTGTATACTGGCCGCTTCGCGTCTTTATCCCGAAGTGCTGGAATATGCCATCTATGGTCATCAGGGCGACGAAGCCGGACATAAACTGGTACTGGATTATCTGGAAGCTAAACCATTGCTAAACTTCGGTCTACGCTTAGGCGAAGGAACCGGAGCAGTATGTGCTTATCCACTGGTAGACTCGGCTGTACGTATGATTAATGAAATGAGTACGTTTAAGAAAGCAAGCGTTACCAAGTATTTTTAAAATCAGTAGTTGAAAATAGTCCGTAGGACTTAAGTAAATGACAATTATTATTGATATGTTTTTTCACCACAATAGTTCACACTAGTTTTAAATAGAAAATATAAGACTAAGAACACATAGTATTATCCCGGGTACCGGGATAATTTCAG
>JAATGT010000084.1 GCA_015654525.1 Bacteroidales bacterium
CTTTCATTTGTAGGGCCAGGTCGAATGAGCATATTTTATCTTTTTTTCCGTGCAAAATCAGGGTTGGAATATTTATCTTTTTCAATTCATCGCGCAAGTCTGTGTCCCGCAATGCGTACAGACATTGACCAGTGGCATACGCAGAGGCTGATATTCCAATTCCATTCAACCAGCTACCAATCCCTTCATTTAATGATTTTTCAGTCGCTGAGAATATCTTTGCAAAATCCGACAACAGTTTTGGTCTGTCCTTAAAGTTCAATGTTATTAATTCATCCACCGAAGCTGAAGTCAGATTATACGGAAAGTTTTCGCGTTGAGTCCAGCTTGGTGCTGCCGCTCCGGCCAGTACCAGTTTAGATACATGAGCTGAATTATACTTTACAATATAGCGGATGGCAATAGCTCCTCCCATGGAAAAGCCACCCAATACGGCATTTTGAATATCCAATTGGTCCAACACACTTTTAATGTCCCGACTGTGCGTGTCGTAGTCATAATCGTATACTCCATATGGTTTTGATGACCGACCAAATCCGCGCAAGGTAATGCCTATAACACGGAATTTCTTAGTCATTAAATCATTATATTGGTATTCATACATTTCATCGCTAAGTGGCCAACCGGGAATTAATACAACGGGGCGTCCTTCGCCGGCATCAGTAATATGAAGGTGAACATTTCGCTCAACTTCGATATACTCTGCCCGGGCAATTCCAAATTGTTTTTTATCATTTAATGTATCCATGATGTTTGATTAGTTAATAGTTACGAGTTACAAGTGGGTAGTAAGAAGTAGGTAGTAGGTAGTGATTAGTGATTAGTAAGTGGGTGGTAGTAATTCGGTTTTTGATAAGTTAGTAATACAGGTAAATACTGACAATGTATTAATACTTATATCGGCTTAAAAGCTAAAAACAGGAATAACTTATCACGCAACTGCGCCAAAAGTTTATTGTCGGCAATGCCTGTATTTTCAGGGGCCTTATACACTTTCGTGAAAAAGGACTTTAGTTGCTCATTGAATTCATCCGGTTGTTCCAGATTACTTAAATGACCTGCATGATTTATAATGTGCATAGACGAATTTTTAGTTCTGTCCTGCATATACATAGCAGCTTCAGGAGGAGTGATTTTATCTTCTTGACCTACTATAAAAAGTACGGGGACAGCTATACCAGTCATTTTATTACAGGTTTCTTCCCGCAAGAACAGAGCAAGCAGAGTTCGGGTAAGCGATTGTTCGGATGTATTGAGTATCATTTCTCTTACTGCCTGAACCTCCTCTTTTTTTGTTGTAAAAGATTCGGGGGCAAAAAGATTATTCAAGCTATCTTCTACATATTTCTCCAGTCCGGTTGCTTTAATGGTATCAATTGTTTCCAGTCGTTTCTGTCTTACATGCGGCGGATCGGCAATACAATGTGTATCGCTCAATACAAGCGCCTCAAAACGTTCCGGGTATTTTTCGATGGCATTCAACGCAATGTATCCACCCATAGATAAACCGCAAAGTGAGGCTTTCTCTATTTTCAATATGTCCATCAGTTTAATCAGGTCGGATACAAACAAGTCAATCGAAAAGTGTTCAGTGCCGCACTCCGAATCTCCATGTCCGCGAATGTCATACGAAATCACGCGGTAATCTATTTTCAGAGCATCTACTTGTTTGTTCCACATCGATTTGTTGAGTGGAAAGCCATGAATGAAAATAATTACCAGCCCTTCATCCGGTCCCTCATCGGTGTAGCTAACCAGCAGATTATTGACAAGTAGTTTGATATCGTTTCCAAAATAGCGCATAGAGTTCTGATTTTAATTACATTTAGACTGATTTTATGAGATATAGAAGTGGAGAATTAAATTCTGATCAACAAGCGGTATTGCTTTGATTGAACCGTTTCTTCCTGTTGCATGAAGAATAATCCAATGACCAATTAGTTTTTCGAATCGCCTATTTGACTTTCCAGGTAGTTTTCCAGACCCATCTGATCTACTTGTGCACGTTGCTTTTCGGCCCAATCCACATGCCCTTCTTCCATCTTCAGAATTTTCGTAAGCAAGTCTACAGAACCCTGATCATCAACTTCACGTCCAAGTTTTATTGCAGCATTATAAGCAATCACAGCTTTAAGTTCATCGCCGTTATCGTTTTTAATCATTTCTAAAACAGTTTTACCTATTTTCATCGGATTAAGGATAGATACAGTAGGAGCTCCATCTAAAAAGATGATTCGTTCAATAAGCCATTCGGCATGAAACATTTCATCCATGGCTTGTTTCCGGATAGCCGCATGAAGCTTTCCATAACCCCAGTTTTCGCACATTTCAGAATGAACCATATACTGGTTTATAGCAGTCAGTTCCATCTGCAAGAAGAGAGTTAAGCACCGTTATTAATTTTTCATTTCCTTTCATAATCGTGATTTTTAATGTAAATAATCTGTTTAATTCATTTGTATTAAATTTGATAAGCAAAGTTAGAATCACTAACAATAAAAATGTTACATAATAATAGTCTAAAGTTATATAATTCACACATCCGGTGTAATCTCTAAGTTAACAGCCTTGTAACTCGTAACTATTTAATACCGTACTTTCAAGGCAATGTCGCCTAAAGATTTAAATTCTTCCAGCGTAGTAAATATGGCACGCCCCTTTTTCGAAATTACATTCCAGGCAATGTCGCTGGTTATATCATCAATAACACCGGGTAAAGTAACATCCGTAACCAGGTCTAAGGAGAATTCATCGGTAACCCGCACGGCTTGATGATAATCATCGCTTACAATTAATAAGTCTCCCCGTCCTTCTTTGGCAGCACGATAGATTTCCGATAATTCGGTAATGACATTTCCTTTTCCTACAGCTTCCTGCATATCTTTGATGTCTTTTATACGGAGTTTTTCCTGTTGAGCACTAACCACTTGCCATGTATCATTAGCTATTGAATGATTTTCGGTATTTTGTTGGTTTATATTAGTCCAGCCAAGATAAACTGCCGGTTTATCAGCTACCTTCAACAGGCGGTTATAATTGTCGCTGGTACTGATCACCACACATTTCATATCGGTTTTATTATTGACTCTCACTACAGCCTTATCTACTGTATTGAAAAACTCTTCCACCAAATTTTCAGCTTGTTTTCCATTGTTGGCATCTTCGGTGTCAGCAATATCCTGAGGGGCTCTGACAAAAGGAAAATCATCATTATGTATTTCGCTAACCACCCAATCGTTGACTGCCATAAGTAAACGAACATCTGATTGTGTCAGCATCAGAATAAGATATTCTTCTGTACGATTAAACATTTTGATTAAAGGCTTCACCGCAAAACTCTCCGATACATGTACCACATTGCCAACAGTTGGCCAGGTAGACCGGACTATTTCTTTTGTCGAATTAGAAAGGAAAATGTGTAAACTATCCAGATTGTAATTGACATCAATTTCCGACTCCAGGTGATTAATTTTTCCAATTAATTCAATCACCGGATGTTTGCCAAATTCTTTAATTACTCGTTCTTTTGCTTCTTCCAATAAGGTTTTAAGCACAATACTGTCTTTCTGATTGGCAGGATAAGTCCTGCTTGTATTCATTGAAATGGTAACACAAGGATTGCTTTTTTCTGAAGCAAGCTTTTCTAGTTTTTCTCTTTTCATTTTATAAGTGTTTATTAGTTTTCAGTTACGAGTTACGAGTTACGAGTTACAAGATTATAGTTACTAGTGGGTAGTATGTAGTCGGTAGTAAGCTGTTTATCTGCATTCTGGTTTTAGAAAACAGGTTGTTATATATTATTGCGTACTTAAGTGCTTAGATAAATATAATGTCGTATAAGTAAATCTAGAAATGGAAAAAGATTAGAACGCGGATAAACGCTGATATAGCGGATTTTTATACGGATTTTAATCTCGACAAGTCGAGATTATTTTCAATAGTTCAGGATTTTATCTGTCATGCTTGCATGACTAAAATCTGTTTTAGATCCGTTTAATTATCATCCGTTTTTATCTGCTCAATCCGTAAAATCAGCGTTCTATTTTTTTTTGAAAATACAACATTATATTCTTCCGCTTACTTATATGCTTTTACTCTGTTCTCAGCTCTCTTTTTCTTTTTCAAATTCCGCTTTGCTTATTTGGCCTCTCACGTATTTGATTTTTAATACATCAAGTGCTGATTTTTCTTTCCATCGTTTATACCTGCGACTCTGAATTATAATTCTTACCACCAGTATAACGATGATAATAACAACAATAAGACCTACCACCCAGCCAACCCAATATCCGTAGCCTGTTGCTATGCTGTTATCATATCCATCCATTATCCTGCTTTTTTATAAGTTCTTTTCTGTAAAACGGACATTGTTTCCGACCGGTAATCTACTATCTACTTTATTATTTATTGTATTCCAATTCCAGAGAAAGAGATTACTTTGTCTGTTTTGTAGGAACGATAAAAAGCGGTATAGTTGTTTTGTTTAATACGGCTTTCGCTTCACTTCCCATAATGATATCTTCCAACCATTTACGGCTGTGCGACCCCATCACAATAGCATCTACCCCTAACTCTTTAGATACGGTTAAGATAGTAGGGGCAATTTCTCCGAATTCAAGCATCGTTTTAATAGAATCGTCGCCAAAGTGTTTTTTTACTTTTTCCAGAAATGCACGAATCGATTTTTCCAGATCTCCCATAATGTCCACCCTGAGTTCGCGCATAGAGGTGTAGGTAGAATAATAAACCGGTTGCTCGGATATTACATGAAACAATATCGTTTGCGCATTCATGGCCTTAGCCATGGCAAAACCCTGTTCGGCCACTTTTTGCGATGTTTCATCGTAATCCAAAGCAATCAATACCTTTTTAATTTTAGCTGTTGTCATATTCGTTTGTTTATAAATGATTTTTAGTGTGAAACTGTATTTTCCATAGTAATGCTAATCAGTAGTTGAAAAATAGTCCGTAGGACTTACATATCCATAGAATAAGCATATTGTATGTTTGTTGTCCGTAAGACATTCACATCTCTCATGTTTATCCCCTACGGGGAATTGATTAAGGATATTTTGATTTTCTATTGATATATATTCCCTACGGGAAATAACTTATCAGAAGAAATATACCAGTATCCAACTCCTAATTCGCATTAGTAGTATTTCTATACTTACACTCAGAAAACTTGTTCCTTTATGTGAGACAAAGTTCAATAATTTTAGATCGAATGTTGTTGCAAAATTTGGGGAAATAGTTGTATGATTCACACATTTATAGAGGAAGGATCAAAGAGGGCGTCTAAAAAAAATCTAATGTCGTATTTATTTTCTGAAAAATAATGCCGCTCCTCCGGAGCTC
>JAATGT010000263.1 GCA_015654525.1 Bacteroidales bacterium
GAACTGGTGGAAACGAAGAAAGAGCAACTGACGGCCGCAGTGAGTGTGTATAGAGATTTGGGTGGTGGATGGTAGCAGGTAAGTTTATGTGATGCAACAGTGAAGGTGTTCCGGTATACGGGACACCTTTTTTACTGTTTCCCGTAAGAGGAGTTTACTATATTGTTGTACTTTGGTTTTATGGTTTTTATTTATATTTAATACCTGAACCAAAATTAATTTGTATGTGGCTAATGAAGGAAGATGCTATACCGAAAAGCAAGTTATAGTGGAAAAATTTGCGAGATCGGATTCTGATCATCGCCGACCTTAAATCCAGTAGAAAATAAGAAACTGCAGACACTAAATTTTATAGGGAAAATAAAATGCCCCCGATAAACGACGAGGGCTGCGTAAATGATTTCTCAACGGAAAAATCCTTATTGTGATTTGCTTCGAGACAAATATACTAATAAAACAATTACACAAAAAATCATCTTAATAAAAAATAATGATAAAGCAAATTCTGGGACTAGATCTGGGCATTACTTCCATTGGATGGGCAGTTGTGTCAGAGAATGATAATGGAGAAAAAAAGATTGTTGATATGGGCAGCCGAATTATCCCATTAAGTGTAGATGACAAAGATGAATTTAGCAAGGGCAATGCCATTTCAAAAAACCAAAACAGGACCGCGAAACGTACGCAACGAAAGGGATACGACCGTTATCAATTACGCCGGAAAGACCTGAAAGAACTCCTCGAAAGCCTTGCGATGTTTCCTACAGATACACTTATGAAGTTATCATCATTGGAGCTTTATAGTTTACGGAACAGGGCTTTAAAAGAGAAAATCGAATTGACTGAATTAGGACGAGTTTTATATCATCTTAATCAAAAACGAGGCTATAAAAGTAGCCGGAGCGATGCTAACCTTGATAAAAAAGATACCGATTACGTTGCTGAAGTAAAAAGCAGGCATCAAAACATTAAAGATGCAGAACTTACTATTGGTCAATATTTTTATGAAGAGCTAAAGAAAAATAAATTCTACAGAATCAAGCAACAGGTATTTCCAAGAGAAGCTTATGTAGAAGAATTTAATGCAATTTGCGAAAAGCAAAAGCAATATCATACTATATTAACCGATCCGCTCATCGCAACTTTTAGAGATGAAGTTATATATTATCAACGAAAGCTTAAATCACAAAAAGGGTTGGTAAGTATTTGTGAATTTGAAGGGGAATACAGAAAAGATGTAAAAGGAAAAATACTTTTTACAGGTCCAAAGGTAACCCCCAAAAGTTCTCCTCTATTTCAGGTGTGTAAAATTTGGGAAACGATCAATACAATAACACTTAAAAATAAAAACGGTGAAAAACTAGACATTACGAAGGTGCAAAAGAAAATACTTTTTGATTATTTAGACGTAAATGAAAGACTTAGCCAAGTAGAACTATTTAAACTTGTTAATTTAAAAAAAGAGGATGGCTGGTATGGCAATAAGCATATTAACAAAGGATTACAGGGAAATCTCACAAAAGCTTCTATTTTAAAACATTTAAAAGGATTTGATCATCTATTACACTTTGATTTGGAAGTTGAACAAAATAATGAAGAAGTATTTTTAATTGATAAAAAATCAGGGGAAATAACGGAAAGCAACACCAAAAAGACAATTACTAGTACATTTGAGCAGCAACCATTTTATCAGTTATGGCATACGATTTATTCCATTGCAGATGCAAATGAATGTAGCAAAACACTTCAATTAAAGTTCAAATTACCTAAAGAAACTGCTGATAAATTAGCCGCCCTAGATTTCACAAAATCTGCATTTGGAAACAAATCTGCAAAGGCAATGAGAAAGATATTGCCCTACTTAGCGGAAGGATTTGTATATAGTGACGCCTGTTCTTTTGCAGGATATAACCATTCTGATTCATTAACTAAAGACGAAAATTTAAAACGGGAACTATTGGATTCAATTCCAAATCTTCCCAAAAACAGTCTCAGGCAACCCATTGTTGAGAAAATATTAAATCAATTAATAAATGTTGTAAATGCCATTATTGAAAGATATGGAAAACCTGAGGAAATAAGAATTGAGCTTGCCCGTGAATTAAAACAAAGCAAAGATGAAAGAAATGAAACATTTGCAAGTCTCGCAAAGAGAGAGAGAGAAAATGAGGTAATAAGAAACAGGATAGAAACAGAATATGGAAAATATGGAGTAAGAGCCACCAGGAATACTATAATTAAATGGCGCTTATTTCAGGAGATAAATAATGATGAAAGTAAAGTAAATGCAACCTGTATTTACTGTGGGCAGCCTTTTGGAATAACTGATGCGCTGAGGGGAAGCAATATAGATATAGAGCATATCATACCCAAATCAAGATTATTTGACGACTCTCAAAGCAATAAAATATTAACCCATAGAAAGTGTAATGAAGATAAAGATGATAAAACAGCCTATGATTTTATGCTGACCAAAGGAGAAGACGTTTTTCAAAAATATCTTGAAACAATAGAAATGCTTTATAAGAACAAAATAATAGGAAAAGGGAAAAGAGACAAATTACTAATGCCTGGAAATAAAATACCCCAGGATTTTATTGATCGCCAATTGAGAGAAACCCAGTACATAGCACGAAAAGCAAAAGAAATTCTGGAGCAGATCAGTTATAATGTGTGGAGTACGAGCGGAAATGTTACAGCTTATTTGCGGCGCATATGGGGATGGGATGATGTATTAATGAACTTACAACTTGCTAAATACAGAGAGTTGGGTTTAACTGAATGGAAAGAATGGGAAACAAATGATGGACAAAAGCACAAACAAGAAGTAATTAAAAATTGGAGTAAGCGTGACGATCACAGGCACCATGCTATTGATGCTTTAACGATTGCGTGTACTAAACAAGGCTTTGTTCAACGGATTAACACATTAAATGCAAGCGGCACCAGGGACAGGATGAAAAAAGAAATTGAAGAAGCAAAGAAAGAGTATGATAAAAGAAAATCATTATTAGAAAATTACTTTTTTTCTCTGAAGCCGTTTTCTACAAAACAGGTAGAGGATGACGCATCGAAAATCTTAATTTCTTTTAAAGCAGGAAAAAAAGTCGCCACTGTTGGAACGCGAAAAATTAAAGTTAATGGCAAAAAGCAAGTTGTGCAATCGGGCATCATAGTACCACGAGGTGCATTAAGCGAAGAAAGTGTATATGGTAAAATTAAAGGCACGGAACGGAATAAGCCATTAAAATATCTCTTTGAAAACCCACATCTCGTTTTTAAGCCTTATATAAAAGCATTGATCGAAGAAAGATTACAACAATATGAAGGAGACACAAAGAAGGCCCTAGCTTCATCAAAAAAAGAACCTGTTTATTTAGACGAAGCAAAAACTAAAATATTAGAATATGGCACTTGTTTTAAAGATGAGTATGTAATAAAATATCCTATCGAAACTATCAAAACAAAAGACACTGATTATATTATTGACGGTAAGATAAAAGAGATAGTAAAAGCCCGATTGGCGCAGTTTAATGATAAAGAAAAAGAAGCCTTTAAAGACCTCGAAAAAAATCCGGTTTGGTATAATGAAGAAAAGAAAATAGCAATAAAAACAGTTCGTTGTTTTACCTGCTTATCCGCCGTGGAAGCTGTTAAAAAAGATCATGCAGGAAAAGATATTGGCTTTGTAAAACCAGGAAATAATCATCACATAGTTATTTATATTGATGAACAGGGAAAGAAACAAGAGCATATCTGTTCATTCTGGCATGCTGTGGAACGAAAAAAATATGGTCTACCTGTTGTTATTGAAGATACAAAAGGAGTTTGGGATATTATTTTGGAAAACAGGATCGACTTTTCGGAGGGTTTTTTATCAAAACTACCTTCTGATACATGGACCTTTTATCAAAGCTTACAGCAAAATGAAATGTTTATTTTAGGCTTATCCAGCGAAGCTGTTGAAAAATCATTTTCAGAAAATAACAAATCGTTTTTAAGTAATTGCCTATACAGAGTGCAAAAATTATCAACCAATAATTATATGTTCAGGCATCATCTTGAAACACAAATTAACGATAGCATTGAAGCTAAATTATCTAAACGGTTCATAAGTATTAGAAGTATTGCTACGTTGCTTGAACATAATCCCGTTAAGGTAAAAATCAACAATCTGGGAGAAATCATAAGACAATAACGAAATGTACTTTATACCTTGGAATCCCCAGCTGTTTCCTAAGTTGAGCAACTTCTTTTTAAAAATAAACAACCTATAGAAAACAACAATGTCTCTTTATCAAAACATCTCCATCCCCGAAGCCACCCACATTCAAAACGAATTGCGGGCAAAGCTGGATATTGAAGAACGTGAACTGCATATCACCACCATCGGAGGGGCGGATATTTCGCTCAATTTATATAGTACTACCATTTTTGCAGGCATTATCCTGTTATCTTTTCCACAGTTAAAGCCGGTTGCTTATTCATTGGTAAAAGCGGAAACCAATTTCCCTTATGTACCAGGCTTTTTAGCCTTCAGGGAAGTGCCTGCTTTGATAACGGTATGGGAGCAGATGGGGGCAAAACCAGATCTGCTGGTCGTTGATGGACATGGTACTGCCCATCCAAGAAGGATGGGCATCGCAGCGCATTTCGGTACGCTGACAAGACAGGTCAGTATGGGCTGTGCTAAAAATATCCTGTTCGGCAAATTTCAGGAACCTGCCTCGGAGTTGGGCGCTTACACTCCTATCTATGATAAACAGGAACAGATTGGATATGCTTTTCGCAGCAAGGCCAAAACAGCCCCGGTATACATTTCACCAGGATATGGACTGGGTATGCAAAACAGTCTGCAGGCAATACAGCAGTGTACGGGTAAATACCGCATACCCGAGCCAACAAGACTGGCGCATGAGTTGGTAAACCGTTTCAGGAAAGGAGAATTGAAAGAAGGTTATCAGGCATTATAAATAAATAATAAACCTCATGATCAAACGTACCCTATACTTCGGGAATTCCGCCTATCTCAAAACCAAAAATGAACAACTTGTTTTTGAAAGCGAAGGTACAGGTGAACAAAAGACCGTTCCGATCGAAGATATTGGCGTTGTTATTTTAGATCATCAACAGTTAACCATTACCCAGGCATTGATCGCTAAGTTACTGGAAAATAATGTAGCGCTCATTACCTGCGACAACCGGCACCATCCTACCGGTATGATGCTGAACCTGGATGGCAACAGTTTGCAGAGCAGAAAATTCCAGGCGCAGCTGGAAGCGTCTGTTCCGCTCAAAAAACAGCTCTGGCAACAGACGGTGAGCGCTAAAATAGACAACCAGGCATGCATGCTGGAAAGCCTGCAGATCGGTGCAAAAAATCTCCGCAACTGGTCCGTGGAAGTTAAAAGTGGCGACAGCGATAACCACGAAGCGATGGCCGCGGCTTACTATTGGAAAAACTTTTTCGCGGTATTTCCGGAATTCAGGCGCGATCCGGAGGGCGATCCACCTAACAACCTGCTGAATTATGGGTATGCGATTTTACGCGCGACCGTCGCCCGTAGCCTAGTTTCTAGCGGGTTATTACCAACACTGGGCATCTTTCATAAGAATCAATATAATGCTTATTGCCTCGCCGATGATATCATGGAGCCGTACCGGCCATTCACCGACAAGGTCGTATGGAACATTGTACGAATGAACGGAAAATTTCTGGAATTGACACCAGACATGAAGAAGCAATTGCTGAACATCCCGGCGATGGATGTGCGTATCAATGGCGAAAAAAGTCCGCTGATGGTGGCGGTGCAAAAAACCACGGCCTCGCTGGCAAAGTGTTTTGAAGGGAAACAGCGGAAAATATTATACCCGGAATTCGTGTGAGACAAATTTCAACAACAATTGATGAATGCAAAACCGCCTAAATGCATACCGTATTATGTGGGTACTCGTTTTTTTCGACCTTCCGACCGAAACTGCCAAGGAGCGTAAGATCTACGCGCTTTTCCGAAAGAATATATTGAAAGACGGCTTTAATATGTTTCAGTTCAGCATTTATATGCGCCACTGTGCCAGCAGGGAAAACGCGGAGGTCCATATAAAAAGGGTAAAAAAAATACTCCCGGAGAAAGGGCATGTTGGGATTATGTGCATTACGGACAAGCAATTTGGGATGATGGAAATATTTCATGGACATAAAACAGTGTCTGCCAATGCCCCGATTCAGCAATTAGAAATGTTTTAATTAATAAAAACAGGATTAAAAAACTGAAGAAGATATCCGTTTTTTAATCCTGTAAATTAACTTAGAATCAATACCAGTAACACTTTCAGCAAATGGTGTTGTGTAAGAACTAAGTTAATGAAAGTTTTGAAAGCAAATCACAACTTCAAAACCGCTTCCATAACGGCTTCGTCGTTGTGTAAGAACTAAGTTAATGAAAGTTTTGAAAGCAAATCACAACGGTAGGCATAGCTATGCCGGTTAAACTTCGTTGTGTAAGAACTAAGTTAATGAAAGTTTTGAAAGCAAATCACAACATGGAGTGGGAAGCTATGGATATGTTATACGTTGTGTAAGAACTAAGTTAATGAAAGTTTTGAAAGCAAATCACAACTAAAGAAATGCCTACAA
>JAATGT010000181.1 GCA_015654525.1 Bacteroidales bacterium
GTATTCACATCACGACTTTTGGTTATCGATCCACTTGCCGAATCTCCCTCGGTAATAAAAATACAGGAGTTATCGGTATCACCTTTCGAGTCATTGTAGTGAATACGGCAATCCCGAAGTTTCTTGTTGTGCAGGTTCACTTTTTTGGCTCGCTCCCGAGCTAGTTTAGTTACTCCGGCAATGGCTTTTCGCTCTTTTTCGGAATCCTGAATTTTCTGAAGTAAAATAGCAGCCGTTTCGGTGCTACGGTGTAAGTAATTATCCAGTTCCTTTTTCAGAAAGTCAGAAATAAACTTATTCACCGAAATACCACCAGAAGGCGACATGTCGCGCGAGCCCAGTTTGGTTTTGGTTTGCGATTCGAATACCGGCTCTTCTACACTAATTGCCACCGCCGCAATGATACCGTTACGGATGTCGGCCACCTCCATATTTTTGGCGTAAAACTCCTTGATAGTACGTGCCACTGCTTCGCGAAAAGCACTCTGGTGCGTGCCTCCCTGCGTGGTATGCTGCCCATTAACAAACGAATAGTATTCTTCGCCATACTGATCGCTGTGGGTAAAAGCTATCTCAATATCTTCTCCTTTCAGATGAACAATCGGATACAGCGGCTCTGACGTCATGTTTTCATTCAGCAGATCGGTCAGTCCGTTTCGGGACAAAATCTTCTTTCCATTGAAATTAATAGTCAGGCCCGTATTCAGATACGCATAATTGCGCAACATGGTTTCGATAAAGTCTTCTTTGTAAACGAAATCATTGAAAAGCGTATTATCTGGAACAAAATATACGTAAGTTCCGCGATCAGAGCTTGCTTCGTCAAAAACATCGCTATCCTGCACCAGCTTCCCCTTTTCAAACTCAGCCCGACGGCTTTGTCCTTCCCGAAAACTCTGTACAATAAATTTCGACGAAAGTGCATTTACCGCTTTGGTACCCACACCGTTCAACCCAACAGACTTTTTAAATGCTTTAGAATCATATTTACCACCGGTATTCATAATAGACACCGCCTCAACCATTTTGCCAAGTGGAATTCCACGACCATAATCGCGCACTTCCACGTGCCCGTCTTTCACACGCACGTCTACACTTTTGCCTGCACCCATACGGTACTCATCAATACAGTTATCCAGTACCTCTTTCAGCAATACGTAGATCCCGTCATCGGCATGCATACCATCACCCAGTTTACCAATGTACATCCCGGGCCGGCGACGAACGTGTTCGAGGCCTTCGAGGGTGATAATATTGCTATCGCCATAATCAACCAAATGTGGTTCAATATTTAATTCTTCCATGTTAGAATAAATAACCCCCAACCCACTAGGAGGATTGGAGTTAGTTTAGTTATGATTATTAAGTAATAAATAATATTTGTGATTTGTTTTCTGAAATCGAAATGCAGAGAAACAGTCAGCTTTGTAACGACCTATATGTTTTCGTTTCAGAAATTATATCAAATGCTTATAATCCGTACCTTCAAAGGAGACAGAGATTTTATCTTGAAATCCATCTCTCCGGATTTTGCAGATTTTTATCCTTCCAGACCTGAAAATAAAGTTCTGTTTTATTTCCGTTATCATCATCGGTATAAATTTTACCAATAGCTTGTTTAGCATTTACATGATCGCCTATATTTACAAAAATCTGAGTCAGGTTAGCATATACCGTGCGGTAATTCCCGTGTTGGATAATCACTCCATAGTTACTTCCCGGAATAGAGAACCGTTGTGTTACAACACCTTCGAATACCGCACGTGCCGTACCTCCAGCGGGAGTTTTAATATAAATACCCTTATTATTTGTAGTTATATATTTCAAAACAGGGTGCTGCTGAATGCCAAAATGGCCACTGATAAATCCACTGGCAGTCGGCCACGGTAACCTACCCTGATTTCGCTCGAAGCTACCAGAAATCAAACTTTCTTCACGAGTCAGAGTTGACACAGATTGTGATGAAGTCGACTCAGAAACAGTGCTTGGTGCAGCTATAGGTTCAAGTTTTGGAGTTGCTTTTGTTTTAGTCCCCTTTGCTTTGTTCTCAGCGGCTACGCGCTTATTGCGCTCGTCAATGCGCTTATTTTCTTCTGCAATTCGTTTGTTCTCCTGAGCTATTCGTCTCGCTTCAGCTTGTCGCTTAGCCTCAGTGGCACGCTTGGCCTCGGCCATGCGCTTAGCAGCAACTGCTGCACGCTTAGCTTCAGCTCTCCGGATTTGTTCCGCAATCATCCGTTCAATCCGGTTATTCAGATCATTCGCCTTTTTTTGTTGTACTTTCTGAGCTTCCCGCAGACCTTTTTCTTTCTTTTGCAAGTCAGTCAGCAGTACTTTTTCATTCTGTTGGTCCTTGGTAAGTTTCTGAGCTTCTGTTTCCTTCTGTTTTACAACTTCAACTTTGGTTCCTTTATGTATGTTTATGCTATCATTTTTATGTACTATCTGTGCTTTAATTTGTTCTATCTCCATCACTTGCTCCTTGCGGTAAGTGCTGTACTCCTGTAAATAACGCAGCCGGCGATAAGACTGATCAAAAGTCTTGGCCGATAACACAAACATAATTTTCGCATATATACTCCGGTTGATGTGTGCTTCCTGAATTAAGTTGGCATAATCGGTTTTCAACGTTTTCAACTTGTCTTCAAGTTTCGTTTTTTCCTGATTCAGCCTCTCAATCTCAACATCCATCAAAGATATTTCGGAGCTTATATTCTTAATCAGGGTTTTTCTCTCGTTAATATTTTTAGAAATTATCGTCAGCTTGTTCAACGAACTCTTTTTAGATTTGTTCGTTTCATTCAGCATCTTGCTGGTATTTTCCAGATTTTGGAGAGTTTGTTTCCGTTGTCTTTCCAAATCCTTGACTGTTTGAGCCGGAAGTGTAAAGCAAGCTGTCATCAGGAACAATATAATGACAAATAATCGATTCGTTAAAGTAAAATGCATCAACCTGTTTTTTATGATAGTTCTAATTTCTATACCTATTTTTTGAGCAATTGATCAATATCTCCTTTGGTAAACCGATCGGGATTTGTACCTGTAAATTTTACTTCTGTATTAAATTCTGCTCTTAAAATTGAAAACTCACAAGAAGCTTTTTTCTTTTCGCTGGTTGCCTGCAACAATATCGTTTGTGGAAAATTCACTCCATTAAGCACTGCGAAATTTGAATATTCAGTCTGCAACTGATAATTACTATCCCTGGCCGATAGGATCACCTTCAATATCGTATTAAGAGCTGATATTTCGGTACTTTGCAATATGTTATTGTTTTGATATTCTATTTTATTTCCTGTTGGCAATGTTGTGAGTTTACAATCATCGAGTTGTATTTCTTTTTTGCCAATACAAAAAAGCTGCGCAGTGAGCAAAGACTGCAAACTATAAAAGTTCACATTTACGCCAAAACGTTTATTGAAAAAGTCATAATCCACCACATAATAGCGGTGGTTCATTTTATCGAACACACGCATACTGTCGGTAGTCAACTCGGCTTTAAACATCTCGATCCCCAAAAAAGGCTGAATAGAAATAAATATAGCCGAATCTTTTCTTATTTTGCAGGTCCCTGAGACATTTATTTTGCGGTCGTTCATATCAAATGCCATAGACATTTTATTGATGTTGGCTGTTTTAAACTGAGGTTGTGACTGCTGAATCCGCTCTACCACTTGCGCTATGGGCGCTGCAGAAGTATTGATGGTAGGAGTCTGAACAGGTTTTGTTACTGTGCGAGTGGTCTTACAAGCCGACAGAATCAGCACTGCAAACAGAGAGAATATTGCTATTTTACGTTTCATATAATTCAATTATTCTATTTATATTTAGTTCTAAGGTTAGATTATCTCTTCCAGCCTTTATTGGTTATTTTCTGTTTCAACTCTTCCGTTTTATTGCCGGCGTCGTATGATTTTGTCCATGTTTCTATGGCTTTAGATTCGTTTTCAGATCCTGACATCCACAGGATATCGCCATAATGTTCTAAAATAATTCCGGGTTCTTCTTCTTTTGTCAGATTATCAACAGCTCGCTCAATATAAAATTTGGCTAATGAATAATTAGCTTCCTGATACAAAATCCAAGCATAAGTATCCAGGTACGTGCTGTTTTTAGGTTCCAGTTCCACTGTTTTGGCGCTCATCCGCTCCGCTTTCTTTAACTGAGTTTTTTCCAGCGATAAATAATAAGCGTAATTATTCATCACCATATTGTTTTGAGGATTGACAGCCAATGATCTTTCATAGTTTACAAAAGCTGAATCCTTTTGCTCCAATTTATAGTAAATGTCAGCTATCTGTGCGTAAAAGTCACTCTTCAAAGCAGCCTGTTCGGTAGTTATCAACGGTAAACCCTTCTGATACGAGACCAATGCATTTTTGTAATCTGCCAACTGAAATTGAGCAATTCCCTTGTAGAAATACCAAACCGGTAATTTAGGTAAGTTCTCAATTGCCCTATTTGTTAGCGTTAATATCTGATTGAAATCCTTGGTCAAACTATACATTTGAATCAACCGGATCCAACTTTGATCGTTTTTCGGATTAATATTAATCATTGTTTCCAGCTCCGAAATGGCCTCTGCGTTTCGTTTCTGATATTGAAGGAATACTGCATAGTATCCATGAACCTTTTCTTCGAGCGGATAACGATCAACCAAAAGTTTAAATAGGCTTTCGGTCTCCCCAAGTTTAGTTGAGTCTTGCACTAGTTTCTCAACATATTGTCCAAGAACAGTTACCTTAGTATCAACATCCAACTGTTCGCACTTCAACGCACTCACAATAGATTCCAAAGCTTTATCCGGTTTATTAACCGATTTGTAATACTCCGATAAAGAAACATAGACATAAGCATTTTGTGGATCTTCCTTCAACACATTCTGATAAATTTCAAAGGCTTTTGCAGGCATTTTTTGCTGCATAAAAATATCACCCCGAAGCACTTTATATCTCGATTCGGTAGGATATTTATTTATCAATTTATCAATTTCAGCTACTCCTTTTTGTGCTTTATTGGACAAAATATAAAGCTGGAACTTTTCGAAGGAAACTGTTTCCGTTATAGTATTCATACTTTCCAGTTTATCGTATGCTGCAATTGCTTTGTCGTACTCCTTCGTTTCTTTATAAAATGTTGCCAACATAGAGTAAACATCATCTTTCTCCGGATATTTTTTTTGCAAATTAAGGGTTAGCTCAATGGCACGTTTCCAGTTTTTCAAATCGGAATACATGGAGATTAACTGTACATTATACCACCAGTTAGAAGGATCAATCTTTATAGCTTTCTCCAAACAATCCAATGCTTTGTCGTTCATTCCAGCTGCAGCATACAACAATCCTGTTTCAGATTGTGCGCCGGCATCTAACGAATCAATAGCCAAGCACATACGAAAAGTTTCGATGGCCTGATCATATTGCTGATTATCTTTCTGCTTTAAGCCTTCGTAAAAATAGTAATCAAACTGACGTTGAGCTGAGTCTGAGATACGCGCGACAGTTGGGCTTTTCACAACAATTTTCTTTGCTGTAGTGCAAGATAATAAACTAAATACAAGTATTATAAACAGATAATATTTTTTGCGCATACGCTTTTTGAATTCATAAATAATAAGGTTTGATTAAACAATTATCTTTCTGCTTAATAATTGTTGTTTGCTTGAAAACCTAGTGTTTACCTGTGTGACCAAATCCACCGACACCACGATCAGTTTCACTCAGTTCACTAACTTCAATCCATTCAGCTTGAGCATGTGCGGCAATTACCATCTGACAAATTCGCTCTCCGTCATTAATAACAAACTCTTCAGACGAGAGATTCACCAAAATAATACAGATTTCGCCCCGATAATCGGCATCTATTGTTCCCGGAGAGTTAAGTACCGTGATGCCTTTTTTTATTGCCAGACCACTTCTTGGGCGAATCTGAGCTTCGTACCCGGCAGGCAGTTCAATAAACAGTCCCGTTGGTATCAATTTTCGTTCCAAGGATTTTAAAACTATCGGTTCATTGATATTGGCACGTACATCCATTCCTGCCGACAAGGATGTGGCATATTCAGGTAATGCATGTTTAGAATGATTGATTATGTTGATTTTCATACATTTATATTGTCCTATTTAGCAAACGAATAGTGACAAAACAAGTTTATCACACCGAGATGTTAACTGTTAATTGATAAAGCTATTTACCACAAAAATACTAATTTAATCGATAATCCTGATTATGAATGGCTGAAAAATATGTTTTTTTCAAGGTTTGCTTTTATAAATTCAAGTCCTATAATCTCTATTTTACCTGAATTGCAACCTTTAAGTATACCTCATCCAAAAGTTTCATTTAAACAAGAGGTAGAATATATTTTTCTTAAATTGATATCAAAATTATAAATTATACTTATTATCATTTATTTAACGTAGAAATATATTTGTATCATTATTCAAGTAAAATAATTATTAACACAAACCTATTGAACAAAAAAAACATTAAAATAGATTGCTGTATTCAAATTCTCAATATATTTGTACCAATTTCAATTAAATACATTTTGAAGCGAGCATGTTCGCCAATAATTAAACCATTCAACAATTCACATGCAAGTTGTTGAAATCTAAAAAAATCATAATGAAAAAGATTTGTATTTTATTAATGGCTGTTACATTTCTTGCAGCCACAGCTGTAGATGCCCAGACAACTACAGCAGAAAAAACGAAGAAAGATGTAAAGAAGGAAGCTTCGAAAATTGAGAAGAAAAAAAACGGAGCTGTAGCTAAAACAAATGCTGCCGGCGAGAAACTGAAAAAAGATGGTACAGTTGACAAGCAGCTTAAAGAAAACAAAGAAGCTGCTAACAAGGCTGTAAAAGCTTCTGACGGCAAAGTAAAAAAAGCTGAAACTAAAAAAGACGAAGCTGCTACCAAAGTAAAAGCTACCGGAGAAAGGCTAAAAAAGGACGGAACGCCTGATAAGCGCTTTAAAGAAAACAAAGTTGCTCCGGCAGTTAAACATTTGAAAAAAGACGGTACGCCAGACAAACGTTACAAAGAGAACAAGGATGCTAAATAGTCTGGATGAATAAAAATTAAGAAAGCGATTGGAATGATTTCTAATCGCTTTCCTGTATAATATTTCTTGGGTTGAGCACTTTCGATCATTTATAAATAGTTTGTGTTTCGAAACTTTTTCCCATCCGCTTTGTTCCAATACCAAATAAATCAGTCAATTTTATGTCCAGAATAAATCAACCAATTACAATCAAATCCGTAACGATACCAAACAGAATAGGAATGTCACCCATGTGTCAATACTCAGCAAATAATGGCTTTGCTAACGACTGGCATTTTGTACACTATGCTACCAGAGCCGTTGGAGGCACAGGTCTTATCATTTTAGAAGCTACTGCAGTAGCACCTGAAGGGCGAATAACGCCTTTCGATCTGGGATTGTGGAACGACGAGCAAATAACCGAACTCCGAAAAATAGCCGGATTTATTGATCAACAGGGAGCAATAGCCGGAATTCAGATTGCACATGCCGGGCGAAAAGCCTCACACGATTCGCCAGCAAACGGAGGCAAACAACTATTGACAAAAGAGGGCGGATGGCAAACGATTGCACCTTCAGCTATTTCATTTTATCCGGATGAAACGCCTCCTCATGAACTTGACAAGAATGAAATTAAAACTATAATCGAACAGTTTAAAGCCACCACTCTTCGGGCAAAAGAAGCCGGATTCAAAATCGTAGAAATCCATGCTGCACACGGGTATCTGATCCATCAGTTTTTATCACCTTTGAGCAATAAACGTGCGGATGAGTATGGCGGAAGCTTTGAGAACCGAATTCGGTTGATGTTGGAGATTACTGCTGCCGTTCAATCTGTTTGGCCAACGGACTACCCTTTGTTTGTAAGGCTGTCGGCCACCGACTGGACCGACGGTGGATGGAATTTGGAAGAAACTGTTGAACTAAGTCGCATTTTACACGAAAAAGGAGTTGATTTGATAGACTGTTCGTCCGGAGGAAATGTTGCTGCAGCAAAAATACCTGTTGGTCCGGGTTATCAGGTTCATTTCTCTGAAGCAATAAAAAAGACTGGCATACCTACCGCAGCCGTTGGACTGATAACCTCCGCCGAACAAATAAAAGATATTTTAGAAAGCGGAAAAGCCGATTTGGTTTTGCTTGCCAGAGAGCTACTGAGAAATCCGTATTTTGCTTTAACTGCAACCTTGAAAACGGAAGACGAAATTAGCTGGCCAACCCAGTATTTGAGAGCAAAATAAAAAGCAATATGAGCTTCCGTAATTTTGGAAGCTCGTATTGCTTTTAAAGTTCTATTTCTTTATACAATCTGTCAAATAATTAGGATCTTGTTCCGGTGTTCGCATTCCGGCAACTTCCAACGCTTTTAGCACAAACACATTCCACGAGAATACCCGTGTGCTGGGCCACCAACAATTCGGAACCGTGAGATCGTAAGGCAGAAACTCGTGACTGAACGGTTCATCGGGGTTCCGGGTGATTTCAGCAGTAAGCCTGTCTTTAATTCGTTTTTCGGCAGGTTTCCATCCGTGTTTCATTCCGGCTACATAACCGCAAATTTCTTCACGCATCCAGCTTCCGGCATTGTAATAAATCCCATTATCCCAAAACAAATTAGGCGAAAATGGTTTATTCTTCATCGTAAAATAGGTATCTTTTACATGACAGATCAACGGAGAATAACCATCGTGCGACGGTACTTTATCCAGCGTATTATTCACCATCTCCGAAGTCAGAATGGGCTCGTTGAATAACCACAAGGATACAAATTCCGGCAAGAGCGCATTGAAAGTAATAACGTATGGATACGCTTTATTATCGATTAAATATCCTCGTTTCTTATCATAAAACGCACGGTATCCGGCATTGGCTTTTGCAATATATTCATTCGTTACGGGCAATCCCAGCTCCTGAGCCACCCGCAGCGTAACAGCCAACATTCCTTGGTTGACAGCCAGGTTGGAAGTGCGATTTGGATATTCCACACAATCATTTTGTCATAATACAAAACGTGCACTGCATATTCCCGTTCTGTCGGGGTCAATTTCATTCAGTACATAATTGAATGCTTTGGTAATTTTATCCATCGGCGGAGGCGTTCCATATTGACGCTTGTTGACCAAAGCAAACCAAAGGAATTCGAGCGTGGCATCGTTTCCTTTCAGTTCTTTGCTTCCCATGGAAGGAGTAATAATGGTGCCAATGGTACCGGCACTGTTTTGAGTGGCAGCCCATTCATTAAAGATGTTCTCGCTGTTTTCTTTGTTGTAGGTTCCCATCATGCTCCAAAAAGAATCGCGGTTGTACATATCGGGTGCATAATTGATGCTGGGAACACTCAGGGGCTTGAAATTATCGGCACTGGTGATCCACATCAACATTTGATGGCAGGAGTACAAACATTTTTCTTCGGTAGTTCCTTTAAACCGCAACCCATCGGCCAGATAAACCTGCGAGGCCAATCGCACATCGTGAAGCATAGGTTTAGCAGGAGCAACAAAGATAAATGTCCGCTTTGTGTTTGTTTCACCGGAACGTAATTGATGAAATGCCCGTTCATAGGCTACGGACTGAATCACTTCCAAATCTTTCACTTCCAGTTGGTACGATTCTCCTACTTTCAGGTTCGAAGCAGCAATAAGTAAGTTAGTCGTTCCACCTTCGGTATTAGCCAGAAAAACAGTTTCTTCCTGTTCAGTCCAGTTGGTGTTGGACGAAGGTATATTGGTTTGATAATGGAAACCCTGAACATCATTAGCCGTGATACCTTCATTCTTCCAGAGTCTTAGCGAAATCGGATTATTGGAACGATGTTTAAACCGGATAGTATAAAATCCATCGGGTAATTGGTATGGCAACCGGAGCCCGGCCATATCAGCAGTTGCTTTGTTTCCTTTCAGGGTATAAACGTCCTTGTCGAGGGTAACTATTGCACCGTTGTATGATTTCCAGATCGAAGTTTCAGGAGTTTTATACGCTATCTTTTCGGTAGGATGATTGAAGTCCGACAGTTCGCCAAAGGTCAGTTTTACGAAGTTATCTCCCGCCTTGCGATCATTCGCAGAAGCAATTCGATACAGGTTGGCATCGCATATTTCCTGAATAGCACGAAACCCTACTCCGCCCGTTGAAGGTCGACGACGAATATTCCGTGTCCACAAGTTTCGGTTTCCTGCATCGGTAAGCAGCCCTACAGCCAGCGAATCGCCAATCATATATCCGGCAGCCGGATAGGATTCGTGCGCTACACCGCCTTTGTTATCAGCATTGTCGAAACTCCAAAAGCGGGAAGGTGAATCGGGTGAAAACACCGATGTATTTACCGAATAATACAACAAAGAGAGGTTGGTCTGTAGTAACTCAATTCGTTTTTCCACCACCTGATTATTCACGACTTCATAAATCGCTTTCAGGGCTACATTCGTTTCCAATTTTGGCAGTTGAACGACACCCGTAAGGGTGATGGTTTTCCCGTTTTGAAGTGCCATTGTTGCTTTCCAATTGCGTACATATTCGCGAATGGAATGATCTTCGTTTTCCACCATCATATTCAGCTCACCCACTTTTTCCTGCGTTGATGCAGGAATAGTTCCGTAATACAAATCAACGTAAAATCCGGCTGCAGAATCTCCCTTAACCTTAAGATTTATTTGATTTGCTGCCGAAAGTGCCGTGAGACTGAAAAGAAAAAGAAGAAGAAGAAAATAATTGTATTTGGTTTTCATGCGTTCGTTTTTATAGTATTACAAATTAGATAAAAGGATAAATCAGTCATCCCTGAGTATTTTCGCGTTAAGTATCTTTCCTGTATCAGTTGTTATTTCCAGCAGATAAAACCCGTTCGGAATACTTAGCCGAACAGTATTACCAGATGCAGCTGACTGATAAACCACTTTTCCAAGAATATCATAAACCCGAATTTTACTTAGGTTTTCGCCCGTTGGCAAGTCAAAGCTGAATTCATTGCTAAAGGGATTCGGATAAATATCAAAGCGGGTAGCCGTTGGTGACGTAATCGCTGTTGTAAGGTTGAAAGTAGCGGGTAAAAGTTGAGTCAGCTGAGGTGAAAGTTCGGCATCATATATTCGCACTTCGTCCACTGTTCCCCTGAAGTTATAATCGGATGTGGCCTGATCTTTCCGGGCTATCGTCAGGCTTTTGGTTGTTGTTTGAATAAGTCCTGTTTGTGCTTTAAAGCTGGAAAGCTTTCCGTTGCGGTATAATTCCAGGGAATAACCGGAATAAATGGCTGTAAAGTGTACAAACTTTCCTACCTGAAGAATAGAATCAGCATCCAGATCTACCGTAGAGAGATTTGTTTTCACTGTCCAGCGAACTTTCTGATCAGGGGTAATGGATATTTTGTAACGTTCTTCCCAACTGCCATGCGAGAGAATAAATTGCTCACTATTGGGTAAAGCATCGGCTTTTACCCAAAAAGAAATGGCAATTTTATCCTGAAAGTTAAGCGCTGTTTCGTTAGGTGTATAGATGTAGGAGGTACTCGACGGAAATTGATAGGCTCCGTTTGCCACGCCATTGGCTCCGGTAGTAGAAACCGCACTGACCGATAACGCATCCAACCCACTCTGTGCATAGTTTTTTGTATTGCCATTAAAAGGATAATAAATAAGCGGAGTTGGGTAAGCAGTTACGGAGAAATCTTTTACCAATACTGATTTGGTGAATACCGAAGTTCCGGAAGCATTATTGACTGAAAGCGAAAGCGTATAAATGCCCGGAACATTAGGAAGCTGCCAGGTTGGCGTGGCAGTGAGACTATTGGTTAGCGTCCCACTACTTGAACTCCAGGTAAACGAAACATTGGACGTATTGAGAATGGCGGAAGCTGTTAGCGTAGCATTCAAATCGAAAGGCATGTTAGCAGAAAATGAGATATCGGAGACTACCGGCACAATGACAAGCTGATCAAGAACCGTGATAGATATTGGAACTGAAGTTGCCGTATCCCCATTCTCTGAAACTTTGCATTTCAACTGATATTTTCCGGCAGTGGCAGGAGCAGACCATGTGTAATTTCCACTGGTAGTAGTAGCTACTTTCACATCATTTTGAAACCAATCGAAGGTTGGGTTTGTTGTTACACTATTTTCGGGCAGGCAGTATAGATTTAATGAATTCAATTTCTGCACAAGCGTATCGGAAGTCGAAAACGCTTTTATCCGTAAAGCGTTGGTGAAATTATGATTCGCATGGTAATCGATAACATGTCCATCTACTGTTTTCCATCTGGTTTTCAATGCAGTTGTTTTTCCGGTGGGATAAACAACCAACTGCCGGACACTGTCCGACGGAATCGTAAAGTTGATATTCCCGGACGCATTTGTATTAAGTACTGTTTCGGTGATGGCATCATATACATCGTAATTACCCGTCGGCAGGGTGAGCTGAACCGACTGGCTTGAAGCCGTGGAATTGTAATACAGATAAGCCGGATAGATATTATCGCCTCTGAAGTCTGTTTTATTTAAATCAATCTGGAGTATTCCGGTCACATTTGTTTTTGCAATGATAGAAGCCAGATAACCAACACTGGATCCGCTGTACAAAGATAAATCCGTTGCCGCCCAACCGCCTGTTACAGCATCGCCCATAACCATGGGTTGCACACTGTTCCATGCCTGCTTCATCGATTCATAAGGAATGCAAGCATTTGTATCGTGCTGTTTTGACCAAGCGTAACCGACCGCTTCTTGATTAGCTTGCGGGAGAGCATCGCTATAAAAAAGACGACTGGCATTGGCCAGATTTACAATCCACTTGCCAATAGCCCGTGCATATCGTTTATCGTATTTTGCCACCGGTGCCAAAGCTGCCGCATGTTGAAATCCATTCATACTGAATGCATAATCATTTCCAGCATCATTAGCTTCACCTATTAACCCCGACACATCATATCCATTCCAATTGCCGACTATACATCCCCAACCACGTAAAGTGTTGAGTCCTGAGGAAAATGTCCAGTTCATCATTTTTTGTATATTGTAATTAGTGCCCTCCACTGCGTTCATTCGCGCAGCAGTAGCAATTCCGTAAGGCAATTGTATTTCGTACGAAGGATTTGTTGTCCAGTTTTGAAGAAAGTCCAGTGCCAGTTCTGTCCCTTGCAAGTATTTTTTGTTCGCAGTTTGCAAATAAGCCTGATACATTAACCAGGAAATAGAACCGGCCGCTTCCGGTTCCGGAACGCTGGTTGTATTAGGTAATCCCGTAATTAAATTGAAAGCCCGATAATTCATAGCAGGTGCATTCCATGGCTGGACTTTTCCTCCCAGTTGGTAAAGTATATTTAATTCTCTGTCGGCAATGGTGGTAAATTGGTTCGCGAAATCAGCATCTGCATTTGGATACAAACTATAAAGCTGATAAAAAAATACATTGGGCATAAGCTCATACCACCAATCGCTACCGGTAGTGTTTGAATAATTGTTCAGATAAACATTCTGTCCATTCTGTCGGTTGAAGAAATCTTTTATTTTCGTTACCCAATTAGTGTTGAGTTGCGTAGTTTTATCCACTCCCACCAACGATGCGCCCACAATAGCAGGAAGAATATTAACTGCTTCGGCCGTATTGCCATGGTCGGTTTGTCCCACATAAGTATCCATTCGGATAGTATTCACTGCCGGATAATTTACGCCATTGGACGTACTTATTTTAGTAATGGGTAAATAGGTTCCCGATTTCGTTGTATCGAAAACAAAGTTGTCATAATCAATAGCCACTTGTTTCCAATCGCGCATCAGGTAGGGAGTTGGCAAGTTGGGCATATTGTCAATTCGTGGAATAGAGATTTGCTGCGCAAAAGCAAGCAAGATCGTTCCAATAAAAAATGCTAAAAGTAGTATTCGTTTCATCTTTATATTTTTAAGGATAACTTTTCCAAAGCTTCAATGTCTATAGATCAAAAACTCATTGGCTTTTAAAATGGTACTACCCAGAAGTATCTTTGCTCCAATAGGTAATTTAATATTCCTCTCTCTTCCAAAGTTCAGTAGAACCGTTATTTCATCGCCTTTATACGCTCGGGTAAATAAGATCATATCACCCTGCCGTTCCAGTTTTTTATAGCTTCCGTATTGAAGTGCTTGCTCACTATTCCTCAGTGCAAGCAATGCTTTGTAAGTGTTCAGGATGGAATTCTTTTGACCTGAATATTCTTGCACATTTACCGTTGCGTAGTTCTCGTTTACTTTTATCCAAGGCTTACCTGTTGTAAATCCGGCATTAGGGGTTTTGTCCCATTGCATGGGGCTGCGCGATTTGTCGCGATTATGATTATTCCCCTCCGCAAGTGCTTCAGAGGGTGTTTTCCCTGAATCAATAGCCAGTTGGTAGAATGTCTTTCCCTGAATGTCGACTATCTCATCGTAATTGTCGGCTGTGATGTTTTGCATACCAATTTCTTCGCCATAGTAGACAAACGGAACTCCCTTGGCAGTAAGCATAAGAGCTGCCAATGCCTTGGCACGTTCAACGGACCCTCCTGCCAACCGATTCATCAGCCGGGGATTATCATGACTCCCAAAAAACAGCGTCGGGTAATCGTTCATATTCTTTTCCATACTTTTCAGTTCGTTGAAAAGCCGCTCAACGGAAAAAGTCGGGATACTTCCAAAATTAAAGTTGAAGACCACATCCAGTAATTGCGGTGACTGGTATTGTTTAAGGACATCTATCTGATCACTTCCAATTTCACCTACCGTAAAGCGATTTGGGTATTCATTTACTGTCGATTTAATTATATCAATGGCTTTTTTGACTCTCGGTTGATTAACATTATAGACAGCTTGTATCTTCCCATCCTTTACTGGATTGTCGGTCATAATATCATCCGTATTGAGGAAATTAATGACATCAAAGCGAAATCCGTCGACACCCAGGTCGAGCCAGAAACGTAACACTTTCTGAATTTCTTTTACTACTGCGGGATTTGACCAATTCAGATCGGCCATGCGCACAGCAAATTTATGTAAGTAATACTGATTGGTAATTGAGTCGAGTTGCCAGGCTCCACCCCCGAAAAATGATTCCCAGTTGTTGGGTTTATCTTTCCATATATAATAATCGCGATACGGATTATCTTTCGATTTTCGCGCTTTCTGAAACCATTTGCTATCGGTGGAAGTATGGTTGAGCACCATATCCATAATGACTTTTATATTCCGTTTATGAGCTTCGTTCAGAAAATTGCGGAAGCTATCCATGCTACCGTAAGCCGGATCAATCTGATAATAATCGGCTACATCATAACCATTGTCTACTTTAGGAGACTGGAGAAAGGGAGTAAGCCAGATACCCTTTATGCCAAGCGACTGAAGGTAATCCAACCGGGTAGTCATGCCAGCAAAATCGCTGATCCCATCGCCGTTGCTATCCTGAAACGAAGGCATATAAATCTGATAGAAAACAGTTTCTTTCCACCACGGCAGACTTGTCGCAGAACGGACTCCCTGAGCCACGACAATTAGCAAACAGAAGATAAGCATATATTTCAGAAAGTTACGTAGCATAATACAAAGTTAATTTGATTATAAGTTAAGAAATTAAACAATATCCTGTTTTTCAGAAAAGTAATAGTCCGGATTGATAGGGCCAAACCTGTCGCTCACTCTGAACGCCCATGTCGTATATCCCGACACGTCCATGTCGAACACCCCAGCACACTCATACCGTCTACCCCGACTAACGTTAGTCGTCATAGTCGATCAACGTTAGTCGTGCATCCTTACTAACGTTAGTCGCCTACCCTGATTAACCTAAAATGAATCCAAACTTATCCTGAACTAAAGTTATTACTATATAAACCCGTAGTGCATTTAAACTACAAGTGATTTTATATTGTTGATATTTCTGTTTAATAATTTGTTTATCATTTGAATAACCGTTAGTGAAGTTATTTTAGATAGAATTCTGTTTTTATATCCGTCAAAAGACTTAGCGTAGTTTCGACGAATTAAAAACTGGTCACAAAGTTGAGAAAAGAGTGTCTCAATACGTTTCCTTGTTTTTCTCAGCAGATAAGGTTGTTTTTGATACTCATGCTGATTCACTCTCATTGGAACTTCTAATCTGATTTGGTTTGGTTTGAAGTAAATAAATCAAGTTGATATTCGGCACTTAAATATCCCTTATAAGGGATTAAAACACAAGAAGAAAAGTTGTTTTTTATGTTCTTCAAATAATGGATATCATGTACGGAAGCTTGTGTGAGTTCAAAATCAGAAAATACACCGCTTGCACTACATACAGCATGCAATTTGTAACCATAAAAATGGAACTTCTGACTAGCGCAATAACCTTTGGAAGGACTTGTTTGATAGTCTTCTTTGCAAATACTTGTTCTCGAAGAACGTGATAACTTGCAAATTTCCAAAGGCATACTGTCAACTATAAAATAGTTTTCTGTATTTGTCAGCTTTTCCGACAACGCTTTGCGGATGCGCTCTTTAATATGAAACAACTTTCGTCTCCGATGATTATATACACTTCGTTCAATCTTAGAACTTAGTGAATCTGGCAAAGTCCTAAATAATTGATATTCTGAATCAATACTTAGTGATTCTGCCGTTAAATCGACTGAAATTAGTTCGATGTCACTTAAACGTGGACAACGTTTTTGATTCAAAAAATTACTTTTTGTCTCAAATTGCTTTAATATCTCGAGAATTTTCTCGTACTTTGTTATGAAGTTGTTCATTATTATTTAATTGATTGGTAGTCTTTTAAATATACGGAATTTATCCGAAATGAACAACTTTTTTTATTAATGCACTACGAGTTATAAAAGTAGAAGAATATAATATCTTGCTCTCAAAGAAGAATAGACCACATATGGAACATCAGACATTATAA
>JAATGT010000113.1 GCA_015654525.1 Bacteroidales bacterium
CTCTGTTTTTAGTTTTATATATCTCATATTGAGACAAATGTACTAATTTAATTCCATATTACCAAATAAATGGGGCATTATATTATTCCTATTACTTATATCAAATCAATACTCAGATGTACATCATATATGTGTTTCGATATATATCAATGCTAATCTCTCTACTTATCCGGTTCAATTTAGTTCCGGCTCCATTTTACTTTCCTTCAGTATTCCAACCAAATTGAATACGCAGGGCATTATTTTTTCTTCTTTACCGTCCAGCCAAATTTGCCTATTTCTTCTCCCAGTTTGTAATAATGGCCGTGCGAGTAGGCTATCAGTTTGGCTTCCGAAAGATTAAATGTATCTGTCTCCGGATCAATATATTTCCGGTCGGCCTGCACATTCACTACATCGGCAATAAACATGTCGTGCGAGCCTAGTTGAATAATCTCTTTTACTTTGCACTCAATGCAAAGCGGCGATTCTTTGACCGTGGGCGCATTTACTTTTTCTCCCTTTACCGGAGTCAGTTTCATCTCGGTAAACTTATTGAAGTCTTTGCCACTTTTCACACCACACCAGTCGGTGGCAAAAGCCATGTCTTCGTTGGTGAGATTAATCACAAACTCACCAGTTTGTTTTATTATATCGTATGAATGGCGCTCTGGACGAACCGAAATATAACACATGGGTGGATTGGTGCAAATAGTTCCAACCCAACTAATTGTTAGCAGATTATAATTCTCGGGCGAGCTCCCGCACGAAATCAACACAGCAGGCAAGGGGTAAATCAAGGTGCCCGGCTTCCACGAAACATGGCTTGTGCCCGGTGTGCTTTCAATGTCTTTCAAATTGACCGTATCTGCGTTTTTCTTCATTGTTTTCTTTCTGAAAAATAAGGCTATTGCTTGCTTTCGTTGTTATTTTATCTTTGCCTCGTCACGTCTTACTTCGCGTTCGCAGTAATGACATTTCAACATAATTTCGCCGTCATTGTTCAGTACATGAAAACGGGTAGTTACCGGCTGGTGGTTGGTGATGCAATTCGGATTGGCACACTGCACAATTTCGCGAATCTCCTCGGGCAAACATAATGGCCTCTTTTCCACCACCGCAAAGTCGCGAATGATATTGATTTTGGCATTGGGGGCAATCAACGCTATCTTATTCGTTTCGTCCTCTTTGAATGCGCGATCGGATATTTTAATGATTCCTTTTTTGCCTACTTTGGCACTGTCCAGGTTGTTACCGATAGTAATTTGATGCTCACAGGTGTCCAGATGCAAGATAGAAACTACTTTGTATAATTTGTCCGCCGGAATATGGTCAATCACTGTTCCGTTGCGAAGTGCTGCTACTTTTAATTCTTTTGTTGACATACAAATTTATTGATATAAAATGATACACAATTACGCCTCTCAGCACAGATTCAATACTTTGCTTATAATTGCCTGACGTACATACAGTCCATTCTGAGCCTGACGGAAATAATATGCCTTCTCGTTAACGTCCACATCGGGATCTATTTCTGTTACACGAGGTAGTGGATGAAGTATGCGAAGGTTCGGTTTTGTGTTTTCGAGCATCGCATTTTTAAGGGTGTATACGTTTTTTACCTGTTCGTATTCCATTAAATCCTGAAAGCGCTCTTTCTGAACACGGGTCATATACAGGATGTCGGCATCGTTGAAATTATCAGTCAGTTCGCTCACCTCGGTAAAAGGAATATTGTTTTTATGGCAGAAAACCTTGTACTCGTCGGGCATTTTTAGTTCATCCGGCGCTATAAATTTGAAAGTAGGGTGAAAGTGCGACATAGCCATGATAAGCGAATGCACGGTGCGTCCGTATTTCAAGTCGCCAACCAGGCAAATGGTCTGGTTTTCCAACGTTCCCTGCGTTTTCATGATCGAATACAGGTCGAGTAAAGTCTGCGAAGGATGCTGATTGGCTCCATCGCCAGCATTTACAATGGGTACGGGCGATACTTCTGCAGCATAGCGTGCCGCTCCTTCGAGTGGATGGCGCATTACAATCGCATCGGCATAACAGCTTACCATGTGAATGGTATCATTTAATGTTTCGCCTTTCGACGAGCTGCTGGTGGCAGCATCCGAAAAACCTATCACTGAACCACCCTGACGGATAACCGCCGTTTCGAAACTCAGGCGGGTGCGGGTTGAAGGTTCGAAAAACAAGGTCGCAATTACCTTTCCTTCCAATGTTTTCCGGTTTGGATTGGCTTCAAAACTGGCTGCCGAATCGAGAATAGCCAGAATTTCTTCTTTACTATAATCCGAAATTGATACTAAACTGTTGTTGCTCATAAATATGACTTGAAGCTCCCAACGGAGCTTTAATTAGGTTATAAATGTTATTCTAAATGTTCAAATATCATTATTTACACGCTCTTACTTTCCTTTAAGGGTAGAGGGACGATTCTTTTTCAAGAAACAAAAAAACCAACACAAATCCGCAACAGATTTACATTGGTTTTTTAGAATTTCTTAGGGGCAACCTTTCTGTGCAACAATTTTGCTGTGAGTTGCTTTGTTCGAAAAAATATTTAAAGTTTCTCGTTTTCATTTTCATCTGCAAAGATAGTCGTTTTATTTCGAATAAAGCAACAGAAATATGCTATTATTTTGAACCTTTCGATCATACTTTTATTCCGATAGAATTAAAGCCATTTTTAGTTGGCTATTGCTCTTTTGTTGCTTATTTTTCAATGACTAATCCCAATATCTTTTTCAGCTTGGAGCTTAGGAGCTCAGCATCTTGTTTGCGTATTGATAACTGCATTATGCACTGATTGACGTAGGTTTGTGCTGTAATCTGAGCATTGACATCTTTAATTACCCGCATTACATCGTTCATAAGCACGTAATCAAAGCTGATGGAAATACTGATGTCCACCGTTTTTTCGATGATTTCGGCCTGGTTAAGTGCATCGGCTGTAGCTTCTCTGTATGCCACCACTAACCCACCTGTACCGAGTAATATGCCTCCGAAATAGCGTATTATAATTACCAGAATGTCGGTCAGTTCCCGCGAATTTATTTGCCCCAAAATAGGTCGTCCGGCTGTGCCCGAGGGCTCACCGTCATCGTTTGCCCTAAAATCATTACGCTCAGCCCCAATCATGTAGGCATAGCACACATGGCGGGCATCATAATACTTTTTTCTATACTCTTTTACAATCTCTTTTGCCTGCTCTGCGGTAGACACAGGCATGGCAAACGAAAGGAATTTGCTGCCCTTTTCTTTGTACAGGCCTTCGGCTTCAGAGATTATGGTTTTATATGTGTCGGACATTGGAAATGCGTAATTGCCTAATCGTTGAACTGCTTGATTAAGCTGAAGATGCAAAAGTACAATTTTAATTGATGAATTAAAAACGATTAAATTTCAAAAAAGCGTTTTAGAAAAATAAAAATAGTGTATATTTGCACCCGATTACAGATAACCGCTTATTCAAAATGGTTCTCTGTTATAAGCCTCTTTAGCTCAGTTGGTAGAGCAATTCATTCGTAATGAATAGGTCGCGGGTTCGAGTCCCATGAGAGGCTCCAGTTAATTATAATTGATTATTTACAATTAATAATTACGATTATGCTGATGTTTCAGAACGGTTTGTTAGCCACTTTTATCCCTGAACTTCTCATGGTGATAGGGTTCGTTCTGTGCTTGTTCACTCCCGGCTTTCGTGCCGAACATTCCGGTACTTGTCAGGCTCCCATTGTAGCGCAGGTTTACACTTACGAATACCAAAGCTCAACTACTTATCAACATTCAACTTATAGTTATCAGATTAGCGCTGAACCTGTTTCGGCAGCAGAATATTCGTTTCCTCATTTCATTGAGAAAACAATTATTATCAGTGACCAATCCAGCTTTTCCACATCGGATGGTCTGAGCTTTGTTGACTTTTCGCGTCCTCCTCCTGCTTTTCTTTCATAAATAATTCTATTGAATTAAGTTTTATGTTCAAATGGCATTTTGCTGTCTGAATACTGTTTGCGTCTTTTCTATTTGATGCAAGTTTAATCCTGTAAATTATAAAAATTGAAAGAAAAATGAATAGACTTTTTATTCTGACCGCTTTTGCTTCACTGGCTCTTGTCTCTGTGGCAGAAGATAAGGTTGATACAACACATGTTGTAAAACTCGATGAAGTTGTTGTAAGTTCATTGAAGGAAACTTCGACTCGTCAGACTCCTGTTTCGTCGACAGTACTGGCAACTTCTAAAATAAATGCTGCACAAATCACCAGTGTAAGGGATTTGAGTGGCATTGTTCCCAATTTTTTTATTCCTGATTATGGTTCGGCCATGTCAACAACTTCATATATTCGTGGTATCGGTTCACGCAATAGCGGTCAATCGATCGGTTTGTATGTCGATAATGTCCCATACTTTGAAAAAACAACTTTCGACTTTGACTTTTATGACATTCGTCAGATAGAAGTCCTGCGTGGTGCACAAGGTACACTTTACGGGCGCAATGCCGAAAGTGGAATTATCAATATTACACCCTTTCTCCGCTGAGTTATCAGGGTACTAAAGTGGAGGTGGGTACCGGCAATTACGGCTTGGTCAATGCTAAGCTTGCTCATTATGCTAAGCTCTCCAACAAGTTTGGATATGCGGTTAGTGGTTATTATAATCCTGACGATGGTTTCTTTACCAATCAGTATACGCAGAAATCGGCAGATAAAGAGACTTCCGTCGGTGGACGTTTAAAGCTTGAATGGAACATTTCGCCTGCATGGACGGCACAATATGCCCTAAACTTTGACCATGTTGATCAAAATGCATTTCCTTACGGGGCTTACGATCTGACTACAAACAAAGTCGCTCAACCGAATTTCAACGATCCGGCTTCTTATAATCGGAATATGCTTACCAACAGTTTGTCGTTGCAATATAAAGCCAAAAGTTGGACACTGACTTCCATTACTTCGCATCAGTATTTCAAAGATGATATGAAGATGGACTTAGATTATTCGGCTAGTAATCAAATGGCGTTGGAACAAATTCAAAAGCAAAACGCATTTAATGAAGAACTGATCTTGAAATCGAATACTAAGAGTGATTATCAATGGAGTTTTGGGGCAACAGGTTTCTTGCAGAAGCTGGATATCAACAGTCCGCTGAATATGAAAAACTACCACCTGACAATTCCTGGTTTCTTTAATACCGATAATAAAGGTGCCGCACTCTTTCATCAATCAACTTTGAATAATATTCTAGTTAAAGGTTTGTCAGTAACTGCTGGTTTGAGACTGGATTATGAGGACGTGAATCTTGATTATAATACCTATGTAGATCAGGTAGCTACTGCTAAGTTTAACGGAAATGAATCGGTTTCGTTTACCGAATTATTACCAAAACTCTCTTTGAAACACGAGTGGAACGATCGCCAGTTTGTGTATGCTACTGCTTCGCGTGGTTACAAAGCCGGTGGATTTAATGTTCAGATGTTTTCGGACTTGTTGACTAATGCATTACCACCGTTAAGTGTATTGAATCCGGATATTAGGAAGACAACTTTGTATAAACCGGAGTTTAGCTGGAATTATGAAGCAGGTGCACAATGTCTGACGTTTAATGATCGGTTGAAATCTAGCATTTCGATTTTTTACAGCAAGCTGGATGATTTGCAATTAGCAAAAATATTCTCAAGTACCAGCGGACGTGTTATAACAAATGCAGGACAGGCTGAAAGTAAAGGATTTGAATTGTCATTTGATGCGAACCTTGGAAGTGGCTTTAGTGCAACCCTGAGCTATGGTTATGCTAAAGCTACTTTTACTAACTACAAAGATACCTTGAAAACATACAGTTCAACAGGACAACCTGTTTATACTCCGGTTGATTATAAGGGTAAATATGTGCCTTATGCCCCACAAAACACACTGAGTTTGAGTGGAACGTATGAGCATTCATTTAAACATG
This sequence comes from Bacteroidales bacterium, assembly GCA_015654525.1. Classification (GTDB taxonomy): domain Bacteria; phylum Bacteroidota; class Bacteroidia; order Bacteroidales; family Paludibacteraceae; genus Paludibacter. The sequence goes on from JAATGT010000113.1 coordinate 5,943, forward strand.
CTTTTATTGACCATGTGATGGCAACCATTCAATATACCGGCATTGGTAAAATATACTGGACGGAAGGCAACGATGTATCACAAAGCTTTTATTCGTTGGTTAATGCTAAGGTAGGCGTATCAAAAGGGGCTTTCGGCCTAGAACTGTGGACTAAAAACCTCTTTGACACACGCTATAATGTATTTTATTTTTATTCGGGAGGAAACTACGGACAGCAAGGCAAACCGGCTCAGGTTGGTGCTACTCTGAAGTTTGAATTCTGATCTGATAGATTGTCTATAATCTAAATAGACGCAGTAGTATATAAAACCGGCTGAGCTTCTTTGAAGTGGCTCAGCCGATTTTTCTGTTTTTAAGTTCAATCAGTCAGATAAAATGTTCTTGTTTCTGTTTCATTTCCATTTACGATAATTGACAGACTATGCTCACCTATGTAAAACTTGCGGGTAGTGATGAGCTTGAATGACTGCGCACGGTTGATGGATGCCTGTTCGAACGGTTGATAGGTTCTTTCGCTTATTTTGAAAACCTTTCGGGCAAGCTTGCTGTTTGCTTTTCGGTAGTAAAGGCCATATTCAAGCCGTATAACTTGCTGCCGGGATTGCCGGTTCTCTACCTCAAACGAAAAACTGAGCTTGTCACCTGTTTTTACTTCGGGAGCAACCCATAAATTGGTCAGTACAATGTCGGTGTGATCGAGTCCATACAGCCTTAATATCGCTGCATTGCCTTGTTTCAATAAGGTGCGGCACCCGTGCTTTACTATCCAGTCCGTTTCTTTGCTCATACCTTTCCAGCGCTGAGCAATGTCACATAGCAAATCCGGATGATCTTTGGCAATATCGTTCAGGTTATTGGCAACACTTCGTCTGACCCATTCGTTGGGATCGTTTTTCAGGTTTTCAAGCAACGGTAGGATAGGAGTGGGGTCTTTTTTCAGCATAGGCAGTGCCATAGCCCAGGGGAGTCGTGGTCGGGAGCCTTCGCTGGCTAGTCGGCGCACTTTCCAGTTCTCATGCCGCGACCATCGGATCATCTGATCGAGCATGGTATTGCCGTATTTTAGAATGAGCGGACGAACGGCAAATTCACAACTTATAAATTGGGTGATCGATTCCAATGCTTTTATCGAAATGTCCAATTCATCAATTCCATAAAGTTCTATGTAATCAGGCAGGAACATAAAGGGCAGGGAGTTCTCATTAAAATTATTCCTCCGGTATTCTGCCATAAGTAATTCAAGGATTTGTATAGCGTCACCAAAATCAGGCGGAAGAAAGCGATGCAGTACCAATGTAGTGTGTCGCATTCGTTCTTTGAGTTCCTTTTGTTCAAAGTCGGGGGTGAATATTTCTTTTAGAAAAGCTTGTTTATCAAAGTTTTTATCAACGGATCTCAAATTGTCGGCCAGTTGGTTGTAAAAGGCAGGGGAATAAAGGTCTTTAAGTATCATTATTGTGTCTGAAATTTAATGTGAATGTCCGGATGTGTCGGGTATTTTGTTTTTTCGTACTAAACAAGGCTTTTTCGCATGCGATAGTGTGGAATATTTATTTCTAAAAACTCTTCGCCAACTGATTCATAGCCCAGTTTCAGGTAAAAGTCTCTAGCTGTTTTGCGGGCATGCAGTAACATGGTTTCATAACCTTCATTTTTGGCATATTGTTCAGCATAGCGTATCAGTTCAGTACCGACTTTTAGCGATCTCCACTGCTCGCTTACTGCCACCTGTCTCATTTTTATCTCTTTCTCGTTCTGTTTTGTTAGAATAAGCACTCCTATAAGATGACCGTTGGCGTATGCTCCGATATGAAAATCATTTTTTTCGGCGTTCAAGTCCTCATTGTATAGGCTTAATCCCAAGGGGGTCCGCAATACCTGATCTCTGAGTTCCAGTTCCTGATTGTAATCCTCTGTATTATGTTTTATTTCTCGTATGTCTACGTTGTTGGTTGTCACGTTGCAGTTTTATTTTAATTATTCTTTGAATATGAATAGTTCGTATTTCGACTTGTAGGATTGTTCTACCAGAGGAATGAATAATTCTTTATTTGTCTGCAAATGTATCAATTTTCTTTGCACGAACAAGTCTAAAACAGTAGCTTTTTATCTATTCTATCATGTATTTATATCTGGGTATCGGGTGTTCTCTTATTTCTCCGAAAATTAAAACAACTTATTTTATTTCTCAACAACATTGAGTACAATATACATGTTTTGCCGTTTTTGGGAATTGAATATTATGTAAGCCTATTTGGAGAAAATAATAAAAAAGCCCGGCAATGACAAGGAAAGTGATAAGAAGTAATTGATTTACTTTAATCAATTACATATGAGTCATGTTACTGAAGGAAATAAAAAGCTTTGTTGTTTTATGACTTTTAGATTGTGGTCAATCCAGATGAAAAATAGATTAACATTTATAGTGGCCTAAGCCATTCTAATGCCTCTTTCGATTCCATAAACATTCTTACTCTAATATTTTTATTATAACAAGTTGTTTCAAAGAAACTAAAAAAAGATTTGTCTTTTTCGTGAGTTACATGAGCGGTAGGAATATAGCGCAACTGAATATCTATCTTGTCATAATGGTCTGCAAACCAGAAATAAGCCTCCGATATGGAAACTTTATTTTCGGCTTCTGTCAAATCAAAAAGAATTTTGTAATTTAATTCTTTTGCTTTTAGTCGGATATTTTTACCCATTAATGCTGTTTCTTTAGGCTTCAGCTCGCCAAGAACCTTAACTTTAATAATTTTATAGTTATCAATAAGTTCATACGTATATTCCATAACTCTATTTTGTGCAATACTTTTACTATATTGTTTATTATTTAAAATTTCTGAATGAGCTCCCGGATATATCTATTTACCAGTTCAAAGCGGTTTAAGCCATTCGAATGCCTTTTCTTTTTCGTCGAAGATGCGTAGTAAAACACCATTATTTAAACAGAATATTTTGAAAGGGCCAAAGAGGGGTTCCTGATTTTTATTGATCAGATAGGCCACCGGTATATATCTGAAATTTATATCCAGAATGTCACGTCTGTTTGCATACCAAAGGTATGCTTCATTAGCTGCAATCCTGTTTCTGATGTGGGTTAAATCAAAAAGGATTGCATAGTCCATCCTTTTTGCTTTCCTGCGTATCCGTTTGCCCAGTGATTCCGATTCTTTAATAATCAAATCTCCCAGAACTTCCACTTTAATGATTTTGTAGTTGTTGATAATTTCATACGTGTATTCCATAACCTTATTTTATATAATAACATAAAGTAACTTAATGAACTAGGAAGTGTTATATACATAGCTAATAAAGAGATCAAACAAAATATTTAATTTATCATCGAAGGAGTACCTCACTATTTCTTTCGAAATATCGTTTTCGCGGGACGACGGCAACAAAACTGTTGGAGGTGTAATACGCCGATGTGTTAATACTCTGTTTTTAAGTATTTATCATAAACAATAGCAAAAGGTATACTTTTTATTGTATTATTTGAATTGCAAAGATAACACATATACATGTATGTGCGAAATGTTTTATAAATTATTTTTTCTTTGTATAAATTAAGACGTTGAAGAGTGGAAAAGAAAATTGATCAGTTTGTTATAGATAGAGTGAGAGAGATGCGACAAGAAAAAGGAATTTCTCAAGCCGAGTTAGCAGATAGAATTGATGTCTCCAAAGGCTTTATTGGTGCTGTTGAAAATCCACGTCAGCGCGCAAAGTATAACCTTACGATACTAAATGAAATTGCGAAAGTAATGGATTGTTCTATCCGGGATTTTTTCCCTGAGAAATATTTGTGAGTGTTTGTTATTCTTCTATTTTGCTACTTATCTATTTATTCGTAGATTTATTCAAGGAGTGAATCTTTCCCTTCGAAAATACCAATCCCAAAAAGAGCGAAGTCGTACTTGATCGGATCGGAGGGATCTAAGCTGCGGAGCACGGCGGTGATTTCCTCCACCGCTTTCCAGTCATTTTGTTTTCGGTTCAGTAGTCCGTAAGCACGAGCCACATCGCCAGTATGTACGTCGAGTGGGAGCATGAGAGCTGAAGCTGGTATGTTTTCCCATAATCCAAAGTCTACTTCCTGTTCGTCGTTCCTAACCATCCAGCGCAGAAACATATTCAGACGTTTGGCTGATGAATTTGCAGTTACATCGGATATATGTTTGCGCACCCTGTTTTCGTGCGGAACAGACAGAAATGTTTCGCGAAAATGTTGTAATGCTCCAAATGTAGTGCCGGAGGTGCGATAGCCCTTGGTAAATATGTCCTCCAGTCCACCATACCGGGTATAGATGTTCTTTAGTGATTCCAGAAAAAATAAACAATCATTGCCGTTGAATGTGCGGTGTACAAATTTCCGTATATGTTTCCACTCGGGATATTCATTGGATGAAGACTGATTGTCGGAATACATAAGAAAATCATACGGCGAGTTATCCATAAGCTCCATCAATTTGTTGGCATTTTTAATAATACTTTTGCGCTGTCCCCACGAGATAGTAGCTGTGAGGAAGCCTGCGATTTCAATGTCTTCTTTCCGCACAAAGCGATGCGGAATCTGAATGGGATCAGAGTCAATAAAATCCAGCCGGTTATATTTGGCCACACGCGAATCGAGCAGATATTTTATATCAGAATCAGGAATACGTGTAGGCGTATCCCTGATTAATTTAGTGTTTGAGTTGCTCATAATTATTATAAATAAAACATACCTTCGAATGATAATGACAACATATTTTCCATGTGATGGGCACTATTGGCATATCCTTTCTCTTTGAGCGATGTCACAAAGTCCGAGTGTGACCGTCCTTTCCGGTAATCAGGCTCTTTGGACGGATGCTTCAGGTATCGCTCAAAGGTAGACGCTGGTTCGCCCAAATTAAGTACGGCATGGTACAAAAGTGCATTTTTACTTCGGTAAATGGCCGATCCTAAAATCTTTTTACCTGCAATAGTTATATCAGAGATTCCCATCAATGACAAATTCTGAATGCCTGTTTTTTCTATGGCTGAGATTATAAGCTTGTTTATATGTTGAAACACAACTTTCGGATGCAATCTATCCTGATCAAAAAATACAGCCGAAATCATTATATTGTTCGGAGTAAGTATAACCGTTTGACCTCCCGAAGGACGTTTCAGGATGCAGACTTTATCTTCAATAACATTTTCCATGTGCAAAGATTCTTCTGCATTGTTTGAAGCCCCAAGCACAATATAAGTTTTATCAGGTATCCATATCAGATATTGATTTGTACTCTTGTCGAGTAATTGAATATCCGGTAGATAATAATTTTGTGTGTTAACCATAATTTTATAGATTGAATGTTAGTCTATGAAAAAATGAAAGTATTATTCTATCAACATGATAGCCGGATCGGACAGATATTCTCTTAGTCGGTTAATGAACCGCGATGCATCGCCACCGTCGACAATACGATGATCGAGCGAAAGCGATAATGGCAATACATTGCCTATCACAATCTGATCATCTTTCACTATGGGTGTTTTCAACAGTCTGCCAATGCCCAAAATACCTGCTTGTGGGTAATTTATTACCGGAGTAGCGAAAATGCCCCCGATAGAACCATAATTGGTAATGGTAAATGTTCCATCTTTCATATCGTCCATGGTTAGTTTCCGGTAGCGGGCTTTGTCGGACAATTCGGCTATCTTTTGTGCTATTTGCAGAATCGAAAGTTTGTCAGCGTCTTTGATGACCGGTACTACCAATCCTTCCGGTGTATCTACCGCTATGGCAATGTTGTAGCGATTCTTATAAACCATACGGTCGTGTTCCAGATCGATCTGCGAATTCAAGGGTCTGTGCTGCTTTAATGCCTGCACAGTGGCTTTCACCACAAAAGGCAGATAGGTTAGCTTCACATTTTTATCGGCAAAGGTCTTTTTGAGTTTTTCTCTGATACGCATTAGTTCAGAGATTTCCACTTCTTCAAAGAGTGTCATGTGGGCTGTGCTCTGTTTAGAGTTCAGCATATTCTTGGCTATCGCTTTTCTGATTTGTGAAAGCGGTTCATAAGTAGTTAAGTCTCCGGAAGCGGTCGGGAGTGCCGGTTCTGCCTGCTCCACTATTTCCGTGGGGGGACTTGCCGGGCTATAGCTTTGAATATCTTCTTTGGTTACTCTGCCTGACGGACCTGTTCCGGTAACTTTGTTGATATCCACTTTCATTTCTCTGGCCATAGCGCGTGCCAGCGGAGTGGCCAACGCTTTTCTTACAACTGCTTCTTCCGACTCCGTATCTTTTCTAGCACCTTCGTTGCTGGCCGGAAGAGCTGCATTATCACCTGCCAGTTCCATGGTTCCCATCACAGCTGCACCTTCTTCAATAAGCATCGTTTTAGGTGTTTCCGTTGTTGTTTCAACAGCTGCTTCCGCTTCAGTTTCTATCTCTACCAACGGTTTTCCTACATGAACGATTTCGCCTACTTCACCAAACATTTCAACGATGATTCCTGCTCTTGGCGACGGAATATCTGTGACCACTTTATCTGTTTCCATATTGACCAATGGCTGTCCGGCTTTTATAAGCTGACCTTTGCTGACGTACCATTCCAGAATGGTACCTTCTTCAAGTCCTTCGCCAATATCGGGAAAATTAAAAATATATCTCATGCTGTTGAAATTTAAAATTTTACGGTGCGTTCTATTTCATAAAAAATGCGATCGGGAGTAATCAGATAAAAGGGTTCGCCTTTAGCCATGGGAACAATGGTATCAAATCCCATCACTCGCTTAGGCGGTGCTTCCAGATACAAAAATGCTTCTTCGTTGGCAATGGCCATCAGTTCGGCACCCACTCCGAACGATTCGGGGGCTTCGGCTACAATGATAAACTTTCCCGTCTTTTTTATCGATTCGGCTATTGTTGCTTTGTCAATCGGGTAAATGGTTCGCAGGTCAATTAGCTCCACCGAAATGTCGGCCTCTTTAGCCATCTGCAGTGCTTTCTGACATTCGCGAATCATAGCGCCAAATGCCACCACAGTGACATCTGTTCCTTCGGTAAGCACTTTGGCTTTGCCCAGCGGAATACTGAATTTCTCATCGGATACTTCTTGTTTTATAGCCCTGTAAATACGTTTAGGTTCCATGAAGATAACCGGATCATCGCTTTCGATGGCCGATATCAACAGCCCTTTGGCATCGTGGGGCGTAGAAGGTATCACAACTTTTATGCCGGGAATATGCGCATACAATGCTTCGGGACTTTCGGAGTGATGTTCTAGTGCATTTATGCCGCCTCCATACGGAAACCGGATAACCATAGGCACCTTATATTTTCCCCGTGAACGGTTATGCATGCGCGAAACATTGGAAATAATCTGATTAAAGGCCGGATAGGTAAAGCCATCAAATTGTAACTCAACGATGGGTCGTAAACCCGACATCGCCATGCCAAGTCCTGCGCCTACTATAGCCGATTCGGCCAGCGGAGAATCGAAAACCCGTTCTATTCCATATTTTTTTTGCAATCCTTCGGTTACTCTGAAAACACCACCTTCTTTGCCGGTGTCTTCGCCGTAAACCACAATGCTTTTATCTTCTTCAAGCTTAATGTCCAATGCATTATTGATTGCCTGTACGATAGTCATTACGCTCATTTTCTGTTCTCCTTCCAACGTTGAAATAGTTTATAATCGGCCTTTTGTTTCTCTAATATTTCCGGCATATCGGTATACATATACCCGAAAACATCATCGAGCTCGTAAGGCGGAAAGTTTTCAGCTTCGCTGAACTGGTTGTCTATTTCAAGTTTATATTCTTCAATTAGTTTTTCTTCCTCTTCAATCCGGATGCCGTTATTCTCCAGGTATTTTTTCATTCTGGGTAGCGGATCGGTTTTATCCCATTCCTGTTCTTCTTCTTTTGTCCGGTACTTAGTCGGATCGTCGGAAGTAGTGTGAGCCCCTTTGCGGTAAGTCAACGCCTCGATCAAAACTGCACCATTTCCGGCACGGGCATAATCAAAAGCTTCTTTGTAGGCTACATACATGGCAAAAAAATCATTGCCATCCACCTTGATTCCGGGTATTCCGAACGCCACTGCTTTTACGGCCAGGTTGATTGAATTTGTCTGGCTCTTGACAGGTACCGAAATAGCATACTGATTATTTTGTATGGTATAAATAACCGGCACTTTCCACACTCCGGCAAAATTGAGGGCTTCGCTAAAGTCACCTTCAGATGTTCCTCCATCGCCTATAAAAGGGAAAACCACTTCGTCTTTTTTCTGATATTTGATGGAATAGCCAATGCCCGTGGCATGTAAAAACTGTGAACCGATGGGTACGCAGATAGGTAAAACATGATTGGCTTGTTTGAAGTTACTTCCATGTTCACTTCCACTGTAATACAGAAAAATTTCTTTCATCGTTACACCTTTGGCCAGCATCACACCCAGCTCTCTGAATGCGGGTACCAGCCAGTCTTCTTCACGGATAATCATTCCTGCCGCTGCGTGAATGGCCTCTTGCCCAAGGTTGGGTGGAAAGGTGTACATCCGCCCCTGACGTTGATACGACACTGCCATCTGGTCGGCTGTTCGTGTATAAAGCATCGCTTTATAAGCTTTGATGAGCGTTTCGTTGTCCAGATCGGGTAAAAGTTCTTTGTTTAAAACGTTTCCATCATTATCGATGATTCTGAGTATTTTATCTTCTTGTGGATTGAAATCGTTAAAGATCATATAATAGTTTTATTGTTTCATCATTAAAAGTAATTGATGCTAAGTAGAATGATTTTAAATAGTATCACTTTTGTAAGTTATAACAACAAAATATTAATATGGTTCTTATAGTTCTGTTTTATAAATGTTTTTTCAGGGATATTAGAGCAAAAAAATAGCTGAACTTCTTTGCAAAAGTTCAGCCGGGGTAGGGGAGGTTTGTACTTAAAATCAGGTAGAAGCAGCATTAAGCCACTTCAGCACTTCTTTTTGCTTTTCGGTGCAGGTAACAGTCGAAAATATTCCGTTTGGCAAAGCGCAATTGCTTATCGGCATTGATCAAGCGGGCATAAATGTTTTTTGAAACACCAAAATACTCATAGGTAGAACCGTCCATAAACGATACTTCGAGCAATTGCCCTTTGAGTTTAAAATCGGCTATGCCGGAGTCGGTCGAAATAAGGTGTTCTTCTTCGGTAGCAGCAATGGTTTCGGGGGCAATGCTTACCAAAAAGTGATAACCGTCAATAATCTGACGGCTTTTATGTTCGGCTTCTTTAGCCAGCTCATCGTTGGCTGTAAATTTATCGGGGTGCCACTCTTTCACCAGATTGCGATAGGTGGTTTTTAGTTCTTTCAGTTCAGTGTCGGGTTCAGCATTAAATAATTTTCGGTATTCGTTAATACGCTTCATAAATGAATGGTTTCTAAATGTTTTGGTTGTAAATTGCTTCGCAGCTTTTCTAAATCGGGCACAAAGGTACGGTTTTTATCACTTTGAATACGAATAATTTATAGTTTATTGCTGAAATAGGGACTTTGGCTGAAAGAAAAGATCGGATTTCTTCACTCCCCGCATTCATTCTATTCCTCAGTTGTTGATTCTTCGGTTTGTGTATTTTTTCTTTTTTTACTGCGGGTTGTTCGGGCTTTTAGTTGTGCTTTCGTATGCGATATAAACTCATTTATTTCATTTGCCGGAGTTTGATAGTCCAGCTGGTCATATTCCATACTAAAAACTTCAAATGCATCGAAAAAAGCAATCAGTACTTTATCAACCTTTTTCCGAATGGCACGGGCATCTACGGTTTCGACCGTAGAATTCTCCATGATACGTTGTATAAACAAGTTATCGAACTGTGCATTTAGTGTAGCTAAATGATTGAAGAATATGACCAACTGCAAAGCCGATGCGGCAGTGCTGATTTCGGCATTGGTATGGTAGTCGTCTAACAAATCCTTGAATCGTTTTGTGCTGTCATTGTAATTGGTAGTGCCAATATCATTACCATGCTTTTCCAAAAAGCGCTTCAAGACAGCCACATGCTCTGCCGTGCCGTCAATGCTCAGTTTACTAAATGTCTTTACCTGTTTAAATACCGATTTGATCAATGTCTTCCGTTCGGCATTCATTTTAGACAACTGTTTACTGATGATATTACTTTGCTCCTGAGCTTTTATCTCAGCAATTTGTGGCATAAATGAAGTCAGGCGTTCGAATGACCTTTGCAGGTAAAGTGATTCGGGTTGGTATTTCGAAACTATAGTGACAATTATATTTACAAACTGACAATACTCTGCATTCCGCAGATGAGTGAGGGCTAATCGGATAATGGTGACTTTCATAAATGTTTAAAAGCAATTTGTATGTATTTGAGATTAACTGATACAAAAATAAAAACTAATTTTGAAAAAATAATGTGAGAATCTCAATTTTTATTACTCTTGATTTAAATTTTAAGTTCAATAATCATTATGAATAATCGAAAATAAGAATAATCAGCTTTGCGCAATCTACGCAAAGCTGATTATTTTTTGAAATATACTTGCGTATCTTACGCAATTGTAAATCTATTTTAAATGGAGAATGCGTAATTTACGCAAAGGCCATTTTATTTTGAAGCATGCTTGCGTAAGTTACGCAAGTATGCTTTAATTTTATTTTGCTAATGCGTAAGCTACGCAAGTTCGAATATTAAATTTTGGTATTTGCGTAAATTACGCAATAATGAAATGAAAACGACTTATTTTAAGATGCTTACTTTGTTTACGAATTATTACCCCAGCTTATTATGGGTATGCCCTGGTACGCTCGGGTTATGTTGCTGTCGCTAACAGGAAAAGGGCGGAAATGAAAAAAGGGAACATACGAGAACAGGGTTAACTGAAGGCTTGTGCTTTTATTAATCTGCTATTCACAACCGAAACAGAGATTTTTCTTCAGTTTTTAATAAATCTATCCACTTTTGGACCTTTTTGTTTCAATAACTTCGTGTTTGTTTGAAGAATTTTGTAAGCAGTGCTATTTATCTTCTTTATACTGATTTTATTCCATTGATTTAGATCTTTTTCAAATTCAACATGAAAGAGCAGTCTGGATAAATCTCTGATTGCAGAATAATTGGCTATCGAATGTCCGTTATCGCTATTGTAGTTGGCATTACTGATAAAAAATGCAATCAGCTTATAAAGCGTTTTTCTGGCCAGACTTAATTCAGTCAGTTTAGCCCTGTATTCCAAGTCGGGACTTGACAGATTAGGAAATAACTTATAGTCGGCAAAATGTCTGCTTTCATGCGCCAGATAGCTGATCAAAAAGGTTTCACTTTTTAAATCGTAGGCTTGTTCCACACAGTAAAGTGCATTGTTTGTGGTCCAGCCACCCGGGTAATATCTGCCAAGAGTTGCATATTCTTCCCAGCCAAGTGTTCTGAAATTCTTCATTAGTATCACCCGCGCACTGATTTTTTCTTTTCGCAAAATAAATGTAAATGTAGTGTCTTTTTCATTTTCCCAAACAAGCAGATCAATAAGTCTTCCGGTTTTTCCTATTCCGTCTGTTGTGTGCAAACCTTTATTGCTCAGATATCTTTTTACATAAGTGCTTAAACTGTCATCATTAAGTACGATCCCTTTTACGGGTGGATATTCGGTAGTCAGAAAATCTTTGATATCTGTAATAAGTTCAAGGTCGTGGCTTTTTGCAGCATCGAGTAAGGACTTTCTCCAATAGCTACGAAACACGGAAAGAAGTTTGTTTATGTCCGATGCTTTTTCTTCGGTATATACGCTCTTATCTTTCGTAAATTTGAATCGGTTTAGAAAGTCTGTTTTAAACTTAGCATCTTTGGCGGATAACTTTTGCGTACTATCATTTTCAATTAACGACAATACCGGTTTCACATTTGCATCCAGACAAAATGCATATATTTTAGGATAATCGTATGCTAAGCTATCCTGTGCAAAGAGGCTTCCAGTAGAAATTATTAATGCGAGAAGCAGTGTATTGAAATACTTTTTCATAACCATTTAAATTAGACTGTAAATTTCCGAAATAAGTATCTTCTATAATTGCATCAGGTTAACTTTTTTATGCGAAGTCTGAACTGATGGGGAGGAACGTTGTAAACAGACCTGAACGTTCTGATAAAATGAGCATCGTCATAAAAACCATTTCTCTGCGAAATATCACTTATAGACAGCGATGTATTTAGTAAAAGCGAAACCGAATTCTCAATTTTTACCTTTAGTTGATATTCTCCGATTGTGAGTCCTTTTCGTTCTTTAAAAGCCCTGATAAGATAGATCGGGTGAACACAAACCCTTTCGGAAAGTGACTGTATGGAGTGAAAGCAATTAAGTTCGTTCTCCAAAATATGTACGGTTTTTTCTACCCATGCTAAGGTCCCTTTTGCAGATTTTTGTTGATTTATCTGGAAAAGCCAATCGCAAATATATTCAAATGATAGTTCCTCATTATAATTTGCCTGAAAGCTTAACAATGACTTGTACAACGAAGGGAAAATCCCGCTTTTGTAGAGGCAGACTTTGCTTGGCAGCTTGAGATTTGCATCGAGATGCTTTGCCCAATCCTGTTTGAACTCAATGTTGAAACAAATACCTCCCTGATTTTTAAAATAATTCTGATGAGTATACAGGTTTGGTCTGAAAAGGATATTCCCACACGAAATCAGTTTGTTTTCAGTGATATTCTTTTCAATATAATTTCCATATATTAAAATGCTGAGATAGTTATTATCGTGGTAATGTTGTTCAATTTCGGAGTTAGGTTCGTAACAGGATACGTCCAGCTTAAAGCAATTGTAATTAACCGCTTTTAAACTCTGTCCTAAATATTCCCCTTCTTTCAGGTTACGTACCATCTTGTTTGTATATTCTATATCAGTGCAAAAATATATTTTTTGCTGTTCTTTTTGTTCTACAAAAGTAATGTTTATTTCAATGACCTAAAAATAATAAACTCTTTTATGTTTGAAATATAAACAGCCGGTCACATTGCTGCAACCGGCTGTTTTAAATCTCAATTATGAATTATGCATTGAACTTAATATTCGTCCCAGCTCTTAATCTTGATGTCTTCGAAACTCATGGTACAGAAGGCTGTGATAAAGGCTGAAGCCAGGCGGGCATTGGTAAACAGTGGAATATTGTAGTCGATAGCTCCACGGCGAATGATATAGTCGTTTGCCAGCTCGCGTTTCGATGTATTCTTCGGAATGTTGATAACCAAATCAAATTCTTTGTTGGCAATCATACTCTTTACATTCAACTCTCCATCCTCGTCGGGCCAGCTTACCGCCGTCGCATGTATTCCATTGTCTTGCAGGAATCGTTGTGTTCCGTGCGTGGCATAGAGTTCGTACCCCTTTTTTTGCAACAGCAGACAGGCTTCTGAAAGTTCCAGTTTCGACTTGGTTTCTCCCGACGAAATCAGAATTCGTTTTTCCGGAATGCGATACCCTACCGAAAGCAATGATTTGAGAATGGCTTCCGAGAAATCGTCACCTATACAACCCACTTCGCCGGTCGATGCCATGTCCACACCCAATACCGGGTCGGCTTGCTGCAAGCGGGCAAAAGAGAACTGCGAAGCTTTGATGCCCACATAATCCAGGTCGAAAGCCGATTTCTCGGGTTTCTCCACGGGCAATCCCAGCATGACTTTCGTGGCCAGTTCAATAAAGTTTATTTTCAATACCTTGGATACGAATGGGAAACTACGCGACGAACGCAGGTTACACTCAATTACCTTGATGTAATTGTCGCGTGCCAGAAACTGGATGTTGAATGGTCCTGAGATATTAAGCGATTTTGCAATTTCGCTGGCAATTTTCTTTATGCGGCGAATTGTTTCCACATAAATCTTTTGCGGAGGAAACTGGGTAGTGGCATCGCCCGAGTGAACTCCAGCAAACTCTACGTGTTCCGAAATGGCGTATACCAGAATTTCCCCTTTGCTGGCCACTGCATCGATTTCTATTTCTTTGCAACGTTCAATAAATTCGGAGATAACCACCGGATGCTTTTTCGATACGTCGGTAGCCAGTTTCAGAAAGTTCTCCAGCTGCGACGAATCGTAACATACGTTCATGGCCGCTCCAGAGAGTACGTAGGACGGACGAACCAGCACCGGATAACCGATACCTTCCACAAATTCGTTTACATCGTCGAAGGTTGTCAGCTCTTTCCAGCGTGGCTGATCGATGCCCAGCGTGTCGAGCATCGATGAGAACTTGTGACGGTCTTCGGCCATATCAATAAATTCGGCTTGTGTACCCAGAATGTTAACCTTCGATTCGGCAAGCTTCAGTGCCAGGTTGTTTGGAATTTGTCCACCGGTGGAAACAATTGTTCCCATAGGGTTTTCCATATCAATAATATCCATCACGCGCTCAAAGCTCAACTCATCGAAGTACAGGCGGTCACACATATCGTAGTCGGTCGACACAGTTTCGGGATTATAGTTGATCATTACTGAGCGGAAACCCTGCTTGCGAATAGTAAGCAGAGCGTTAACGCCGCACCAGTCGAACTCAACCGACGAACCGATACGATAAGCTCCCGAACCAAGTACCACCACCGAACGATGATCGCCCAGATAGTGTACGTCGCTGGCCGTTCCACCGTAAGTGAGGTACAAATAGTTAGTCTGTGCCGGATATTCGGCTGCCAGTGTGTCAATCTGTTTTACTACCGGCACTATGCCGCGGCTTTTGCGGTGAAGGCGTGTCAGTTTTATATTATCATCAATATCGTCGCTGCTGCATTTGGTCACCAGACGTGTGATCTGGAAATCGGAAAATCCCATTTCTTTAGCACGACGAAGTACTGCATCGGGTAATTCGGTCAACGAATTGAATGTTTCCAATTCATGTTCTTTATCAACAATGGCTTGGAGCTTGTATAAGAACCAGCGGTCAATCTTGGTCAACTCGTGCAAGCGGTCTACGGTGTAGCCATTGTGTAAAGCCTGTGCCAGATAGAATACACGTTTGTCGGTTGGTTTCGACAGAGCCGTATCCACATCGTCGGCATAAAAATCTTTGTTGGCAACAAATCCGTGCATACCCAACCCGATCATACGCAGTCCTTTCTGGAATGCTTCTTCAAAGCTACGTCCGATTGACATAATCTCGCCTACCGACTTCATACTACTGCCCAACTGGCGTGATACGCCCTGAAATTTACCTAAATCCCAACGTGGAATCTTGCAAACAATATAGTCGAGAGCCGGTTCGAAGAATGCCGAAGTATCTTTGGTAACCGAGTTTTTCAGTTCGGGCAGTCCGTAACCCAGTCCTAATTTAGCTGCTACAAAAGCCAACGGATAACCGGTTGCTTTGGATGCCAGGGCGGATGAACGGCTCAGACGGGCATTTACTTCAATAACCCGGTAATCTTCCGATGCCGGATCAAAAGCATACTGCACGTTACATTCACCCACAATACCGATATGACGGATAATGCGGATGGCCAGTTCACGGAGCTTGTGATATTCGCTGTTGGTCAATGTTTGCGAAGGTGCCACCACAATACTTTCGCCGGTATGGATACCCAGCGGATCGAAGTTTTCCATATTACAAACCGTGATACAGTTGTCGTATTTATCGCGGACTACTTCGTATTCAATTTCTTTCCAGCCTTTCAGCGATTTTTCCACCAATACCTGCGAAGAATAGGCAAATGCTTTTTCAACCAGCGCTCTCAGCTCTATGTCGTTGTCGCAAAAGCCGCTACCCATTCCGCCAAGTGCGTAAGCAGCCCGAACGATAACCGGATAACCCAGCTCATTAGCTGCACGCACAGCATTCTCCAGATCATTTACGGCTTCACTTTTAATGTACTTCACATCAATTTCGTGTAGCTTCTGATTGAATATTTCGCGGTCCTCGGTGTCGATAATCGATTGTACCGGAGTTCCCAGTACGCGTACGCCGTATTTTTCAAATATTTTATTTCTGAATAAAGCCACTCCACAGTTTAATGCTGTTTGCCCTCCAAAAGAAAGGAACACACCGTCCGGACGTTCTTTTTCTATGACACGTTCAACAAAGTCGGGAGTGACAGGCAAAAAGTATACTTTATCAGCAATGCCTTCCGAAGTTTGCACAGTGGCAATATTCGGATTGATAAGCACCGTTTGTATTCCTTCTTCTTTTAATGCTTTCAGGGCTTGTGAGCCGGAGTAATCAAACTCACCGGCTTCACCAATTTTAAGTGCTCCCGAACCTAGTACCAATACTTTTTTTATTTCACCTTTTTCAGCTCCCTGGTAAACGTGCTTGGTTACCAGGCGAGACTCCAGTTCCTCTTCAATCATTTGAGGAATTGGTTCCGAAAAATCGATCAGTGTTTTGATAAATACGTCGAACAGGAATTCAGTGTCGGTTGGGCCTGAAGAGGCTTCCGGGTGAAACTGTGCCGAAAACCAGGGTTTGGTTTTGTGGCGAATACCTTCATTAGTTCCGTCGTTCATATTTACGAATAACGGTTCCCAGTCAGCACCCAGTGTTTTGCCATCAACAGCAAAGCCGTGGTTCTGTGAGGTAATAAATGCGCGGTTTGTTCCAACCAATTGTACCGGTTGGTTATGACTACGGTGACCGTATTTCAGTTTGTAGGTTTTTGCACCACCAGCTACCGAGAGTAACTGATTACCCATACAAATTCCGAAAATTGGCTTTCCGGTTTGCATAGCTGTTTGGATATTTCGTACGGTGTCTTTGGCATATTCCGGATCACCGGGACCATTGGAGATAAACAAGCCGTCGAATTCAATGTGGTTAAAGTCATAGTCCCAGGGTACACGAATCACAGTGGTGTCGCGTTTCAACAAGCAGCGGAGAATATTATGTTTCACCCCACAGTCAACCAAAAGTATGCGGTGCTTTCCGGTTCCGTAAGTAATGACTTCATCGCAACTAACCTTGGCTACCTGATTTTCATCGTCGGGATTGATAAAGTCAATATCATCTCCATCGGGAAATACAAATTTCCCTTTCATCGTTCCTTTTTCACGAACCAGCTTTGTTAGCTCACGGGTGTCTACACCAAATATTCCGGGTACTTTATTCTCTATTAACCATTCGCTCAGACTTTTTCCTGCATTCCAATGACTATATTGAAAAGAAAAATCGGAAATAATCAGGCCGGTTGCTTGAATTTTTTCCGATTCATAAAAAGTAGAAAGTCCGTTTTGAATAATGTCATTCGGAACACCATAATTACCGACTAACGGGAATGTTATCGTTAATAACTGACCGGCATAAGACGGGTCGGTCAAACTCTCGGGATACCCGACCATAGCAGTATTAAAAACAACTTCGCCGGCTACCGGTTTTTCGTAACCAAAAGATTTCCCTTTAAAAACGGTTCCATCTTCCAAAACTAAGTGGAGAGGCTTGTACTTTTGCATATATCTTTTTTTGATTGAATTGTCTATTTCGACTCAATTGTCCAAATTTGTGCAAAAGTACTGCTTTTTCCTATATGGTGCAACCCTATAATTGTAAAATTGCTATTTATTTAATCTGTTTATTTTTTGTAAGATATCAGATTGTCAATAAATGAGTTGAAAGAGAATAAATATACGAGAAACCAAACTTGAAATCAGGCTTTCTGAATGCATCAGTAGAATCAGACTTCTACTCTTTTAATCTTATTTTTGTATTCTCTTTTAATAACTAAAGGTACTGATTCTACTGTTATATTGCTAGTGTCTAGTCCATAAGCTCTCGAGTCAGTTATTCCTAAGTGTTTTATAATATTGTACAGATTCATAGTAAAGCGCTCTTTAAACATTAAACCTTGATTCTGATTATAAACCCGATGAATGATAATAAAACGGAAATCTCCGGGAATATTATTCTTTCTCAAGGAAGGATAGTTGCTCGTCAGATCGAATTCTTTATTTTCAACCAGCTCATCAATAATTTGACGGAAATAGAGATTGATCAATGGTTGCACCTGAAATCCGAGTTTTATATTGATGCGATATAAAGTATCGGGAATCAGTTTTTCAAAGGTGTATTCAAATGTTGTAGGATCATCCAGATGATCAATGTGCAGAATCCAGTAATTGTCGGCACGTTTCGGTTGCTTATTTATAATCGAGTAAATTATTTTTCCTTCAATATCTGTTTTAATATTGGCTTTACTTAAATAAACCAGATTCGTAGAATATTTAGGAATGGTAACATCCTTATTTATATCGGATAGAATTCTGTAGAATGATTTGATCTCCAGAAATTGCATGTATTTATTTTTAATAATCCGGGCATTGAACCAAACAAACATGATTGAAAAAATTGCACCGGCTATTAAAATCGTAACCCAACCTCCATGCATGAATTTAAACATATTAGCTGTAAGAAAGGCTAATTCGATCGTAAGAAATACAGCCACAAATGGAATTACAAAAACAGTTTTAATATTTTGCATTCGCAAATAGAATCCAAGTAACAAGGTAGTAATTAACATGGTGATGGTGATTGACAATCCGTATGCAGCTTCCATGTTGCTCGATGTCTGAAAATAAAGTACCATGACAATGCAGAATATATACAAGAACCAGTTAACGAAAGGAATGTATAATTGTCCTTTAACTTCAGTTGGATATTTAATTCGTTGTCGAGGCCAGAAGTTTAAGCTCATTCCTTCACTGAAAATAGTAAATGAACCGCTAATAAGCGCCTGGCTGGCAATTATAGCAGCCACTGTAGCCATTGTTACACCGAAAATAAGAAAGCTTTCGGGCATTAATGCATAAAATGGATTAGTGGTTTCTGTCACGCTGTCCAGGTGAGTGATAACCCAGGCACCTTGTCCTAAATAATTAAGAATCAGTGTTAACTTTACAAATATCCAACTCACCCTTATATTTTTAATTCCACAATGTCCTAAATCAGAGTAAAGGGCTTCGGCTCCGGTTGTACATAAAAATACGGCTCCCAGAATTAAAAACCAGCTAGGAGATGTAATTAATAGGTTGGCTGCATAATATGGATTAAATGCTTTTAAAATAGGGGCAAATTTGAAAATTTCAATCAGACCAAGTATGCCTAACATACTAAACCAAATAACCATCATTGGTCCGAATGATTTTCCAATAATCTTGGTGCCAAATTGCTGGATAAGAAATAAAACAGATATGATAAGAATACTTATAGGGACTACCGGAGTTTCACTGTTTAGTCCTTTCAATCCTTCAATGGCTGAAACCACAGTAATGGAGGGAGTAATTATTCCATCGGCAATCAAGGTGCTGGCACCAATTATTGCTATGACATACAGCCACTTTTTTTTACTTTTGCGGACCAGAGCATATAATGCCAATATTCCACCTTCGCCTTTGTTGTCAGCGCGCAGGGTAATTAGCACATATTTTATAGTTGTTTGTAATGTTATAGTCCAAATAATACAAGAAACTGCACCTATGATGTAGTTGACATCTAAATGAGGATTAGCACCAATAATAGCTTTCATAACATAGAGTGGTGAAGTCCCTATATCACCGTAAACAATTCCTAATGTAACTATTACACCCCAAAAGCTAAATTTGCTTAAATGCTCAGCCTTGTTATTTTCCATCATTCTCTTTTATCATTAAACCTAACACCTGAATTGAATATATTTGACAAAAATATCACAATTTGCACATATTCTAATCACTTTAATTGAAATAATTAGTTTCTATGTTCAAAAATCCAATATTCTGATAGTCGCCGAAGTTTTTTTCGGTTCTTTTATTTCCTATTTGATATAGATTCAATCCTTTTGAAACTTATATAGGTGTTTTTTAAAACTCAGACTTAAAATGGAATCGGATATTTTTAAAGTCATTTTGCGCCATTTGTAAGACATAACCAGAATCGGCTAAGAAAACATCACGTCCTTCCTTGTCTTTGGCCATATATTGAGCTTTGCGTTTTTTGAAATTATCCAATTCTACGGCATCATCACTTTCAATCCAGCAGGCTTTGTATAGTGAAATTGGATCCCAGCGGCATTGTGCACCATATTCATGCAATAAGCGATATTGAATCACTTCAAATTGAAGTTGACCTACTGTTCCAATAATTTTGCGACCATTGTATTGGTTTGTAAATAACTGTGCTACACCTTCGTCCATCAATTGATGCACACCTTTATCCAATTGTTTTGTTTTCATCGGATCGGCATTTTCGATATATTTGAACATCTCTGGTGAGAAGCTGGGGATGCCTTTGAAGTGTAGTTCTTCTCCACTTGTGAGTGTATCACCAATTTTAAAGTTTCCGGTATCAGGTAAACCTACAATGTCGCCGGCATAAGCTTCGTCTACAGTTTCTTTTTTTTGAGCCATGAAAGCTGTCGGGGACGAAAAACGCATCATTTTTCCATGTCGGATATGTTTGTAATTTACATTCCGTTCAAATTTTCCGGAACAAATCTTTACAAAAGCAATACAACTTCGGTGGTTTGGATCCATATTAGCGTGGATTTTAAATATAAAACCCGAAAAAGCTTCTTCGTACGGATTTACTTCACGTTCCAGTGTTTGTATTGGTCGGGGAGAAGGGGCTATTTCAACGAAGCAATCCAGTAATTCTTTTACACCAAAATTATTTAAGGCACTACCAAAGAAAACCGGAGCTAATTGACCGCTTAGATATTTTTCTGTATCAAATTTGGAATAAACACCGTTAATAAGTTCCATGTCTTCACGGAGCTTGTTTGCATCGTCTTCGCCTACCAACTTATCGAGCTCGGGGCTATTAATGTCTGATAGTTCTATTGATTCGCTTATAGATTGTTTATTTGGGGTGAAAAGTTGAAGATTCTCTTTATAAATATTATAAACTCCTTTGAACGAAAATCCTTGATTTATAGGCCAGCTTAGTGGGCGTACACCAATTCCTAATTCAGCCTCTAACTCGTCTAATAAATCAAATGCATCTTTACCTTCACGATCCATCTTGTTGACAAAAATCATTACTGGTGTATTACGCATGCGACAAACTTCCATCAGTTTACGTGTTTGTGCTTCAACCCCTTTTGCTGTATCTACCACGATGATAACACTATCAAC
>JAATGT010000035.1 GCA_015654525.1 Bacteroidales bacterium
AATTTGAAGGATAACCACTAAGGCACTAAGAACACAGAGCACACAAAGAAATATGATATCTTATTTCGGATAAATCATTTAATGAATTTAATGGATAACCACTAAGGCATTAAGGACATAAAGGTGGTCTAAGAAGTGTGAGAGCCTAATTTGAAGGATAACCACTAAGGCACTGAGAACACAGAGGTGCACAAAGAAATATGATATCTTATTTCGGATAAATTATTGAATCAATTTAATGGGTAACCACTAAGGCACTAAGAACACAAAGCTACACTAAGAAATATGAAAGTATTAGAATGTTGTAGTTGTTTGAAAATGAATAATTTTCTATGGTTTTTCTAAATATAACATTCAATTAAACAAGGAATATAATTATTACAAAAAAATAAATCAATCACCGGATATTTTTGCTTCCGGGCTTTCGCCTGTACCGACCGTTTTACTTAAAGATGTATCGTTATGCACGGAAAAATAGCACAGTTACTCAACCTACCCTTGCCCCGTTTGCTTACTTTGCCTTACGGATGGGCTTATTTGCTGGTCTTGTTTATACTTGCACCGGTAGCACTTAAATTGCACCTGTTCTTTGTTGATCTCAGATGGTACACGCCGGATAAGGAATGGCTATTAGTCATTTTCGGAGCACCGTGTATTCTTAGTTATGTGTTGTATTACTTTGTGTTAGGGTTTTGTTTTAAAAATTATTACCACAGGCGAAACTGGACTTTACGCAAAGAGCTTTATAATATGCTTAGTTTCTTTGCTACAGCCTTGCTGGCGAATGCAGTGTTTCTGCATTATGTTATGCCGGGACATCCTGATGATCATACTTTTGCATTGTTTGTATGGCATATCACGGTTACCTATAATCTGATGCCCGTAGTGTGTTTTACTGCCATCAAAAACGGGTATTATTTTGCCCGAAAAAGACAGTCGGCCAAGCCGGAAGAACCAGCATCGCCGATAGTTACCGTCGAAGAGGGAATGCTGGACCTGCGACCGTATAAGGGGAAATTATATAAGCATAATGATCTGGCATTTTTCTATGTGGATGGAAATTATACGGAAGTTCATGCTTATGAAAACAATGAGCTGCGAAAAATACAGTTGCAAATAAGTCTGGTTACCATCCAACATCAACTGACGGGTTACGCGCAATTTGTACGTTGTCATAATTCATTTCTGGTTAATACCGATAAAATAGAAAGTTCCATCGGTCCCAAACGCCAAAGACGGCTGAAAATTTCAGGGAGCAAAACTGAAGTCAAGGTTGCGTACGAGCGGGCCGACGAAGTAGAGGCTGCACTGAAAATAAGACAAAAATAACGGGTCTGCCAAGACCAAAAATCAGCTGTTATTTGCTAGAAAAATGCCTTTTTTCGGCAAAAGCAGCTCTGCTCCCAACCTACCACCGACCTAACCGTCATCTGACCATCCTAACCGTCATTTTTCTCATTGTAATATCGAAAAGTGCGCGTATCTTTCGGACGTTTTTCGGAGAGAGAACGACGCTAACAGTACCGGGGATAATGCTTCACGAGTAATAATCGGGACTAAGCCGATTTTTATTGAGCCTGCAATGAATGGTGATGACGCTGCATAATCTGTATACGAAGCTGACACGATCTGTAACGATGTTGACACAATCTGTAACGATGTTGACACAATCTGTAACGATGCTGACACAGTCTGTAACGATGCTAACATGATCTGTAATGACGCTAACATAGTCTGTGACGATGCTAACACAGTCTGTGACGACGCTAACATGATCTGCAACGATGCTGACAGGGTCTGGAATGGATAGTTATTAGTCAGCATTTATAAGTAAGTGGTTGATATATAGTAACTATTTGTAAGTAGTTCGGTTTTTGATTCGGATGTTTAAATAAGGAAAAGATTAATTTCACTATAATATAAATAATTTAAAATTTGACGCTTATGAATAGCAGACAAAAAGCTTTTGAGTCTACTTGTCGCAGGTTTTCAATTTTTTTGAATAAATATCCTGAGGTTACAAGTACTCTACCAACATTTGAAGATCAGCATACAAAGTTTGATGCTAATCTGGTTAAGATAACAAATTGTGGCAATCAGCAGGGAATGGATTTGACCGGACTGCGGATTCAAAAAGAACAGATGAAAGAGGGCACCGGTACGAAAGTACTGGATCTGAGTAACCGTATTGAAACATTTGCAAAGATTACAGGTGATCCGGTGTTAATGAAAAAGGTGCATTTGGCAGAGGCGACTTATCGACGATCGGCGGATAGTGATTTTATGGGGGCTAATGACAGGGTGTATGGTTTAGCGGAAAGCAACAAGGAGCCGTTGTTGGAATATGGTGTAACTCCGGCTTTGCTGACTGACGTAAAAACAAGCATTGACGCATACCGAAGTGAAGTGGAAACGCCGAAGTTGGGTATTACCGGGCGAAAAGAACTGACGGGTGATCTGTCGGAGCTGATTGATGAGGAGACCGAGGTACTGGAGAATCTGGGTGCTTTGTATGAGTTGATCCGTTATACTCATCCGTCGATCTACACTGGATACCTGAATGCCCGTAAGATTGAGTATCGTTCGGGTTCGTTAGTAGTAAACAGTACCATTACCGATGCTAAAACGGGTCTGGCTTTGTCGAACGTGAAGATGGTTTTTATGCTGGATGGCGTGGTGGTTTTGGAAAAAACAACGGGTGAAGCGGGTGGTATGCATATCAAATCGATGGAAGCCGGGACGTATACAGTTACATTGTCGAAAGTGGGTTATGTGACACAAACGCTCTCGCTGGACATTGATGGTGAGGATCTGTATACTGTGACAGCGGCGATGGTGGAGGGATGATGGTACTGCTCTACCGCGTCACTCCTTCCCTACCTACCTATGATTGAAATCATAGGTTTTGTGTATCGGTCGTGCCTATGGCACTTGGTTGGGTGGGTTTTAATTGCCTATAATTGAAATTATAGGTATCTATATCGATCGTGCCTATGGCACTTGCTGGAACCTAAGCAAGTCCCATAGGGACGGCCGATGTTGGAGCAATGGATTTTAATCTGTTGCGATGTGGAGACAATGTTTTTAATGTGTAACAATAAATGAGTTAGAATATGGGAAATACTTATCATCAGATTTATATTCAGGCGGTTTTTGCTGTGAAGTACCGCAATGCTGTTATTGATAAGGCGTGGAAACCGCAGTTGCTGGGTGTGCTTGGTAATTTGATCAATGAAACGGGCTGTAAAACGATTCTGGTGAATGGCGTGGAAGATCATATTCATTGTTTCTTTGGTTTGAAACCGGATGTTGCTGTTTCGGATGTTATGAAGGCGACTAAAGCTAAATCGTCAAAATGGGTGAATGAAAGTGGATTGCTTCGGGAACGATTTGAATGGCAACGGGGATTTGGTGCTTTTTCGTATAATCAACGGGATGTTGCGATGATATATAATTATATCAAGAATCAGGAAGCTCACCACAGTAAGCAATCTTTCAGGAAAGAATATCTGGAATTGCTCCGTGAATATGATGTGGAATTTGATGATAGGTATGTTTTGGATGATTTGATTTGACGAAGTAGTTTCTAATCACCTATAATTGAAATTATAGGTATCTATATCGGTCGTGCCTATGGCACTTGGTAGGAAGAGTGGTTTCTAATTGCCTATAATTGAAATTATAGGTATCTATATCGGTCGTGCCTATGACACTTGGTAGGGAGAGTGGTTTCTAATTGCCTATAATTGAAATTATAGGTATCTATATAGATCGTGCCTATGGTACTTGGTGGAATAGATAAAATGAAATTACTTTGTTTGTGTTGAATGTTTTCTATAAATAGAAAAATAAGTACATTTACACTTCAAAAAATTTAGTTCAATTATGAAATCAATCCTCACTTTTCTGAATCAAATTAAAGAAAACAATAGCAAAGAATGGTTAGATGCACACCGTGCGGAATACCAAACGGCTACTCAGGCTTTCAACTTAGTGGTAGAGAAACTGATTGTCGGAATCAGTGAATTCGATCCATCCATCAAAGGCGTCACGGTAAAAAATTGTACGTATCGGTTTAATCGCGATATCCGGTTTTCGGCCAATAAAATGCCTTATAAAACACATTTCGGGGCCTTTATCTGCCCGAATGGAAAGAATTCCGGTTTTTCGGGATATTACTTTCATATTGAACCGGCAGGCTCCGGATATCTGAATGGTAGCATGTTGTGTACGGGAATTTATAGTCCACAACCTTCTGTATTAAAAAGTATTCGTGAAGAAATATATCTGAATGGAGAAACTTTCGAAAATGCGGTTCGTGAAGCTAAGAGTTTTGTATTGGAAGACAATCAGGCGCTGAAGAAGGTACCTCGTGGTTACCCGGCTGATTACAAATATGCTGAATACCTCAAAATGAAAAATCCAAGCGTATATAAACGTGTGGATGATGCATTTCTGCTCAGTGATCAGTTTATGGAAAATACCCTGGCAGCTTTTCGCGAAACGGTTTCGTTCAATACTTTGCTGAATAAAGCGGTTCAATTTGCCTATGATTGAAATCTAATTACCTATAATTAAAATTATAGGTGTCTATATCGGTCGTGCCTATGGCACTTGGCGAGGTGGTTTCTAATTCCCTATAATTGAAATCATAATTATTATTTGCCTATGATTAAAATTACAGGCAATTAATATCGGTCGTGCCTATGGCACTTGGCGAGGTGGTTTCTAATTCCCTATAATTGAAATCATAATTATTATTTGCCTATGATTAAAATCACAGGCAATTAATATCGGTCGTGCCTATGGCACTTGCGAATGGTGTTTTCAGAAAACAAAGCATTAAATATTATTGTTTACTTCGGTAAATAAGCTATATTTGAACATTCAAATTCGGGTAAAACGGAAATAGAAAAATCCTGATTAAAATTCAACGCTATGGTTACAGACAAAGACACAAACACGATTTATTTTTCGGAAAAACTAAAAGAACAGTTTCCTGAAATTGCCGGTGAGATTTATAGTACACTTGATTTGTTGGGTGCTGATTGCAGGTTTTTGTCCGGAACAAAAGATATATGGGCCAGGGACTATATGCCTGTACAGGTTAACGGGCATAAATTTATTCAATATAGATTTCATCCGGATTACCTTCAACAGTTGGAAGATATAAAATCGGATCCTGAGAGTATTTGCACTAATCTTAATCTCAAGACGGTGAAGTCAGATATTATTCTTGATGGTGGAAATGTTATTAAATCTGATAATTGCGTCATTATGACTGATAAAGTCATTCTTGAAAACATACAGAAATACAGCAAAGATCAATTATTGACTCAACTAAAGGATTTGTTTGAAGTAGATAAAATAGTATTAATACCCTGGGATCGTGGTGAAAGGTATGGTCATGCCGACGGCATGGTGCGATTCATCGACAATGAAACAGTTTTGTTACAGGGGTATTATAAAACACGCAAAGAACTCTTCGAAAATGAGTTTATAGAATATCTGTTGGGTTCATTAAAGGAAAATCATCTGAAATATGAGTTTTTAAATATTGATTATCCTGAAAAGATAAACGCTAAGTTTGCCTATCTTAATTATCTACAAACAAAAGATTTCATTCTACTGCCTTCGTTGGGTATCGAAAAAGATGATGAAGAGCTGGAAAAAGAAATCTTGAAGTACTTTCCCGGTTATAAAGGCGGGATTCGGAAAGTTCAAATGAACAGTATTATAGCCAGAGGTGGCGCTTTAAACTGCATATCCTGGACAAAAAAGGAATAGCAAATCCGGTATAAAGAAAAATCGGGATTTGGTTTCGAAGATCCGGGAAAGATAAACAAATGACTCCAAATAATTAAACAGAATTCCTTTCAGGTTGTTAGAATGATGAATTAAAACAGGGAATACAACTTGAATATGGCAAATACACTGAGTATAAAAGAAAAGTCGGTACACATCAATATCGATTCAAGGTATTACGGCACGATAGCAGAGATAGGTGGTGGGCAAGAAACTGCCCGGCATTTGTTTCAGGCGGGTGGTGTATCCAATACGGTGGCCAAGTCCATTTCGGCTTACGACAAACTCTTCAGTGATCATTTTTACAATCAGGGAATGCCGTCGCGCTATGTGGCCGAAGACCGATTGCGAAAAATGCTCGACTATGAGTACGACGAGCTGATAGAAATACTGGATAAAAAGAACAACCAGAAATTCTTTGCTTTTGCCAACACGGTTGAAACGCTCAACTTTTGCAAGACAAATCACGGCAATGGCTGGTTGGGCATGGCGGTGGAAGGAAATGATCGTTATCACCCGAATAAAATTTTTATTCATGTCAAGTTGCACGAGAAAGATACTTTGTTGCAACAATATACGCTCGGTGCATTGGGAATCAATCTCATTTATGGCGGGCTGTTTCAGTGGGAAGATCCGCGTACTATCCTGCTGTCGTTACTCGATAACCTGAACACGGACCGGGTGGAAGTGGACTATGTGTATGTGGAAGGTCCCGATATGGGTTGGGTTGATAACCGCTTGCTCAACCTGATGCTGGTGAGCCATAACATGACTCCTGCCATTATGTTTGACCAGTCGGGGAAAGTGCGCCAACCCAGTGATATGCTTTATAAAAAGAATGTATTGCTACTCAGGGGTAATTTCAGACCCATCAATAAGCTGGGGATGGAATTTATACATGACAGTCTGGCAATTTTTAAGCAGGATGAAGATTACAAACCTGATAACACCATTGCTTTTTGCGAACTATCACTGAACTCGCTGATGCAGGGCGAAGAAGTGGACGAAAAAGACTTTCTGCACCGTGTCGACCTGTTGAATATGATGGGACAAAGTGTAATGATATCGCGGTTTAAGCGATTTTTCAAACTAGTAACCTATTTCGGTCAGTTCAAAATGATAAAGTTGCGTGTGATCATCGGATTACCTACTTTTGATAAAACGCTGGATGCATCTTATTATACCGATTTGCGGGGAGGCTTGCTCGAAGCTATGGGTGCTTTGTTTCAAAGTAATGTAAAAGTCTATTTGTATCCTTATATTGATCCCCATTCGGGCGAACTGATCTACCCCGATGATGCCCATTTCTCGGCTGAAAACAAATTACTCTGGCAATATCTGAATATGACGAAGAAAATTCTTGTATTGAGAAGTATTCCTTATAAAAGTCTTGAAATCAGATCGGATCATATCACCACTCTGATTGAAAATGGTGATGACAGTTTCCGGGAGTATGTGCCGGAACAGGTATTTAATCATATTAAGAGCAAGGAGTTATTTGGTTATAACCGGAATAACAAGAACCGTCTTATTCAGGCAGACCTTGCAGTTGGTTGAACAAAATCCCGACAAGGCTTGTTTAGTCTCCGAAATAAAACAGATACCCGTTGCTATTAATTCCTTTCAGTGTCACATAATCATACATTATATAAAAAACAGGTTTCGGCTATCCGTTCGGTAGCCGAAGGTGTTTATGTGCTTTCGTTTCAGCGCAGTTTCACGTTTACAGCCGGGCAGGTACTAGCAATTGATGTAGTACCTGACGGAGAGGCTCGCTTATACAGCATAGCCAGTGGCGAACAGGACAAAGATATCGAGATTCTGTTCGATGAACGCCCTGAAGGCCGGCTCACTCCTATCCTATCCAGACTCCGTGTCGGAGATAATATTTATATATCCGAACCATTTGGATCATTTCGCAGCGATGCGGGAAAAGCATACTGGATAGCAGCCGGAACCGGTATAGCACCTTTTGTATCGATGATACGATCGGGCAAAGCTACTCATAAAACACTGGTACACGGAGGCAGGTATGATGAGAATTTTTACTTTGCTTCGCTGATAGAGAAAAATTTTAGTGGAAAATATACTCGTTGTTGTTCGCAACAGGAAGATACGGCTTATTACAAGGGGCGTCTCACCGGATGGTTGAAAGAGTACGATCTGGCTACGGATAACAGGTACTATCTGTGTGGTAGTGCCGAAATGGTGGTGCAGGTGCGCGATATTCTGATTTCAAAAGACATTCCTTTTCAAAATATTGTTTCGGAAACCTATTTCTGAGACAACAAGCATAACTGACAATGAAAACAAATCTTTTCGGACTTACCCTGTTTCAACTCAAAGAAGTCGTCAGCACACTCGGACTCCCGGCCTTTACGGCTACACAATTGGCCGACTGGATGTATAAAAAACAGGTGACAAGTATTGCCTCCATGACCAACCTGTCTAAACAAACGCGGGAGAAACTGGAGAGTAAATACTGCGTCGGGATGACTGAACCTTCGAAAGTCCAGACTTCGACTGATGGTACAAAAAAGTATCTTTACCCAACGCAAATTCAGAAGTTTATCGAAGCTGCATATATACCGGATGCCGATCGTGCCACGCTCTGTGTATCCACTCAAATAGGCTGTAAGATGGGCTGCTTGTTTTGTATGACAGGTAAACAGGGATTTCAGGGAAACCTCACAACGGGCGAAATAATTAATCAGGTACAGTCGTTGCCCGAGTTCGATAAACTAACCAATATCGTGTACATGGGCATGGGTGAACCGATGGATAATGTAGAAGCAGTATTGAACAGTATCGAAATCATGACCTCAGCCTGGGGCTACGACTGGAGCCCGAAACGCATCACGGTATCTACCATTGGAATTATTCCGGCTATGAATACTTTTTTGGAAAGAAGTCAGGCACATCTGGCAGTCAGCCTTCATTCTCCTTTCGACGATGAAAGGCGCGAAATTATGCCCATACAAAATGTTTATCCCATTACACAGGTTGTTAGTGAGATCCGTCGTTGGCAACTGGGTCGTCAGCGCCGGGTATCTTTCGAATATATTATGTTTAAAGGAATCAATGATACGCCACGCCATGCCAATGAACTGGTGCGGTTATTGCATGGCATTAAGTGCAGGGTGAATCTGATCCGCTTTCACGCCATTCCCGATACGCCCCTCGAAGGAACTTCGCCGGAAAACATGGTGACATTTCAAAACCATTTGAAAGCAAAAGGTCTTACTGTGACAATCAGGGCATCGCGTGGTGAAGATATTTTTGCCGCCTGTGGATTATTATCTACCAAAGAGTTATTGCGCAAACAACAGGAAACAGATTTTTGAAGAATAGCTTTGGCAGACAAAGCAAAAGAACAACATGCAGGCGGAAACAGAAAATTCGCTTGCATTTATTGTTTTTACAGGCTAAAACAGAGTCGGTCTTTTCTGTAAGCTCACTCAAAAAATGCTTATATTTGTAAACTATGATATAATTAAAGATCTACCCTTGTCTTATCCGAAAAAGAGTGATTACTTAGTTTTGGTTTTAAGGCTTTGTACACTTTCGTAGCATGGGTTATCAGGTAAATTAGAAGAAATGAAACAAAAAACAGCAACATACATCTCGGTTATCGGGCATCCGCTAATTACGATTCCTCTTTTCGTAATCATTGCCACCTTCAGTCAAAATGATTTCAAGAAAGCGGCATTCATTTCATCTTTAATTGTAGGTTGTGTTTTCCTGCCCTTGGTTTTGCGATTGTATCGAAAATCTAAAAACGGAACTTATACAAACTTTGATGTGTCCGACCGGAAACAGCGGAAATCGATGTATTTGTTTATTTTGCCGCTGTTGCTTGTTGTGACAGTAGTTTTATATCTGAGCGGACAATCGGCTAATTTGTGTTTGAGTGTGTTTTGTGCACTGATGCTGATGTTTATCTCACAGCTTGTAAACTTTTACGTGAAGAGTTCGTTGCATGTATCGATGAATATATATCTTTCA
Organism: Bacteroidales bacterium; assembly: GCA_015654525.1. Lineage (GTDB taxonomy): Bacteria > Bacteroidota > Bacteroidia > Bacteroidales > Paludibacteraceae > Paludibacter. The sequence goes on from JAATGT010000035.1 coordinate 9,811, forward strand.
TTCCTGATCATGCCCATGAATCTGACAATCGGAATCATTGTCTTTCTGTTGACAGGTTTAATCGCCTGGTCGCGGATTGTGCTCGGGCGACATACATATAAAGAAATTTGGGTCGGTGCAGCATTAGGACTGATTACGGGTTTAATAATGTTTGCATTGGTGAAAAATTGAAGATAATTTCTAAGCAAGGAAGCCTAAACGGCTCGTAAACCTATAATTTTAGGTAATTTTGCAGTTGATCTCTGAACCTTATACCTAACTAAGAGCTGTTGTTATGATAACTTCAGCCTGAAAATTAAACACCAAGAATACTATCCGATAACGGTTGGATATGATCTATTTAAGTAAGTAATACTATTTAATGACCTGTTTTCTGAAAGCAAAATTCAGATAAACAGCCTTGTAACTCGTAACTATTTACTTGTAACTACTTATTATCCCCATGCAATAAAAAAGCATGGATCTATATTAAAAGTAATGGCAGTTTTATTGAAAAATTATGTTGGTACTTCGTCCCGCGATGGCGGAGTGACTATAAAAGAATATATGGTGGCGGAGTCAGTTCCTTTTGGAATGATACTAGCTGTAGTAGGTGGTTTTCTGGATGCATATACCTATATCGGACGAGGTGGCGTATTTTGCAATTCGCAAACAGGAAATATCGTTTTGTTGGCTGTGTATGCCGTTAAAGGAGAGTGGAGTCGGGCTTTTGTGCATATTCCTCCTATTTTTGCTTTTATTCTAGGAGTGTTTACTGCCGAGTTTATAAAGAGACATTTATCGAAAATAGTAAGAGCCGACTGGACATATATTGTGTTACTGTCTGAAATAGTAGTGATGATTATTATTGGCTTTATTCCTACTTCCGTATCCAATATCCTGACAACGGTTGTGGTATCGTTTGTTGCTTCGTTGCAGGTATCATCATTTCGCAGACTTGTAGACGCACCATACAGCACAACGATGACCACCGGAAACTTACGATCGGCTACCGTGGCGGCATTTCTGGCTCTGACCAAAAATGATCGTCGGGCCGGAATGCGTTCCATGCGCTATTTTGCTATTATATTATCATTTATGACCGGGGCGGTTGTTGGTGGTTTGCTGACAGCCCATGTTGGAATAACAGCCATCTGGTTTGCCGGAATAATCTTGCTGAGTGCGGTAGTGTTATTCAGGATAGATGAAATTAAAAACAGGAGATAGTTACAAGGTTTTAGTTACGAGTTACAGAGTCTTTGGGAACTAAGAAAAATAATGATTAGAAATTTTAGTAGAAATGAAATTTAATTTAGTAGGGATTTCGCTCTTGGCGATTTCATTGACAGCATGTTCGTTTAGTGAATCAAAAAAGGACAATCAGATTGATCCGGAAATTAGAAATCAGATACATGTCTTAAACAACAGAATAGTGAGTGGGCTGGTTGAAGACAGAGCAGATAAAGTGCTGGCAGTTTGCAGTGACAGACTGCGTGATAAACGAAGAGATATAAAAAAACTGACGGATGTTCTGAAAGGTAATTTGAAGATGCAAAACTTCAGAATTATAAGTGAATATTATCAGAAAAATACTGCTAAGAAACACGTTGGTGAAGTTAGTACGGATGACAATCCAAGTCATGATTACCGGATTAAGTACGAGGCTCTAAATAAGGAAATGTATGTGGTTGTGACCGATTTTGAAGATAGTCTTTACCACAAGTCTTTTACTTTTATTTATGGTAAGTACGGCAATGACTGGAAACTTAATAACTTGCAAGCCGGTATTTTGAAGATTCTGAATAAAGATGCCTTTGACTGGTACCAGGTGGCCAAATCGGATTATAAGAAAGGTGATCTTATTGATGCTCTTTGCCACATAGGTTTGTCGACACAATTATTGAATCCTGCCAATCAACTGTGGAAATATAAGAATGAAGATGAAATTCAGAGTTTCGAACAAAAAATCACCAAACAAATTTATGGCAAATATAAGTTTCCTATGACGGTAAACAATGTGGAAACAAAACCGGTGATATTCCGGGTGTATTCGCAAATTATCAACACAGGCTGTTTTCCGTTGATACAATATACCACTTCCGTTGATCTAAAGAATATACCAGCTTTGTCGGTGGAATGCAGAGAGCTTCATAAAAATATCGGGAGCTTGTTTAAAGGCATTGATACAAACAACAGCACAATTTTATACCGGCCTTATAAAACCATTCCAACAGGAACAGAAACAACCAAGCCCTATGGTTTTATGATGAAAACGCAGCAAACAGAAAATGAGAAATAAGTAATTATAGGTTTTATTATCTGAAACTTACTGTGATAATAATATATCAACAATAATTTCAAAGTTCTTTAATACGTTTATATAATATGGATATAAGATTACGGGCAATGAACGCAACAGACTGGATTCGGGTTGCAGAAATTTACAAAGAAGGAATTGAAACCGGCAATGCCACTTTTCAACAAAGTATTCCTACCTGGGAGGATTGGAACAAAGGACATATAAGTGTTTGCCGCATTGTAGCTGAGGTAAATCATGACATAGTAGGTTGGGCTGCTCTATCGGCGGTATCAAGCAGAGCTGTTTATGCCGGGGTAGCCGAAATAAGCGTGTATGTTGGCAACAAATATCGCGGTCAGCAGATTGGAACAAAGTTGCTTGAAGCTATTATAGTCGAAAGCGAAGCCAATAGTTTCTGGACATTACAATCAGGTATTTTTCCCGAAAATAAATCTAGTATAGCTATTCATATAAAACAAGGATTCAGGGAAATCGGTTATAGGGAAAAAGTAGCCAAGATGAACCAGATGTGGAGAGATACTATTTTGATGGAAAGAAGAAGTACGGTTGCCGGCATAGAATAGTAGGTACTGATTGAATTTACTGAAATTAAAACTGTTGGAGTTCAATGAAAAGTAATGTAGCGCAGTTAGAAAGCCGCGGATATGTGGTCGATGGCCTGGAGAATAGCTATACAGCCACTTCCTTTGAACAACGAACAGCATTGCTGGAAAGTAAACTGCCAACCGACAGAACGTTGGGTGCCAGATTGCTGATTAAACAGCCCGACCTACAGGCAATAACCTGTTTAATTACAGCTTCGCAGGCCGAGAAAAAGTTGTATCCCAGGCTTGAAATATGTAATTCACTTCTATCTTACGGTCAGGCTGCTGTTCTGCCGTTGATTGCAGTACTGGGTAAGATCGGAAATAATCAACACCGGATTGTTCCGGTCGCGGACTTTAAAAAAGTGAGTTATCCCCTACCCCGCGACCTTGCCGCCAGAACACTTATTCGCATAGGTACAGTTGCTTTACCTGATCTGCTAACAGCTTTAAAGAGTACTGACATAGTTCAACTCAGTGAAGCAATTGATGCAATCGGATTTATCTGTTTTTACGATTATCAACCTAAGGTGTTCGAACAACTGGAGAATTGTTTCTACCGAAATGCACATAGTGAGCTTATACAATGGAAGATATTTCGTGCTATGAGTGCGTTTTCCGAAAGCTCTTTATTTCTGAACCAGCACATGGAAAAGAACACAGGTACTTTAAAAACAGAGATAGAACGTAGTTTATCATTAATCAAAAAGAGACAAGCTGGTACTAAAATACAAAGAAGAGAAAAGTGAGTATCCGGAGTTGGTTCAGAGACAAATTTCACCCGATCACAAGTCATGCCGAAAGTGTAAGATTCTGCTACTAAAAAGGACTAATTATTAATTGTTTTAGCTATTTTTGTACTATCAAAACCAGTATGAATTAGCTTTTATGGAAAACTCTTCTCCTTATTATCAACTTGCGCATGATTTCGCCTTGTTTACCAACAGATCTATTTTCCTGACCGGAAAAGCGGGAACGGGAAAAACAACCTTTCTGCATAAACTCAAAAAGGAAACCAAAAAGCAGTTGGCTGTGGTTGCGCCTACCGGTGTGGCAGCTATCAATGCAGGAGGAACCAC